>NZ_CALGPY010000011.1 GCF_937959485.1 uncultured Campylobacter sp.
AGAATTTTAGAATTTTAGAATTTTAGAATTTTAGAATTTTAGAATTTTAGAATTTCGCGGCGCGCAGATTAATAGACAAATTAAAACGCGCCGCAGCAGTGGTGTTAGCAGCTAGTTCGCAGCGTCTTGAAGCTCTTCTTCGATCTCAGAGTTGCTTTTTACGACCATGCCTGAGCCGTGGATGACGCTAGGCATGCAGGATGTGCAGATATGCACCGCCTCGCCGTTTTTATGCGCCTTGATAAAGACCGCATTTTCATCATCGCTACTTTTTAGCGAACAAATATTGCAAATGTAAATATCGCCTGATTTCATAGAAATCCTTTCTTAAAAAATTTCGCACTATTTTATGAAAATTTCAAAATTTTTCATTGATTTTAGTTAATCTTTAGCGATTTTTATTGCGGACACTTTCGTCTATCAGCACTATGTGCGTCAAAAAGATGATGAAAAATAGCTGGAAAAATAATCCTACCAGCGGGATCAAACACAGCAGGTAAAAAATAAAAGCGCTTAGGGCAAATTTATATCCTCCACCCATTTTATAAGAGCGCTCGAAGCTTTTCGCGCTTAACGCGTTTGAAGCGACGTCGATTAGAACCAGCTTGTAATAGATATAAAAAAACGGCACGTTGATGATGAATAAATTTATTACCGGCACAAACAAAAATACCGAACATATAAATAAAATCGCTAAAAATTTTAAAATTTCAATGCTCATCAGCTTTAGCACTCGCGCCGTGCTCGCTTCGTCCGCGCGGCTTAGATGGTAGTGGCGCGCATTGATCTCTTTGGTGACTGCGGGCGTCAGAAATCCTGCTATGATAAGCGCACAAAACACGCTAAGCATCAGCACCGCAAAGCTAGCAAACACCGAAAAAATCGCGCCGATAATCCACTTCGTAGCAGCAAAGCTTAGAATTTTTGCAATTACCGGGAAGCGCTGTTCGTCCAAGAAGCTAAAATCGCCGCTTTGCGCGCCCTGCGAAAGCGCGTCAAAAAGCTCTTTGCCGCCGAAAAATGCGAGCGTGCCTAAGATTATGATCGAGCACACAAGTGGCAATAGCGAGAGCAAAATAAACTTGCGCGTAAAAAAATCCTGCTTCGCCAAATTAAAAATTCTACCCATGTATGCTCCTATTTGCGTTATTTTAGCGACTTTTGCGACGGAATTTGAGCTGAGCAATTTGGCTACCGCACGAAAGCGCCTCATTAATCCGCTCGCTTGGCTCATTCACTTTTTTTAACCGGCTCATCTTGCATTATAATACGAAATTTATGCTTTGATCGCTCGCCATCCCCGCGTTTAATCTGCTCATTTATAGTGCGTAAAGGGAGACCGCATCTAGCTATGTTTTTACCTGTTGTGAATATTTATTTGCTTGCTGCGCGGAATTTTGCCACTTATAAATAGGCTGACATTGCGTAAAATTTTAGGTACAAAACTGCAGAATTTCAAATCAAACCTCTTTTTTAAAATTTGCCTGCCGAAATTTTATAGATGGAATTTTAAAATCTTAAAGATAAATTTCGCAAGCAAATCCATGACTTTACTTCGTCGCGTCGTAGATCTTTTGCAATTGCTCGTAAATTTCGTTTGCGCTTACCGCGCCTTTTGATAGCACCTCTATTAGCACCTCGTTATCCTCAAGGTCTCCCCAGATTTTGCGGTAGTTGCCCTCTTTGTAGCCGTTATTTTGGCGGAATTTATTTAGCACGTTTTTGCCGATATATTTGGCAAAAAGTATGTCTAAGCTCACGCCACATTTAATCGCCACGCGAAAAAAATCGGTCAGCAGCTCGCCGATTTGCAGCTCAAATCCGCTTGTTTCGTGGATTATGAGCTCGATGTCGTTTACGATTTCGTAGATGCTGTATTCGCGCACATCGTAGGCGTAGGAGCTAAACTCCGCAAATCCGCTTACTGCCGTGACGTCGCTTACGATGTGGTCGATGTCTTTGCCGCCGTAATATTGCTCTAAAATATAGCTCATTACGAAGTGCCAAATATCAACGATCTCGATGACAATATTATTCACGTCCGGCGCTGCAGAGATATTTTTCCAATGCTTCCACGCAAAGCTATCGATGAGCTCTGCGCATTCCATGTAAATGCAGCGCTTCCAGTTGATAAGTTTGCCGTTTTTTGTATAGCCGTCCTCCCAGCCCACGCCATTTGTTTCGTCGTTTAGGGCTTGCTGCATCAAAAACATCTCTTTTACTTTTTTATAATTTTCCATAAAAATTCTCCTAATTTTGGCTCGCGATTATAGCTAATAAAAGAAAATCATTGTATAATTTAGCAAAAAGGAGGCTTAAAATGTGTGCCGCTCAGGATAAATTCGACGAGTTTTTAGGCAGGATGAAACTCCTATCTCTCGGAGTTTTGCGCAATAATCTGCCATATTGCTGCAGTGCATTTTACGCCTACGATCCGCAAAATAAGGAGCTCATCATCGCAAGCGCGAGCGACTCCGAGCATATCAAAGCAGTCTTTGCCAACCGCGGAGTTGCGGCTACAGTCGCGCTGGATACGAAATTTGTAGGTAGGATCAAAGGCGTGCAGATTTGCGGCCATATCCGTAGCGCGGATGAGCGCGAAACCTCGCTATATCTTAAGCGCTTCCCGTTTGCGCGCGCGATGGAGACCGATTTTTTTACGATCAGAATTGATTGGATGAAAATGACCGATAATACTCTAACTTTCGGCAAAAAGCTAATTTGGGAACGCTAGTTCGCTAATAAATCGTCTATTTATTTTTACGAAATTTTAAACTTTGCGAGGATTAAATTTTATCTGGTAAAATTTTTAAAACTTGCATAAATTCTATCTTGTCTATTTTTCAAAGAATTTCACTATTAGACCCGCTTTAAAATTTCCGCTCGGTTGGTTTTTTGAATTTTACAGCATGGAATTTAGCGTAAAATTTCATCTTGCAAGCGGGGATTATCGCAAATTTTATTCCCTTAGAAGCGGAGCCTGCCGCGTAGAATTTCGCATGAAAATTTTAAAATTCTAAAATTTGGCTTTTCAAATTTAGCTTGACGCGCGAGCTTAGCTCTGCCGCTTTCTGATTTCGCTTACTAGCTGCCCGCCGATCGCGTAGTCGTCAGTGGATATTTCGTCTATCGTAACGACCGTGGTTTTCTCGCCCCTACCCAGCACGGCTACGAGGGCGTCGGTGAGATTCTTGACGAGCCTTGCTTTTTGTTCACGACTTAGACCGCCATGCTCTTTGGTAATTTTGACGTTTATGTAGGGCATTAATTCTCCTTAAAATAAACGTAATTGTAGCCAAAATTTCGTCTGTGCGCCTGAAAGTGCGAAATTTTATGTTAAAATCGCCGCGATCTAAATTTAAGGAGAAAATATGCCATTGTTAGATAGTTTTAAGGTCGATCATACCCGCATGAATGCCCCGGGCGTGCGGCTCGCAAAGAGTATGCGCACCAAAAGCGGCGATAAGATCAGCGTCTATGATCTGCGGTTTTGCCGCCCGAATTTAGAGATCATGAGCGAGCGCGGTACCCACACGCTGGAGCATCTTTTCGCTGGCTTCATGCGCGAGCACCTAAATAGCGCGGACGTCGAGATCATCGACATCTCGCCGATGGGGTGCCGCACGGGCTTTTATATGAGCGTGATCGGCGCGCCTTGCGAGAGTGCCGTCGCGGCGGCGTGGAGCGCGAGCATGAAGGATATTTTAGGGGTGGGCTCTCAAGCAGAGATCCCCGAGCTGAATAAATTTCAATGCGGCACCTTCGCGATGCACTCGCTTGCAGAAGCTAAACAGATCGCGCAAAATGTGCTAAATAAAGGGATTGGCGTGATCAAAAACGACGAGATCGCGCTGGATCCAAGCAAGATAAAATAGTTTTGAAATTTAAGAGATAGCGCAAAATTCTAGCACTATCTCTTTGGGCACCGCTTGTTCCGCGATCAGTGTATAATGCACCATAAAATATTATCGTAAAATGTGCAAAAATTCGAGACGCAAAAATGCGTATCTGCTAAAACAAGCCAGAGGTAGCATATATTTATAAGCCGATTTAGCTTTATAAACCGACTTGGCGCTTGCCGTAAAGTCTGCGTCACGCGAGGTCTTTGATAAAAGCTACGATTTGGCTTTAATCTGGGTAGCAAAAGCGCGTAAGCAAAGCTCATATCAAATTTAATAAATTTATCTAGCAGAGCAGTTTTAAATTTAGAGGAATTTTTAAAATTCCGTCTTAAATTAAAGCCGAAATTCTATCCGCAAATACCATGCTTATGCGCCTCTTACTTTTAGATGCGATCTCAATCCTCCAAAAAATCGTATAGCAAAACGAGAATTTAGAGTTTTTATTTAAGGTTACGTTGCGAGTTTGGCGCTTGAAATTTCACTTTCGCTTCACGAAAAGGATGCTAAAATTCCGCCGAAACCGCACCGGATGCGGTGAACTTCAAGGAGAGAAAATGCAAAGAATTTTTCATATAAAAGATGCTATTTGTAGCGACGAGCGAGCCGTAAAAACGACATTTTTTACTACGGAAACCACTTGCAGCGCGGTTTGGATCGTCAAACGCGGCCAGGTCGTAGCGCCGCATATTCACCCCGGTGGCGATGATGTGTGGATCTGCTTAAGCGGACGCGGCGTGTTTTATCCGAGCAAGGGTGAGGAGGTGCCGATCTGTGCGGGTGATCTAATCATTTCCAAAAGCGGGGAGTGCCACGGTATGAAAAATACGGGCGATGAGGATTTTGTGTTTGCAAGCGTTACGGCGCCGATTCCGTGCGGCTACGAAGCGCTTTGAATTAAAATTTGCCAGAGATTTTGTGGTATTCGTAAAATAAATTAGCGCCGCAAAGAGTTGAATCAGAATTTGTCCGTAGCGTTAAATTTCATAAATTTAGCCGCGCTTTTGTACAATTTCAAGTGCCGCGCAATCTGCGGCGAGATTAAATTTGAGGCAAAAGATGTATGAAGATTTTACGCAAGAGCCAAAGGATGAGCGCGCGCAAAAGAAGCGCAAAGCTAGGGCGCGCAAGGTAGAAGCAGATCGTAAGCCGGCGCGAGACGCGCCTCGGGGCATGCCGCTTTGGCGCAAGATCGTGCTTGGCGCGATATTTGCATTTGCGGCTTTTAGCGTGCTCGCTCTGTTTGCGGTTATAAATTCCAGCGACGACTATTCGCCGCGGGACGATGAGCAGATCAAATACAGCGATTTTTACAAAAAAGGAGATGAAATTTACGCTCTCGTGGTGGGCGCGGGCTATTTTGCGATACCGGACGCGGATGCGGTGAGCTTTCGGGTTTTGGATTTCGGCTCCGGCTACCGCTCCAACGTCGCGGCGGATAAAAACGCCGTATATTGCGGAAATATCGCGATGAGCGAGCTAGAGCCCGCGCGCACGAAAGCCGTAGCGTTCGGATACGTAAGCGATGGGCAAGTTAGCTATTTTTGCGACGGCGAAGCGGTGCGGAACGACGCGTTGGGAGCGTTTAAGCTTACTTATGAAACCTTGGCGCATATCTTTTGGGATGCGCCCAAGCCGCAAAGCTACCTCTATAAATTTAAGCGAATGGACGCTGCGGATCTACGTCAAATCGCGGGTATGTATTACGCTGCGCAGGGCTCGCGCGCGTTTTATAAGGGAGAGGTTTTGCCCGGCGCTGATGCCGCGAGCCTGCGCCAGATAGAGGGAAGCGACGGCAGGGCGAGCGAAGTTTATTCCGCGGACGGCGCGAACGTGTATTTTAAAAACCTGCGCCTTGACGCGCGCGATAACGGCGGGCATTACGAACTTTTGAGGCAGTGGTTGGACTATTTTTTGTGGGATGCGAAAAGCGGCGACGTTTTTGCGAATGATTTAAAATTTGACCTCGCCGCCGCGCCCTATACTCCGCTAAATAGGCAGCTCGCGCACTCAAACCATCTGCTTTTTGCCTCCCCTGGCGGCATCTACTATTTCGACGAGAACGACGGAAAGCAAAAGCGCGCGGCAGACAATCCCTTCGCGGGCGAGATCCACGCGCTTAGCGGCAGCGTATTTCAAAGCGGCGAGCGGATATATTTTTTGGAGCGCGCGGATGTTTGGGGCGGTGGCCGCAGCACTCGCAGGCTGGTCGCTCGCAAAAGCGGACTTTTCGCGCTCGATCTGCCGCACGAGTGGCGTAAAGTAGGCGGCGTGCACGGCGGGCTATACGGCTGGGTCTATTCAAACGGCGGGCGATTTTTCTACTTCGACGATCTGGGCTCTTCGCAGCTGATAGATCGGTGCATTTATGAGATCAGAGATTTAAACTTGGTTGAAATTTTGCTTCAAAAAAGCAGCCTTGGCACGAGTAAAATTCGCGAGATGATAAAGAGCGGCGGGCTTGAGGCGGTGGACGGCGAGCTGCTTTTTGAGGTAAAGACGCGGGTGGAATTTTAGGGCGATTTGAGCACAATTCGAGCGCAGAAAGCGCTGCTAAATTTTAAATTTGATTTTGCGTAAATTCATGAAATTTAAGCGGCATTGCGGGCTTTGGCACGAACTTAGAATTTCATCGTAAATTCCTTTAGATCGAATGCGCAAATTTCGTTTCGCCATATCGCGACGGCACACGAAGCTTTTATATTAGTCACGATATTTGCGGCGTGATGTGCTTAAGTAAGGCATCGCCGTAAAATTTTATTCTCGGTGTGGGACACACGGCGCCAGAGCATAAATTTAAAAGTCTCAAATCGCAAAGCCGAACGCACAAATTTGGCGCCTAGGCTTGCGAAATGAAATTTAGAGGCGCGGATTTAAAAGCGTAAATCTCTTTTTCGATATGAAATTTAACAAAGCAAGCGCGATCAAAGCGCCGTTTTGCAAATTCGCGGGCTTTAAGTGAAGCAAAAACAAAGCGCTATTTTATAAATCCACTTGCTACTACTCGGTCGCGCTCGTCGTAAAAAACCGCGAGCTGCGCCGGAGCGATGCCCGCTGCGGGCGAGGACAGCACGGCATGCACGCCGCCGTCTTCGCGCGGCAAAATTTTAACGGGAAGTTTGGCGCTGCGGTAGCGGATCTTAACGCCGAGGCCATGCATATTTAAAATTTCATCCCTGCTTAAAAAGGCGTTAAAATTTTCGGTGTCGAACTCGTAGGTCGCCAGCTCATCCTTGCCGCCCACGACGATCTCGTTTTTGTGCGGGTCGATGCTTAGCACGAAGTGCGGCTCATGCGCGCCGTGCACCGTAAAACCGCGGCGCTTGCCGATCGTGTAGTGCATGTAGCCCTCGTGAGTGCCGATGGCGTTGCCTGCGCGATCGCGCACGATGCCGGGCATTTTGGTGTCCGTATGACGGTTCAAAACGTCGATGTAGGTGGTGTCCACAAAGCAGATCTCGCTGCTTTCGCTCGCAGAAGCGATCTGCGAAAGCTCCGCATAGGCGCGCGCAGCCTCTTTGACGTCCTTTTTATACATCCCTCCAAGCGGAAAGAGCATAAACTTAAGCGCGGCAGGATCGATGTTTGCTAAAAAATAGCTCTGATCTTTGCTAAGATCTATAGCGGCTTTTAAAAGCCCGTCCTCGATACGGACGTAATGCCCCGTAGCTAGGCGCTCAAAGCCCCGCTCGCGCGCGAATTCCAAGAGCTTACCGAGCTTTATGCGGCGGTTACACAGCGCGCACGGATTTGGCGTAAGACCGCCGATATAGGCCTGCACGAAGGGCTCGTAAACGTCGCGATTAAAATCCTCCTGCAGATCCAAAATGTGGATTTTTATACCCAAAAACTCGCCCACCTTGCAGACTTTGGCGATGTTTGCTTCGTGATAGCCGGGCTTTGCGTGCAGCTTCATATAGCAGCCCTGCACCTCGTGCCCCGCGTCTTGCAGTAGCTTCGCGCACATTGAGCTATCCACGCCGCCGCTCATCGCGACTAAAATTTTCATTCGTTCTCCTTACGTCGCACATCTGCCAAAATTTCATCCACGCTGTCGCAGAGTTTGAAATTTTGCAGATCGCTTTCGTTTATCGCGCCAGATTTTAGCAGCGAAGTGCGGAAAAACTCCATTAGCGGCGCGTAGAATTCCTCGTCGTAAAGATAGATCTGCGCGCGTTTAAAGCCCGTCTGCACCAGCACTAAAATTTCAAAAAATTCATCCAGCGTCCCAAATCCGCCAGGAAAGATGACGAAAATTTCGCTGTTTTCGATGAGAGCGCCTTTGCGCGGCGCAAATGCCGAAAATTTCGCGCCCTGCGTCAAAAAGCCGTTGCTTTTTTGTTCAAACGGCAGCATGATGTTAAAGCCCACGCTGTGCGTTCTTGCTCTCGCAAATGCGCCTCGGTTGGCGCCTTGCATAATGCCGCCACCGCCTCCGGTGATGATCGAGTATCCTAAATCGGCAAGCCCCTCGCAGAGCTTTTGCGCGTCTTTTACGTAACGATTATCCTCGCTAAAGCGCGCCGAGCCGAAGATCGTGGCGCTTTTGCCCACGTTTTTGAGATTGTCGCGGGCGATTTTGATGTCTTTTAAAATTTCTTTTAACTGCATGATTAATCTATCTTTTATGTATATTATTTAAAATTTTAGTTTTAAGAATACCATTAAATTTTTAAAATTCCGTTTAAAATGGCAGAATTTACGTGATTTAAAATCTCGTCGTAAATCATACTAGGTTGCTAAGCTTTCGTAAGAATCCGCCGACGCCGCGGTAAGCGCTCATATCGATCGGCTCGCAGCCCTGCTTGCTCAAAAATCGCGAGACGCTCTGTCTAAGCGCGATGGTAGCTGGCGAAAACGGATAGTGCGAGTTAAAAAGCGCGCGATTTTGTGAGCAGATGGCTACTTGTTTGCAAAACGGCACAAAGCCTAGCAGTTTAAAGCCCAGTTCGCTTATATTGCGGTGTGCAACCGACTTTAGATTGTCGTAGATCATAACGGCATCATCCTCGCTTGCGGTGAAATTTAGCAAAAACAAAACCTCTTTTTTGCTCGCTCCAAGCGTCTTTAAAAGCGCGTAGGTGTTGCTGATCGAGCAGGGTTCGTTCGCGCACAGCACGATATTTTCGTCGCCGATGCTCAAAAAATCTCCAAGATACTCAAGCCCCACATCGATCAAAATAAAATCGAAGATTCCCGCCTCTTTCAGCTCGCTTGCGAAGCGAGCGGGGCTTTCGTGAGCTTTTGCACTCGCGGAATTTCCTGCTTCTTCTGGATTTGATGAGCGGGTGGAATTTTTCATTTCATCTTCACTCGCGGAATTTTGAGAATTCTCGTCAGGGATTGAATTTTGCTTGGTGAAATCGTCGCTTTTAAAATTCTCTAGGCTTTTTGATTCTGTAAAATTCCATCCATCTTCGCAATTCTGCGGCTTTTTGGCTGCACAATTCGTAGAATTTTTTGCAGCGTTTGTTATTGAATTTGAAGCGGCGGAATTTTCTGAGTTGTTTTTGCCATCAGAGTTCGTGAGTTTTTGCGCGTAATTGTGCGAGCTGAGACTTTCGTCGCCTTCCCGGTTTTGTGCGCTACCCATAGAATTTTGCATGACGCAATCGTCTGCGCTAGAGCTTGCGTTTTTGATGGAATTTTGCGCCGCAGAATTCGTGCTATTTGTAGAATTTTGTGAAGACGCGGGATTTTGTGAAGCAAGTGCGGGCGAGACAAGCGTTAAATTTTGCGAAATTTTTATTGCGATGGCGCTTGGTAGCGAAATCCTCTTTCTTTGCAAAGCGTTTAAGATGATCTCCTGATTGTTTAAATTTGGCGCTTCTATGATCGCCGTGCGGTAGCCCTGCTCGCTTAGAATTTCGGCGAAATTTGCTGCAATCACGCTCTTGCCGACTCCGCCCTTGGCGCTTAAAAAATTTACGATTTTAGTTTGCATATCAGTCCTCTTTTAAATTTCATCTCTCCAAGTGGCAAAATCACGCTTATGCGCTCGCAAACACCCGGATGCGGCAGCGCGAGCCGTTCGCAGGCACGCACCTTTGCGCTTGTGTATAAAATATCCACGTCCAGCGTGCGCGGCGCGTTTTTGAAGCTTCTTTTGCGTCCAAATCGTAGCTCTGCGCGCTGCATAATTTTAAGCAATGTAAGCGGCGACAGAGAGCTTTGCACGAGCATTACGGCGTTTAAAAAATCGGGCTGATCTAAAAAGCCGAACGGCTTGTTTTTTAAGATCAAGGAATTTTGCGCTACGAAAAAGCGCGCATCGCTTTGCAAAACGCGATAAAATCGCTCGAAGTGTCGCCTGACATCCCCTAAATTCCCGCCGAGCCCGAGCAGGTATAAATTTTTAAAATTTCCGCGCTCGCGGCGCCTCATCGGGAAAACTGCGCTTTTTACGACGCATAGCGCGTCCGCGCACTCGTAAAATCCGTTTTTCTTAAGTCGCACATTCATCGGGTCTACTCGCTTAAAATTTCAGCCCCGTTTTCGCGCACGACCACGACGTCCTCGATACGCACGCCAAACTCGCCGGGCAAGTAAATCCCAGGCTCCACGCTAAAGACCATACCCTCTTTTAGCACGGTATCTCCGCGCTTTGAGATGAACGGAAGCTCGTGGATATCGACTCCGACGCCGTGCCCCGTGCTGTGGAAAAACGCTTCGCCAAAGCCCTGTCTCGCGATAAAATCCCTAGCCGCCGCGTCGATCTCGCGCGCCTTTTTGCCGGGCATAACCGCCGCGATCGCCAGAGCTTGCGCCTCTTTTACGATCTCGTAAATTTCTTGCCGTTTGGCGTTTTTAAAATTTTGCTCCTTGCCGAAGTTAAAATTTTCGTCAAAGTACGCCGTGCGCGTCCTATCCGAGCAGTAACGATTAAATTTAACCCCCGCGTCAAGCAGGAGTAAATCGCCATATCGCAAGCGCTTTTTACCGGGCAATGCGTGCGCCTTTGCGGCATTTTCGTTGATCGCGACGATAGGCGAAAAGCTAAGCGCGAGCTCGCCCTTTTTTTTAAAGATAAGCTCGGCGTTAAAAAACAGCTCCTCTTCGCTCATGCCTTCGCCCTCGGCGCGCACGAACGCGGCAAATTCGTCAAATCTTTCCGCACCTAACTGCGCCGCTTGCTTTAAAATTTTTATCTCATCCTCTGATTTTATTATGCGCGAAATTTGCGAAAAATTCGCCCGCGCCTTAAATCTTATCCCAAGCCCCTTGCTCAGAGCTTCCCACTCGCCCGCACTAAAATCGTACGGGTTGTAGCTAAGCTCCTTTATGCCGGCCTTTCGCAAAAACAGCCGCGTGTCTTTTATCAAATTTCGCTCGACCTCGATAACCTCGGTATCTTGGCAAAGTTCGCGCGCCTCGATACTATAACGCGCATCGGTGAGGAAAAATTTGCGCCCACCAAGACTTAAAAATATCGCGTTGTCGCAGCTGTATCCGCACTCGCGAAATACGGCGTTTTCGTCCTTTAGGATAAAATTTTTCAAATTTAATCCCAAACTTATTTGGCTTTCTGTTCGGCTCTGGCAGCTTTGATCTGCTCAAAGATTTGAATCATTCCGATCATCGCCAGATGGTATCCCACGGGACCGAAACCGATAATCTGACCTGCAGTTACGGGTGCTATTAAACTTTTTTGTCTAAGCTCCTCTCTGCGAGCGATGTTTGAGATATGCACTTCGATCACGGGCAGACTGACTGCGGCGAGCGCATCGCGGATAGCGAGCGAAGTGTGCGTGTAGGCGGCGGGATTGATGATGATGCCGTCGCAGGTGCCGAAGCACTCTTGGATCTTATCGACGATCTCGCCTTCAAAATTGCTCTGGAAAAACTCGATCTCGTTGCCGCTCTGATCGGCGACCGCCTTCATCTGCTTATGGATATCCTCCATCTTCATAACCCCGTAAATAGCGGGCTCGCGCATACCAAGCATATTGATAT
Source organism: uncultured Campylobacter sp. (assembly GCF_937959485.1). Lineage (NCBI taxonomy): Bacteria > Pseudomonadati > Campylobacterota > Epsilonproteobacteria > Campylobacterales > Campylobacteraceae > Campylobacter > uncultured Campylobacter sp. The sequence goes on from NZ_CALGPY010000011.1 coordinate 11,853, forward strand.
TCGGTCCTTGAATCACCATAATTTTCATTTTTGTGTCCTTATTTTGAAATTTAAGCGAAAATTATAACCAAAGCGAGCTTATTTTTTACTATGACGCCAAATTTACCCGTTCAAGCTAAACGATAAAATTTTATCTCTAAATTTAGCGCGAAATAGAATTTTATGCTAAAATCACGCGCTGTTTTAGATAAGGAAAACGATGAGAATTTTAAGGGCGAAGTGGGTTCTTGTCTGCGATGAGAATTTTAAAATTTTAAAAGAGGGCGCGATCGTCTTTGATAAAAAGATAATCGAGGTCTGCTCCTTTGCAAGCGCGGCGCGCAAATACCCGCAAGCCGAAATTTTAGACTTTAGCGGCGACATAGCGATGCCTGCGTTTATAAATCCACACGTGCATTTGGAATTTAGCGCAAACAAAGGCACGCTGCGCTACGGCGATTTTTTGGACTGGCTAGGTAGCGTCATCGCCTCCAGGCAGCAGCTGGACGCCGCGGCGCGCGGACGGCTGATCTTGGAGCAGATCGCCGCGATGATGCGAAGCGGCGTGGGCACGATCGGCGAAATTTCAAACTTCGGCGGCGAGGCTGAAGCTTGCGCGCAAAGCGGCATTAGAACCGTATTTTTTAATGAAATTTTAGGCGCGAGCAAGGAGGTTGCGGCGGAGAATATTTTGAAATTTAAGCAGCGCTTTGAGCGCACAAAGGCGCTTGCAAGCTCACTTTTTATCCCCGCCGTGTCGGTGCACTCGCCGTATTCGACGCATCCGCAGATTACGGAGTTTGCGACGAAGCTTGCCCGCGAAAACAGACTTGCTATAAGCACGCATTTTATGGAGAGCGCGTATGAGCGGCAGTGGCTGCGCACGGGTCGCGGTAAATTTAAAGCCCGGCTTGCTAAATTTAACCCAACGCCTGCGCCTTTTTACTCGCCGCAGAGCTTTGTAGCGCATTTTAACGGGCTTCGCACGCTTTTTACGCATTGCGTTTGGGTGGATGATTTTAGCATCTTTGATCCGAAGCTTCACTCGATCACGCACTGCGCGCGCTCCAACCGCCTACTTAGCAAGAAGCGGCTAAGTTTTAAAAAGCTGCTCGCAAGCGGGCTTAATTACAACATCGCTACCGACGGGCTTAGCTCGAATTTTAGTCTAAGCTTTTTAGACGAGCTGCGTGCAAATTTAATGATGCACGACGAGCTGGGCTTGGCAGAACTAGCGCGGGCGTTACTTTTAGGCGCGACGAGAAATGCGGCAGCCGCGCTTGGGTTAAGCTTAGGTGAGCTGAAAGAGGGCAAACTCGCCGACATCGCCGTTTTTGAAGGCATTGAGTGCGATGAGGATCAGCTGCCGCTCCAGCTCATTTTGCAGAGCAAAAACGCAAAATCACTTTTTATCGAAGGAATGAAATGCAATTTCTAAAGAACATCTTTGCGCCGATCGGCGCCGTGCTCGGGTTTATCAATAAATACTTTAAATCCTTGATTTTTCTGCTTATTTTGTTTTTGATTTTCGCTAGCGGCGAAAGCACGCAACAAAAGGGCGCGAATCTCGCTCAGCTTTCGCTAAGCGGCGCGATAATGGACGATAGCGAAATTTTAGAAAAGATCGAAACCCTGAAAAACGACGAGGCGATCAAAGGAGTGCTTCTGCTGATCGATAGTCCCGGCGGCGCACTAAGCCCTAGCGTGGAAATTTCGCTGGCTATCAAATCCCTAAACTCGCGCAAGCCGGTCGTTGCTTACGCCAAGGGCACGATGGCGAGCGGCAGCTACCTAGGCGGCGTGTGGGCGAGTAAAATTTATGCAAATCCGGGCAGCTTCATCGGCTCCATAGGCGTTATCATGCAGGGCTTAGACGTGAGCGAAGCTGCCGCTAAGCTAGGCTTTGCCGAACAGATCGTCAAAGCGGGCGAGCTCAAAGAAGCGGGCACGATGATGCGAAAATGGAGCGACGCGGAGCGCGCAAGCCTCCAAGCTCTGGTGGATGAGAGCTATGAGCTATTTACGCGCGAAGTGGCGCAGGCGCGCTCGCTGGATCTTAGGAAGCGCGATACGTGGGCGAATGCGCGAGTATTTTTAGCTAGCGGCGCCAAAGGCGTCGGGCTCATCGACGAGGTGGGCTCTTTAGAGGATGCTAAAAGCGCGCTCGTAAAGGCTAGCGGCGTAGCAGATCCGATCTGGCAGGAGCCCTCGGCGTATGAAAAGATGATGGATAAGCTAGCAAATAAAAGCGAGAGTTTGGTGCGCGGCGCGTTCGGCGCGAAGCTGATGGCGTATTAGAATTTTAGAAATTTCGTAGAAATTTTAAAATATGAGGGAATTTTAAAAGTAGAATTTTGTATGTAGAAGCTACACCGGGTTTGATTACTTTTAAATTTCCTCGCTTTTTCATTTGGCGTTTCTTTAAAATTTTACCCTTTTTGTGAATTTTTCTTTGTTTAAGAACTCCTCATTTTTCTACCAATTATTCAGCCCCCTTTAAGCATCACTCTTGTATAATCACAATTCTGTTTCGCACCG
>NZ_CALGPY010000012.1 GCF_937959485.1 uncultured Campylobacter sp.
CCAAGAAGATCTGTGAGATACTCCGTCGCCGTTATGATCGAAGTAGGCTCCGCCGCTTTCATTATTATCCGAGCCTGATTTTTTATCCGAAGCCGTTATGGATATAGGATTGATACCGATCTTGCCGTCACCGTTGAGATCAATGGCGAGAGGGTCGACGATATTGATAGAGGTAAAGCCGAAGAATTTCTTGATATCGTCAATATATTCGCCTAGTAAGTCTTTAATCTCCAGATAATATTCATATTTAAGACCACCGTATATTTTATTTAAGTCATCATTAAATCCAAGTGTCCAATAACCAGTATATGTATTGAATTTTGGAAGTGGTATGTCATTCTCTTTCAATAAAGATACAGTAAAAGTATTGCAATTTTGTCTCGTGCCAATGTATGCATAACCTGCTTCATATTTATCTGCACTTTTATTTACATTATTCCATACACCAGACAAATCTTCGCCTTGTAACAGTACTTCAGTTGGATATGGATGTCCGTCCAGTGGATAGTCAACAGTGCCTTCAATGTATTCGCCCCTGCTTATCGATAGCTCATCAACTTTATAGAATACACCATCACCTACACCATATTTCTCCGCTGGACCCGCACGCAAATAACTTTGCTTGCCATTTTTATCAGTATATAATAAAAAAGAATGCCAAAATAATCCTAAGTCTATGTAACCTATCTCAATTCTTTCCATTATCATAATAAATCCTTAAAAATTTCATTAGCAATCGCCGTTTAAAATATAAGCGTATGTTATTGTAAGATTTTCGTCAAAATCAACACCAATCCTCTTTTTCGCCCCATTACATAATCTTCAAAATGGCACTTCGTCTTTGTTTGGCAGATAAAACCATTGTCTTCAAACAATCGTATTACGTCAAGATTTTCTGTATCTTGTTTCGACTGAAGATATAAACTAAGCTTTTTTGTTATATCGATTCCTTTGGAAATACATTTTCTATTAGGCAAAGCCTCTACTGAAATTTTAACAATCTCGTCCTGTTTCTTAAAATTAATTTTATAAACAATATAAACGATGAAAATAGTGCTAATCAAAATAATACTTTGTAAAATTACATGCGTATAAGTTTTAAATTTCATATTTACCTTTTCCCTTCCCTGAAAGCAACACCTGCCATTATTGCAATACCATGCGTTACCATACCAGCTGTACTAATCACATCAATTATATCATTTTTTATGCCACTATAAAATACAGTTGTTGATCCAGACGAGTTTATATCTATTTCTTTTAAAATACCTATAATGTCATCCAGTGAATTAGCTAAAGCCAATCTTGCGTTTGCTTGTTCTAGTGTTAAATTTGCCATTTTATTTCTCCCCTTTATCAGTTAAGTTTTGTAGTTCCATAGTATAATTCGACTCCGGTTTCCACAAATCACAGTCCCTATATACTTCTAAAATTTCTTTTAACAGGCATAAAATATCTTGCTTACTAAGATTTTGCGTATGATTTGGTTTTAAATCTAGAAGCCCCCAGATTCTGTGGAATTCGTCCGATCGCGTATCCGCTACCTTTTGATCCAACACTACATATATTTGAGTGCTATCGCAACATAAGATCCATACGGCTTTTGCAAGCAACGCTCTATCGTAATTCGGATCCTCAAAATTATACATTTTCCATAACCAACAATTTCTATCTCTATCTATAGTCCACTCCAACCTATTAATAAAAGTATCGTACTTTGAATTATACTTTAACCAAATCTCGCTAAGTCCATACTTCTCATCATCCTTTTTTGTGATGATTGCATTTTCAAACGCCATTCTTCACTCCTTAAAATTTAATTCTCGGATTATACCGCGATATGTTTATATCCGCCTATGCGCTAATATATAATGCATTTAAAATTTAAAACCGCTTTACCTACCAAATTTTAGGGTCTTTTGCTGTTCTAAATTTTAAAATTTCAAGTCTGCAAAGGACGGGTAAAATTCTAAATTTCAAAGTCTCTGTGCTACGCTAAATTTTAAAATTTCAAACAGGCAAAGGCGAGATAAAATTCTATCTCCTCCAAGTTTTATAAAATTTTAAAATTATGCATCGATGCTCCAAACTAAATTTTAAAATTTCAGACTTACGAAAGCGGATAAATTTTAAAATTTTAAACCTATGGAGGCTAGATAAAATTCCAAGCCCGCGAAGCACGGGCAAAATTCTAAAATTTTATAATTTTAAATTCCGCTCTACTTCGTTTTCTTTGCGCTGTCTTTGATGGTCGTTGCGTTGGCGTCGATGTAGCCCATCTGGGCGAGTTTTTCGTAGATTTGCATTATCACGGGGCCTGCCGCGCTTCCGCCTCCGCCGCCGTGTTCAACTAGTACTGTTACGGCATATTGCGGCTTGTCATACGGACCGAAGCTCGTCATCCAGGCGTGCGAGCGGTGGAAGTAGTCCATATCGGCCTCTTTCATTCGCTTTTTGGTGGTCTGCGAGATGCCTACGACCTGCGCGGTTCCCGTCTTGACCGCTAGAGGCACTACTGCGGTATGGATGAGCTTGTAGGCGGTGCCTCCGTCTGGGTTGTTGCCGACCTCATACATGCCGCGTCGCACGAGGGGCAGCTGCGCCTTTTCTTTCGGCGTGAAAAGCTCGGTAGGGGTAAATTCCACCGGCTTGCCGTCGATGCTTTTTAAAAAATGCGGCATGATAGCCTTGCCCGAGGCGATCTGCGCGGTGTTTTTCGCCACCTGCATAGGGGTGACGAGCACGTCGCCCTGGCCGATCGAGGCATTGACCGTCTCGCCCTGATACCACGCGCGCTTAAATTTCTGCATTTTCCAGGCCTTATTAGGCATCGTGCCTACAAACTCATTGGGTAGATCGACGCCCGTTTTACTACCAAATCCCAGACGCTGTAGATACGCGGACATATAGTCGATCCCCACCAGCAGTGAGCCTTCGTAAAAATATACGTCGCAGCTGCCTTTAATCGCCTCTACTAGGCTCACGCGGCCATGACCCCAGCTCTTCCAGCAGCGAAATTTACGCCCTCCAAGCTCTATCGCACCGCTGCAAAACACGCTCCAGTTTTCGTTGATCTTGCCGCTGTTTAAAAAGCTCATCCCCACAGCCATCTTAATGACAGAGCCCGGCGGATAGAGGCCGTTTACGAGCTTATTCGTAAACGGATGGCGCGGATCTTTTATCAGCTCGTCCCACTGCGCCTGCGAAATTCCGCCCACGAAGGTGTTCAGATCGTACTCGGGGAAGCTGCCCGCCGCGATGATAGCGCCGTCGCGCAGATCCATCACGATCGCTACGCCGTCTTTATCTTTAAAAATTTCCTCGAGGTATTTTTGCAGCTCAAGATCGATGGTGAGCGAAATTTCGCTACTGCTGGGCTCTTGCATCGAGATCTCCTCCACGACCTGATTTAGCGCCGTAACCTTCGTCTTGCGCTCGCCCTTGCTGCCCTGCAAAAGCTCGTTATAATACCCCTCGACGCCGCTTCTGCCGTTGTATCCGGTAAGCGCGCTTAGGGGGTTGTTTTGGATATCTTTTTTATTGGCGCGGCCTACGTAGCCGATGATATGAGAAGCAAGCGCGCCGTAAGGGTAGAAGCGCTGCGAAGCGGGCGAAATTTTAATATTTTCGTGCAGGCTCAAGCTTGCGAAATGCTGTATCGTGGCGTTGTAGTCCAAAAACGGCACGACTTCGATAAAATCTTGATTGTAAGCGGAATTTGCGTCCTTGTAGCTCTTGCTCATCGCGGTGACATTGAGATCTTTGAAGTAGCGCGAGATATTATTCAGCTCGCTTTGCAGCGCGGCGTCTTTTAGATGCGGCGCGATGGATAGCGAAAAGCCGAGATTATTTATCGCAAGCGGACGGCCTTTGGCATCTAAAATTTGACCGCGCACCGGCGGGATGTATTCGGTAGAGATGACGTTGTTTTTAGCGACCTGCTCGTAGAATTCGTTTGATTTGATCGAAAGATAATAAATTCTAACCAAAAGCATGCTAAAAAATAGTATCACGAATACGAATACGAACTTTAGCCTCATACCAGCCGCCCCTTAAAAAAGAGCAGAGCAAGCAAAATTTCAATCACGATATAATTTAAATACTCGCCGCTTAGGGGCAGATACTCGCTCTTTTTGATCGCAGAGATCGCGTTGCTCACCACAAAGACCAAAACATAGCTGATCATCACGTAAAAGCAGATCAAAAAATTTCTAAATTTAATATATTTAAATGAGTTTTCATAGACCACGAAATAAAATATACAATACGCGATAGCCACGCTAAATAGGTTAAATCCGTGGATCTGCTCGGCGCAAAACAGATAAAAAATAGAGAAAAACCAGGTAAAGCCGAACTTTTTAAATTTCACGTCGTTTTCATATTTTTGTACCACCATCGCCGTGAAAAAAAATCCGATCAGCGGCGGCAACCACCTATACACCGCACTTAGAAGTAGGTAGAAAAGAACCCCCGCGCTAAAAAGAGTGTCCGCTATAAGGTATAGATAAGTGCGATTTCGTTGCATACCGGAAACTTTTTGCATTTAATACAATCGGCCCAAATTTTTTGCGCGGGCAGCTCGTCCTTTGGGATTTCGGTAAAACCGAGCCGCTCGAAAAATTCCTTTTGATAGGTGAGCGTAAATACGCTTTTTAGCCCATAAAATTTCGCTTCGTCTAGCAGCTCGTTTACGATAGCTCTGGCAATGCCGCGCCTGCGAAACTGCGGAGCGACGATGAGCGAGCGCACCTCGGCAAGATCGGCGTTAAAAATTTTAAGCGAAGCAAAGCCCGCCAAGATTTCGGCATTTTTTGCGGACTGCGATTCGCAAAGCCGCGAACGTTCGGTTTGCAAAACGCCCGCGCTTTGCGAATATTCGCTCCGTAAATTTTGCCCTTTGCCCGCTTGCGCGCGGCTCGCCCCGGATACGACTTGCGCTGCGCTATTTCGTGGCGCGCTATTTTGAGACGTAGCTAGTTGCGGCGCAAAATTACCCGCGGCATCTTCGGCGGAATTTTCAGAAATATTTTCGGCAAAATTTTCGGCGGAGCTTTGGATTAAATTTAAATCGGCATTGCGCGCTAAATTTGAATCAAAATTCCTGACTAAATTTAAATCGGAATTTTCTTTAGAATCAAAACTCAAATTTTCCTTGGAATCAAAACTCGTATCCGCCTTAAAATCGCAGCCGAACGCCAGCACGTATGAGCGGATATTCGCCGCAATTTCATCGCTTTCAAGCGGCAAGATCACGCCGTTTTGCACCTCCTCTTTTACGAGCTCCTGCATGCGCGAAATGTCGCAAAGGCGCGCTTTTTTTAGCCGTATCATCTAAAATTTTCCCTAATCTTCGCGCAATTTTCGCGGTGCATTTTATATCCGCTAAATTTAATTATTTTGAAATTCTGCGCCGCGAAATTTTGCGTATTTAAATTTAGAAATTTCATAATCCAAACGCCCTGCGCACAATAATCTCGCGCGCTTTCGCAAGCCCGCTGCCTTTTAGCGTAGAGACCAAAATCGCCTGCGGATCGTGCCTCAAAAGCTTTGCGCGCTCGCTTTGGTTGAGCTTGTCGGCTTTGGTGTAGAGCCTCACGACCTTTTGATCGCCGCGCAGAAAACTAGCGAGATAGCTTTGCAAATTTTTATCTATCGTAAGATCAAACTGCCTCGCGTCGATGAGATGGACGAAAAGCTTGATATTTAGGCGCTCTTTGATAAATTCGTCGAGATTTTTTTGCCAGATATAATGCAGTTTTTTAGAAACCTTAGCGTATCCAAACCCCGGCAGATCCACGAAGATCAAAGAGATATTTTCACCCAAGCTAGCAAGATCCGAAAAGGCGGGGTTGCCCGCTAAGCTTAGCGCGGATATGCCCTTAAAATTTAATTCGGGGCTTTGCGCTGAATTCGGCGCAAAGCCCGCCGCAAGATCTGTCTCGCGATCCGATCTAAAATCCGCCGAGGCACTTTTTAAATTTAAAACGCAATCTTGCTTCAAATTTCGCTCAGACGCCGCAGCCTCCGCGTGATCTTGCGCGCAATTTGCAGCCGAGCTTAAAGCCTCTTTGCTCGCTAGATCGGGCGATGTTTCATTTTGCGAGCCGTCCGAGTCTGCGGCAAGCTTTTGTTTAAATTTAACTTCGAAAAAATTTATCAGCTGCGTTTTGCCCGGCGTCGAGCTTGATTTGGCTAGATTTTTGCGCCCAGTAAGCGCGTTTATCAGGCTGCTTTTGCCGACGTTGGAACGCCCCAAAAACGCCACTTCGCTCATCGCAAACTCGGGCGCACCGCCGATATTTGCGGCGGAGGTGATAAACTGCGCGCTGCTAGGATAGATCATTTGTTTTGATCTTCGACCTGAAAGATCAGACGCACGGGCTTTTTCTCGCCGCCGCCACTTTTTACTTCGTAGGTGCCCTTTTGGCGATTTACGATGATCTTATCGCCGTAAACCTCCTTTTTGGTCTCGGCCTCGTGCAGATAGGCGTTGTTTTCAAGCGTGTAAGCCTCGATAGTCGGATCGTAGGTCAGCACGCCGCCCTTGCCGTCGTAATGCTTCTGATTGAGTAAAATTTTAAAATTTGCGTTTCCCGTCGCGACATATTTTGTAGGTTGGCGCTTGGCGTCGAAATAGATCGTCACTTTATCGGAATTTAGCGTATCATAAGCGCCCTTTTTGATGCGAACGTTGCCCGTCAGCACGCTGATCTGCTTGATCTCGTCGGCGAAAAAATTATCCGCCGTGACCTCGACCTGCTCCTGCGCGGCGCTAAGAGTAGTCGCGCTAAAGCCCGAAATTAGCGCAGCTGAAAGTATTAGTTTGTGGAGTTTTGATCTTTTATTAAATACCATGCGTGGATTCCTTTTGAGTTTGTTTGTTTGGTTTTGGTGTCGTAGCTTATGCTTGCGCCCGTGATACGGTCGCCGCCTTGGCGCAGCACGTACGGCACGTCTGAGCGGACGATCTTGCTGCTCGTATCGTAGATGATCTCTTGCGCCGTGTAATCAAAGCCTCTGCTATTTACATAGTGCGCGTCGCCGTTAAATTTTATCAGCTCGCCTGCGCGCGTCGCGGTCTTTGAAACCAAAGTGTGATTTAGATCTGCGCCAATCTCCTCGGCTTTAAAATTTACAAACTCGTCGCGATCCTTATAGCGAGTGCCGCCGTCCGCGGTAAATTTAGCATCCACGCGCTCGCCGATCTGATAATCGACGATCTTTTTCATCTCCATATTCGCAATGCTTAGATCTTGCCTAAACATATCGCTAAAATAAGGCGTCTGCACGCTTAAAAACACCATCGCGACGCAAAAGATCGCAATCGCGACGTAGAAAATTTTTATCACCATCGCTCGGCTCCTTTTGATCTGCGCGGAATTTCGCCCCTCGCAGGCATTCTCACGCGCGCTTGCGAAACTACAGCCATTTGCTATTCCACTCTTTGCGCATGCCGTTTTTATCGACGAGCATTTCGATCATCTCGCGCACCGCGCCGCAGCCGCCGTTTTTGCTTAGCGCGACGTCCGCTTTTAGCGAGCTTAGCGCATCGGCGGGCTTGAAGCTGATCGCGACCGCATTTAAAAGCTTCGCGTCGTTTATATCATCGCCAATTGCAGCGGCCTCATCGAAGCTTAGGTTGAAATTTTTTAAAATTTGCTCCGCCCTTGAGAGCTTGTCTTTTTCGCCTTGAAAGAGCGTATCGATCTTTAGCTCGCGCGCGCGGTTTGCGACGATCTGCGAGCTTTTGCCGGTGATGATCGCGACCTTTAGCCCCAGCCGCTGCCACTCCTGGATGCCAAACCCGTCTTTTACATTAAATTTCTTCATCTCTTCGCCGCCGTTTGAATGGTACAGCCCGCCGTCGCTAAGGCAGCCGTCTACGTCTAAAAATATGATCTTTATCACTTCGTTTTCCGTTTTTTGAAATTTTGTGATTTTAACGAAATTTGGCTGAATTTTTGGCAAACGCCGTATAAATTTAAGCTGCGATCTTAGCCTTTAATCGGCACGTAGCCGCTATTTTCGATGATGCTTTGCCCCTGCGGCGAAAGGATCCAATCTATCAAGATGCGGATATTTTCGTTTTTGTTGTTTTCGTCGTAAACCGCGTAAATTTCGGCTACGAGCGGGTATTTACGGCTAGAGATATTTTCTTTGTTCGGATACGCGCCGTTTAGGCTAAGCATCTTCACGCCGCCGTTTTGCACGATCCCCTCGACGTAGTATCGAAACGAAAAGCCGATCGCGCTGCCGAAAAAGCCAGTGATCTTGCGCTTAGGTTGTGTCTCGCCCATAAATTTCAAAAACGCGCTCTGGCTGCCGCTGCCCGCGTTTCGCTGCACGGCATCTATTCGCATGCGCTCGCCGCCGAGCTGCGACCAATCGTCAAACTCCCCAGAATAGATCCCTCGCACCTGATCCACGGTTAAATTTGAAACTTTATTATTTGCATTTATGATAAAGACGAACGCCTCCAGCCCGATCGGCACGAAGCGCAAGCGCACGCCCTTTTCCTGCGCATAATCAAGCTGCTGCTTCGAAGGGGCGGCGACGAAAATGAGATCCGCCTTGCCGTCGCTTATGGCCCTGTACGCGCCGCGGGTATTGCTAAATTTAAGCCTGCTAGCATTCGTGAAATTTTGCCCGTCAAATTCCACGCTTTCCTTCGGATAGCTCGCCGCGACGAACGCCGAAAAGACGGGATACAAAGCCGCTGCTCCGTCGATTATGGGCAGATTGCCGCTAAGTTTTAAGCTGGAGCTAACGCGCACGATCTGCGAGCCCTGCTCAAACGGCAGAAATTTATGCAGCTCGATCGATTTGGTCTGCATCTCGGCGCTGCTTTGATTTACGTATCGCTTCACGACGAGGCTGTAAAATGTAAAATCGAAAGCCATCAAGATAAACACCAGCAAAATGGCGATAATTGCACGCTTCATCTTAGTTTCCGTTTGCAATATAGGAGATGATCGAGCATTTGCTCTGCAGATACAGCGCCGCTGCGGTTAGCGCACAAACGCTGATCGCCCAAGCCGTCAATATTACGGCGATCGTTTTTTGAAAAATTTCATCGCTCATTTTGTGCCTCACATATGCGCAAGCGCGCTATTAAGCAGCCATAAAAAGCCGGTTAAGACCGCCGAAAAGATTATGAATAAAAACGCGGAAAGGATCAGGAGATTTCTAATCCTCCTGCGGCGCTCGGGCTCGCTTTTAGCAGATTTAATAAATTTTACCAAATACACGATGAGGAAAATAAACGAAATTATCGGCAGCGCGATCAAAACCGAGATCGAGATGAATAGATCCGGCAGCCACTCAAAATATACCAGCGGAGTAAGGGTGCACAAAAACGCAATCGTCGAAATAATTAGAAATTTTCTATCTCTTTTATGGCGCTCCGGCTCGTCTTTTGATCTGATAAATTTAATCAAACACGCGACAAGCCAAACAAAGCAGATCAAAAACAGCACATTTAAAATCTCCATAAACGATTCCAGGTTATTCATCTTTTACCTTTAAATTTTAATATGCAAAGCGGCATTTTAGCGCTCCGATTAAATTTACGCGCCAGTCAAGCAAGAGCGCAAGCGCAAATGCGCTTAAAGCAAACTCTTAATAAAGCGGCGATCCTCGCCCAAGCAAAAGCGAAATTTTGCAAATTTCAAGCAGCGGCGATAGTAAAATTTCAAACATCGATAAAATTACAAAACCGCGAATTGCTAATTTTGCTAAATTTAGCGCGCATTTGCCGTTATAAAACGCCCTTGGTGCTAGGCACGCCGGCGCGCTCGTTGATACTTATCGCGCGACGGAATGCGACGGCAAACGCCTTAAACGCGGCCTCTGCGACGTGATGTAGATTTTCGCCGCGGATCTGGCTTAGATGCAGCGTAAAATTTGCGTTGAAAGCCAGAGCGCGAAAAAATTCCTCCACGAGTTCGGCATCGAATTCGCCGATCTTGCCGCGCTTCAGGCTCGGGCAGTCAAATACCAAAAACGCGCGGTTGGAAAAATCAAGCGCGGCGCTTACGGCGGCTTCGTCCATCACCACGACGCTATCACCGAAGCGCTCGATGTTTTGCGCGGGATAGATCGTCTCTTTGATCGCGCTTCCGAGCACGATGCCGCAGTCCTCGACGCTGTGGTGAAAATCGACCTGCAAATCGCCCTCACAGCGCAAGCTCAGATCGATCCACGCGTGCTTGGCAAACGCGCTAAGCATATGATCGAAAAAACCGATGCCAGTTTGTATCTGCGCCGCGCCGCGCCCGTAAAGCTCCAGCTCAAGCTCGATTTTGGTCTCTTTCGTAGCCCTATTTTTGCTTATCATCGCGCAATCCTTAAAACTAAATTTTGTTTGAAATCTATCTAAATTTCACTAAATTTCGCTTAAAATCTCAGCCAGCTTTTCGGAATTTACGCTGCCGATCTGGCGCAGGTTCGTAATCTCGGCGCCCTCTTGAAAAAACAGAATCGTAGGCGGGCCGAATACGTTGAAATGAGCTTTTATCGCTCTGTTTTGCTCGCTATCTTCGCTAAGATCGATCTTAAAAAGGCTAAATTTATCAAGAGCGTCCGCAAGAGCGGGATCTGCGAACGCTCGCTCGCTCTGCTCGCAATTTTTACACCAGCTAGCCCAAAAATCCACTATCACGGGCTTTTTGGAATTTTCTATTTCGCCCTGCAGCTGCGCCAGATCGTGCACAAACGAAAAATGCGCGCCGCTTAAATTTTTAACGCGAAAAATTTCGCCTGCTTGCAAGCTCTCGCCGCCGGGGCCGCCGCTGGAATATCTCGTGCTTTGCGGGATTAGATTACCAAGCGGTCTGGAAAAATCTTTCGCGCCGCTGGCAAAGCCTGCAAGCAGCAGCGCCGAATATAGCGCGATTACAAGGGCCAAAGCGCGCTTTATCCCGCTCGCGCCGCCGTCAAACAGCCCCAAAAATCCTGCGAAAATCGCGCCCAAAACCGCATAAATCAGCAGGCTTAAATTTTCGCCGATGAGCGCGCGCGAAATCCACACCGCCGTAAAAAGCAGCAAAAAGCCGAAAATTTTAGGCACCGCCTCCATCCAAGCTCCGGGCCTCGGTAGTGCGCCGCCAAGCCCCACCACAAGCAGCAGCGCGCCGCTTCCGAGCCCAAGCGCAAAAAGAGCCGCCGCACCCAGCAAGACGTCGCCGCTGCCCGCGATATAAACGAGCGCACCCGCAAGCGGAGCGGAGATGCACGGCGATACGACAAGAGCCGAGATAAGCCCCATCGAAAAAACTCCGATCAGACCGCCGCTCTTTTCGCTTTTGCTGTTTAAGAAGCTTTGAAAACGCGCAGGCAGGCGGATCTCGTAAAATCCGAACATCGAAAGCGCGAGCGCGGCGAATATTAGCGAGGTTAGGATCAGCGCGAGCGGAGTTTGCAGCAGACCTTGTAAATTTTGCCCAAAAATCGCTACGAAAGCTCCTAAAATCGCATACGAGCTCGCCATCCCAAAAATATACGCGAGGCTTACGGCGAGGCTCGTTTTCGCGCTCGGCTTAGAGGAGGTTTTCGCCACTATGATCGACGAGAGGATCGGGATGAGCGGATAGACGCAAGGGCTTAGCGAGAGCAGCACGCCATAGCCGAAAAACAGCGCGATCGCCGCGATGAAGCTCTTGCTGCCAAGAACGTTTAAAATTTTATCCTGCTCGGAGATGGAATTTGCGTGCGGATTTTTGTGCGCAGAAGTTTGATGGGAATTTACAGCGGCGTTTTCTGCCGAGCTTGCCGCGGAATTTCCCGCTGCGTGCGAGTCCGCCACGGAATCTGTCTCTGCGCCCGCTGCTGTAGTATTGCTTTTAAAATTTACAGCCCCGCCTTGTGCGCTGAACGTGTCAGAAATATGCGCGGAATTTGCGCCTTTTCGATATTTTTTCAGCTCGGAGTTTGAAATTTTGCTGATCTGATAGCCCTCCACCACGCGCTTGAAGCTAAAGCCGAACTGCTGCGGTTGGTAGCAAAAGCCGGATTTCGTGCAACCCAAAAAATCGCCGTTAAGCACGAAATCATCGCTGTCTGCGGCATTTGCGAGCACGAGGCCTAAAGGCACGGTAACACTAAAATTGCCCTCGTAAATTTTATAATCCTTATATTCGGTCGCGGCGGGCAGATTTATTAAATTTGTGACCTCCGCACTGCCGATGAAAATTTTTATCTCGTTTTGATAGAGATAAACCCCGTCCGCGATATCAAAGCTTAGCGTTACGCTATCGCTTTGCGCCGCCGCGTTAAGCTTGAACGCATCGGAGGGTTTCAGGGGCTCGGCGCCCAAACCTAAGAGAAAAAACGCTGCCAAAATCAGTGATCTGATCAAATTTTATCCTTTGAAATTTTTTCCTACATTCTAACGTAATAAGTATGAATTTATAGTGTAATCTAAAGAACTTTTTTGTAAAATTCCTTAAAATTTTTAGGAGGCTATATGAGCAAAGAGATCAAAACCGAAACGGGCGAAATAGCGCTGAAAGAGATAGAATTTAAAAGCTCAAAGTACGAAAAAATCTCGTTCAAAGACTACGAGATGCTGCTGCAAAGATACCAGATCGAGCTTTTGAAGCTGCAAAAATTCGTAAAAGAAAAAGGCTTAAAAATTTTGATTTTGATGGAGGGGCGCGACGCGGCGGGCAAAGGCGGCACGATCAAGCGTTTAACCGAGCACCTAAACCCGCGCGGATGCCGCATCGTAGCGCTCGAAAAGCCGAGCAATGTCGAAAAGACGCAGTGGTATTTCCAGCGCTACGTCGCGCACCTACCCAGCGGCGGCGAGATTGCGATCTTTGACCGCAGCTGGTACAACCGCGCGATGGTCGAGCCGGTGATGGGCTTTTGCACCCACGCCGAGCATAAAGATTTCCTGCGCCAAGTGCCTAAATTTGAGGAGCTTTTGGTAAGCGCGGGGATAATTTTGTTTAAATTTTACTTTTCGGTCTCCAAAGAGGAGCAAAAAAGGCGCTTTGAATCGCGCCGTACCGACCCGCTGAAGCAATACAAACTCTCGCCGGTGGATGCGAGATCGCAAGAGCTGTGGAATCAATACACGCTCGCAAAATACTCGATGCTACTAGCTTCAAATACCGAGTTTGCGCCGTGGACGATCCTTGATAGCAACGACAAAAAGATCGCGCGGCTAAACGCCTTCCGCTGCATACTCTCGCGCATAGACTATCCCGAAAAGATCGATGCAAAGGAGCTTGCGGTGGATCCAAACCTCGTGCGAAACGGCACCAGGGAGATAGTGCTAATGGAGGATAGCCAAAAAAGCGAGGCTTGGCGCAAGCTGGAAAGCCCCTCTCGCAAGAACAAGAAGGATAAGAAAAAGGGTTGAATCTTGCCAATGGAGATTACTCGCTAGGGAGGCTTGCTAGGAATTGCTTCATTAGGGATTTATTTCCTAATATATAGAAACGCATTAAATTCTATGATTGTGCACCTCAAGATTCTTTGAAATTCTATCTAATGGGATGGAATTCTACACAACGCTACGGGCTACGTGATGAAGTATATCACGTTTCAATTCCTAATGGAATAGAATTCTACCTCGTCGCTTGCTTTTCTCTGCGGTTGTCGCCCATAGTTTCAATTCCCAACGGAGGAAATTTACACGAAAAGATAAAAGAACTTAAAGAGCAAATTGAAATGTTTCAAACTCCAACGAGAATTGAAATGCGAAACTCACATATCCCGCATCCACCGCCTTTCCGTAGAATTCTATTCCACTAGGAGTTGAAAAGCTCTTTGTACTGGCAGATATGGCTCGGCATAGGGTAAAATTCCATCTTGTTTGTAATAGCTGCCGGAACCGATCAAAAAAATCAAATCCCGAAAGCTTCGATATGTAAAATTTCATTCTATCCCGGTTTAAAATTTAATGTGCCGTTCTATAAGATGCCTGTTTGTGCAAGCCGGTTCATCTTTACGGCATAATATGCAAAATTTTATAAAATTTTATGTTTATTTTATGCAGTATTCTGTATAATTCATACGGATAAACGAAGTGTTTTGCTATTTTTACTTATGAATAACACGATTTTTATTCATTTTATACGATTTTATGTATAATTAACGAATAAATTTGTATAATTTTCATATGTTAGAAACGAGCGATATATTCAACATTTTGCACAATGCCGTCGAAGCTAAAAACAACGGCAAAAAGATCTCGCACGCTGCGATGGCGCAGAGGTTAGGCGTATCGATGCGGACGTATCAGGACTGGCGCTTGGGCACGACCAAGCCGCAAGCCGCGACCGCGATATGCCAGATGTTGTGTGAGCTCGATAGCGACGACGCTGCGTTTGTGCTGCATAAGATAAAAAAACTTATAGGAGAGTAGAGTGCAAAACATTACTTTGCAAGAAAAGCTGGATCTACAGGGCGTCTTTCGCGTGATTTATGAGAAAAAAGAGTCGAAATTCGCGATCTTTTACAAGGCGTTTTTGAAGAAATTTTTTAAAAATTTTAAAAAATAATTGGCGGAGGCATTTATTATACTTTATGTGGCAAAGGCGGTAACATCCATTAAATTTAGATGATTTTTCCTTTTTATGACGACCACGCCGATATTCTTTGTTTTGCAGTTTCAGAGGATGCTACCAAATTCTGCTTTATAAAATTTTTTCCATCTTTCTGCCTCTTTGACATCATCTAATTTAATTTTAAATTCTAACTTTGACACATGATCTTAAATTTGTAGCGTAAATTTAATTGAAATTAATGCGGAATTCTTACTTTAAATTAGCTTTTAATATCCCTAGTATGCATTTTTACAAATATTTTGAATTTGCTATTAAATGAGTTGCATTTAAATCTATTTATATTGTGGCAAATATAC
This sequence comes from uncultured Campylobacter sp., assembly GCF_937959485.1. Taxonomy (NCBI): domain Bacteria; kingdom Pseudomonadati; phylum Campylobacterota; class Epsilonproteobacteria; order Campylobacterales; family Campylobacteraceae; genus Campylobacter; species uncultured Campylobacter sp. The sequence continues at coordinate 14,873 of NZ_CALGPY010000012.1, forward strand.
AGTTCGTTAAAATTTTAATCTATAAGTAACTTCAAAATTTTATTCGTAACCTATAAATTTAATATATTTGGTGGGCAAATTGAAACCGAATGAAATTTCACATAAGTACCCCATGCTGTATCTTATCCCAGCCACAACTAATCTTTTAAATTTTCTAGCGAGATGAGAATTCTACCCATTCCTGCCGCAAAAGGTATATCGCGTAAATCCGTTTTGATTTCAACAAGATAATTCTACCGCCTACGCAAATCGTGCAATAAGCCCATTTAGGCGTTTCAATTCCCAAAGGATAGAATTATTCCACATTCCTGCGGGACGCTATAAAATGCAGTGGCAGAAGTTTCAATTCCCAACGGGATGGAATTCTACACAAGTGAAATCAATGATATGGTGTCTAGCTTCACGTTTCAATTCCCAACGGGATGGAATTCTACGTTTAATATCACCATTATAAACCTTTTGAATGGATTGTTTCAATTCCCAACGGGATGGAATTCTACCGATTGCGGGAATGAGGCGAAAGAATCCGAAATTGTTTCAATTCCCAACGGGATGGAATTCTACTCTTTCGGTTTGACAATCGACATCTCTAAAATCAGGGTTTCAATTCCCAACGGGATGGAATTCTACTGCCTCATAAAGCGATATAGTAGGCGTTTGTGTGTGTTTCAATTCCCAACGGGATGGAATTCTACCTACATCTTCAATAGTAACTTCACTATCATTTTTATTGTTTCAATTCCCAACGGGATGGAATTCTACACGATTCAGACGTGCGTTTTATAGAACGTGACGGCAGTTTCAATTCCCAACGGGATGGAATTCTACAATGGCAGGCGGCGATTGATCATTATGCCGAGAGTAGTTTCAATTCCCAACGGGATGGAATTCTACCAAATCTCCTTTTTATCCAAAACAGATGCTTTTCGTGTTTCAATTCCCAACGGGATGGAATTCTACAAAACGGCACCGCCACTCAAAACAGCTATGAGTAGTTTCAATTCCCAACGGGATGGAATTCTACCAAAACGGCAGTTACGATCACTTCGATCAGAGATACTGTTTCAATTCCCAACGGGATGGAATTCTACAATTTGTCTAAATTTTTCAATTCTTTCAGGGAAAAGTTTCAATTCCCAACGGGATGGAATTCTACGACGCCGAAGCTTATGAGAAAGCGACCGCTATCGCGTTTCAATTCCCAACGGGATGGAATTCTACTAAATGAACTTAATGAAGCTGTTGAGGGTGGCACGTTTCAATTCCCAACGGGATGGAATTCTACCTTATGAGATACTTGCAAAAAATCCGCTAGGTTTGTTTCAATTCCCAACGGGATGGAATTCTACTTTAACCTTTTCTTTGGCATAATATATTTCCTATGTTTCAATTCCCAACGGGATGGAATTCTACCTTATAAGAGCGTTTAAAATTTCGCCTGTTTTGGGAGTTTCAATTCCCAACGGGATGGAATTCTACCACAGCTTTTTGATAGATTTTGAGCCGTGCAAAGCGGTTTCAATTCCCAACGGGATGGAATTCTACTCCCGGGAAGCCTAGTGCTAGGGTCGCTAAACTTTCGTTTCAATTCCCAACGGGATGGAATTCTACGCAAACTTTAAGGAAAAGCATAGGGGGTTTTGCCGTTGTTTCAATTCCCAACGGGATGGAATTCTACCTTGGTTTTAGTGCCGTGAGCGCTATGGCTGATGGTTTCAATTCCCAACGGGATGGAATTCTACGGCGGCTAAATTCTGCCTCCATATTCGCGCAGGTTAAATTGTTTCAATTCCCAACGGGATGGAATTCTACTTTAGGGCTTAGCGAAGAGGAATATGCAAAGGGGATGTTTCAATTCCCAACGGGATGGAATTCTACTCTGCTTTGACTTTAATCAGCCGTTCTTGGCATAGTTTCAATTCCCAACGGGATGGAATTCTACATGAGATGATCGAGCGCGGATTCTTACAGAGGTAGTTTCAATTCCCAACGGGATGGAATTCTACTATAAAGCCGTAGAACCTGCTCGTCGTCTTATTACGTTTCAATTCCCAACGGGATGGAATTCTACTTAGGATATTTAGGTTGCCGAGATCACGCAAACCTTGTTTCAATTCCCAACGGGATGGAATTCTACGTGAACGAGCGGATTTTTAGAAATTTCCTCATCCTCGTTTCAATTCCCAACGGGATGGAATTCTACCCTCTTTTTTGGGAGCATTAGAGGCAATTACCTTATCGTTTCAATTCCCAACGGGATGGAATTCTACAGCAGAGAGCCTCTATTTTGTCAAAAGCCCTATGAGGTTTCAATTCCCAACGGGATGGAATTCTACTCTACTTCGCTTTGCTTAAATAGCTTAGCCCACGAAGTTTCAATTCCCAACGGGATGGAATTCTACCGGGATTTGCAACAAGCCGAATCCCAGCTGTAGCTTGTTTCAATTCCCAACGGGATGGAATTCTACAAGAAAAGCGCGGCATCTACAACGTGACCTACAATAAGTTTCAATTCCCAACGGGATGGAATTCTACGCTATGGACGATCTGGAGGGCGCGATCAAGGGGCGTTTCAATTCCCAACGGGATGGAATTCTACAATGCGCAGGCTCGCACTACGGCGAGGTATCTTGAGTTTCAATTCCCAACGGGATGGAATTCTACGTAAGGACGGAATACAAGGATGTCCTCACTCCGAGTTTCAATTCCCAACGGGATGGAATTCTACGAGCCGATGAGCCACGAAGTGGCGGAAAAAATCCGTTTCAATTCCCAACGGGATGGAATTCTACGCATTTAACTCTGTCGAGATTGGTGATAAGGTAGCAAGTTTCAATTCCCAACGGGATGGAATTCTACGAAAGATGAGGAACGACTACAGGAGTCAAACCAGAGTTTCAATTCCCAACGGGATGGAATTCTACTCTGAAATATCATCTTTTGATTTGTCGTCATCGCTGTTTCAATTCCCAACGGGATGGAATTCTACCCGGTTTTCTTAATCGAAACTTAACTCATTCTCATCTCGTTTCAATTCCCAACGGGATGGAATTCTACGCTCGTCGCTCATATCTTTCCATGCGGTGCGAAAGTTTCAATTCCCAACGGGATGGAATTCTACGCTATCTACGCCCGGTAGAGAGCTTCAATATTGGGTTTCAATTCCCAACGGGATGGAATTCTACACTCCGACCTTTCTAAATCCGCTATTAGTTAGCGTTTCAATTCCCAACGGGATGGAATTCTACCCTTTTTTTACGCCGAACATAACGCCCAAGAGAACGTTTCAATTCCCAACGGGATGGAATTCTACTTCTTGTTTCTATTTCTAGGGTTTTTTCTAGGTTTTGGTTTCAATTCCCAACGGGATGGAATTCTACCCAAACACCCATTACAAGGGCATTTGATAAAATCTGTTTCAATTCCCAACGGGATGGAATTCTACACCGTGCGGAAAGAGACCGCCACTATGGCAAGCAGTTTCAATTCCCAACGGGATGGAATTCTACCCATATCGGACGAAGCTTCGACGAAATGATTTTCAAGTTTCAATTCCCAACGGGATGGAATTCTACGTGGTATTGGGCACAATCCTGCACGAGGATAGCATCTGTTTCAATTCCCAACGGGATGGAATTCTACCGTGGGCGCGCGCCGCTTTAATCAGCAAAAGGAGCGTTTCAATTCCCAACGGGATGGAATTCTACTCCAGTCAGGACAGTTATCTGCCGACCATTGACCTGTTTAAATTCCCAACGGGATGGAATTCTACTTATGCGCTCGGATTTAGATTACCGCGAGAAAAGGAGTTTCAATTCCCAACGGAATGGAATTCTACGATAATCAAAACGACGTAGTAAGAAAGATAAGGAAGTTTCAATTCCCAACGGGATGGAATTCTACGCAAATGGGAGTTTACCCCGCGCTTCATCATTTTGTTTCAATTCCCAACGGGATGGAATTCTACCAAAAATAAAGAGCTTTTGGGCGAGATTAAAAAACGTTTCAATTCCCAACGGGATGGAATTCTACCCAAATCCCTCCCCTTTGTGCCGCAGAACAACGAGTTTCAATTCCCAACGGGATGGAATTCTACTTGGAGGCAGGACAATGATAGAGCCAAAATATAGGAGTTTCAATTCCCAACGGGATGGAATTCTACCAAAAACGCCAGCACGGCATTGCTCGCGACGTTAGTTTCAATTCCCAACGGGATGGAATTCTACGCGAGTTTATAAAATTTAGGACACGCCGCCATAGTTTCAATTCCCAACGGGATGGAATTCTACTGTAGAAACCGCGCATACACCTTGATTGTCATGTCGTTTCAATTCCCAACGGGATGGAATTCTACTCTTGTGAGGCTTCTGTCTTTTCTAAAAATCCAAAGTTTCAATTCCCAACGGGATGTAATTCTACTTAACACTTACCTAACATTCGCGTATTTCAAAGATAAGTTTCAATTCCCAACGGGATGGAATTCTACGCTCCGCAATATAACGTGCAGGATTATGCCAAGAGCGTTTCAATTCCCAACGGGATGGAATTCTACGAAAGCTTTCTTTTGGAAAACTTGCGGAATTTGTTCTGTTTCAATTCCCAACGGGATGGAATTCTACGCAGATGGACGGGTTATATCCATTCTGCAGAAATTGTTTCAATTCCCAACGGGATGGAATTCTACCATCAAGGATAAGAGCTGTGAGAGTGAACTGCGTTTCAATTCCCAACGGGATGGAATTCTACGGTGTTCTTCTTGATTGTGTTAGTTGCAATGCTGGTTTCAATTCCCAACGGGATGGAATTCTACTGAGGTTTTAAGCTTGCGTTGGAGTGATGTAAATTGTTTCAATTCCCAACGGGATGGAATTCTACAGTAGAAACAATTCGACGTCTTTCATTCATAAACTGTTTCAATTCCCAACGGGATGGAATTCTACGAATCTAAATCAATCTGAGTGAAGTCATCAAGATTGTTTCAATTCCCAACGGGATGGAATTCTACGTAATCTGAGCGAAGAGGAGAGGCTGACACAAGCTTGTTTCAATTCCCAACGGGATGGAATTCTACGGTATTTGGAGAGACATCTATGCTATTCCTGAAAGGTTTCAATTCCCAACGGGATGGAATTCTACAAGCTATAAGAAATGCATGCAGTCGCTACAAAAGATAGTTTCAATTCCCAACGGGATGGAATTCTACGATCGCAAGCTCGTTATAGCCGCTTTCGACTCGGAGTTTCAATTCCCAACGGGATGGAATTCTACTCGTTCTTTCAGCCATGTGCCATCACCTCCATGCGTTTCAATTCCCAACGGGATGGAATTCTACATTATTGAGGGCTCAAAAGTTAGTTCTTCAAAAATACGTTTCAATTCCCAACGGGATGGAATTCTACCAAAGCCATAGAAAGCAAAGGCTTAAAGCTCATTCGTTTCAATTCCCAACGGGATGGAATTCTACAGATACTGAGTATTTTACATATATGGTATTACCAAAGTTTCAATTCCCAACGGGATGGAATTCTACTTAATCAGTTTTTCAAGAATAAAGGTGTTTTGAAATTGTTTCAATTCCCAACGGGATGGAATTCTACTTTTATTCCTGAGAGATAGCAAATTATTCCCTGAAAAAGTTTCAATTCCCAACGGGATGGAATTCTACTCACTATCAAGCACTTTCGCAAAGCTATAGAGAGGTTTCAATTCCCAACGGGATGGAATTCTACCTTAATACCGCTGTTATAAGCCTTTTGAATGGACTGTTTCAATTCCCAACGGGATGGAATTCTACTTTAGGCAACTCAAGGAAATAGAAAAGAGATACTACCGTTTCAATTCCCAACGGGATGGAATTCTACTGCGTTTGCTCCCACGGCGAGGGCGATAAAAAAATGTTTCAATTCCCAACGGGATGGAATTCTACCTACGCTTTCTTTGGCTTGTAGGCTAGCGAAAGTGTTTCAATTCCCAACGGGATGGAATTCTACAGAATTTGCAATAATTCCCGTAGAGAATTTGCAAGTTTCAATTCCCAACGGGATGGAATTCTACATATAAGCAAAAACCACACTATGATTGAGAAAAAAGTTTCAATTCCCAACGGGATGGAATTCTACATCAACGTATCGCCTTTGAAAGTAAAATAAATTCGTTTCAATTCCCAACGGGATGGAATTCTACAGCACGAATTTTGCCATTTTTCTAGGTAGAAAGTGTTAGGAGTATATATTTTTATGCCTTAAAATGGACTAAATTTAAAAAAGCGCCGATTGCTCAATGCCCAAGATTTCGGCATTTCAAAATCTTAAAAGCAACTTTATCGCTATCTATATGTATTGTGAGTGCAAATGTTAAAATCTCAATATAAGATATTCAAAAAATCGAAGTATGAACAACAAAAAAAGCTGAAATTTTAAAAGCATATGCGTTTTTAAAGCCAATTCGTTCGTCGTTCCGTGCTTCAGATCAAATTTATTTCAAAAGACATGCATCTTAAGAGGGCACAATCTATAGGCACAAATGATTCTAGTTAAGATTAAAAAAGCATAAATTAAGCTTGAAGCCCTGAGACCTACCGCCATACCAACCCCTCGTAAGGCACGCCTTCACAGACGTATTTTTTAATCTGATTGGCCTCGCGACGGATGATTTGACGCCAGGTTAAGCTCTGTCCCGCTACGTTCGCGCAAGATGATAGTTTCTCAATTATTTTTAGTTCGATCTTTTGCACCGCTTCTCGACCGAATCTAATACGCCCCGCATCCGTTTCAAAATCTTTTGCCGTAATCTCGCGTTTATTTAACATTCCAAAAATTAACCTATCGCCTAAAATAGGCTTAAAAATCTCTGCAAGATCTAGATGTAGGCTTAACGCGCGGTAGTTTGGCTCGTGTAAAAAGCCGATGCGCGGATCAAGCTCGGTTTTGTAAATTTCGCTGAGGCAGATGTTATAAATGCGCGTATTTACATAGCTAATGAGGGCATTAATTTTATCCGCCGGCGGGCGTTTGGAGCGCGTCGTAAATTTAAAACTGCGCTGATCCTCGATGATTTCGTTCCAAGCTGCGAAATATTGCTTGGCAAAGCTGCCTTCCACCGCCATTACCGCTGCCATGTCGCAGGCGCGCGCTAGAGCATCCAGATGCGGCGCAGTATCGAGCGAGACGCCGTAAACCTTGCAATTAATGGCTGCATTTAAGATGCGAGCGCGAGTAATTTCGCGAGCGATAAAAAGGCGCTTAGAAAGATCGTCAAAAGCCCGCAGCTGCGCCAAAAGCACAAAGCCACTTTTGTTTACGGAATTTGAAGTATTCGGAAAAAAACTGCCGCGAAAGCTCTGATAGGCGCTAAAAATATGCAGCAAAATGTTATTATCAGCCAAAAACGCCATAGCATAGGTATCAAGCTCTACCCGCGCCAAAATATAAATTTCATCAATTGCGTTAATCGGCAAAATTTTACTAGTTAGAATTCCTCCCTCGTCGTTAAATTTATCGAAGTATAGATTATTATCTTTGCGGCGCAATCGGCCTGGGCTTAAAATAAAATGCGTGCGATCCGATTTTTGCATACTTTATCCTTAAATTTTAGCTGAATATTGCTTCGTTTTTATCGCGTCCGATGACGAGGCGCTGTGAATATTTTAGCGAATTAAAAGTATAAATTACCACGGAATCAAGCTTGCTGGCGCACTCTTTTTGCAAAATCGCCATTAATTTTTTAAGATCGCTCGCTCTGATTTCACCCTCGAAAACGCTGAATTGCACGCGAGGCAGAAACTTCTCGACCGCCTTTCGGACGTGCGCGGCGTTATTTTTCTCCTTTTCGTCGCTGCTTGAAATATCGTAAAATAAAATAGCGTACATCCTATCTCCTAAATGCAATAATCACAATAAGCGCAACTCTCGCAAATCTTTTGCGGGCTAAATTTAGGCGGCTTTGGCTCGTTCACAAGGGCGGTAATGCCGTTTAGAATTGTTTCAATTTTAGTGAAATTTTCGGCGTTATCCTCAATGGCTATGACGGTTTTGCCGCTAATTAGCTTGCCTTTCACCTCTTTTAAATTTAAGCCCATTTTTAAAAGATAGATATAAAAAAGTAGCTGCATCTTGCCTGCTTCTGGATTTTTTAGGCTCTTTTTATATTCGGTGATGAGATAATGTCCGCGCTGCTTAGAAAGCTTGTCAAATTTCAAATTTGAAAATGCGAATTCCTGCAAACCGTTCTCTTTGATGTCTGCTAGCGCCTTGCCCATTAGCATGTTTTCATCTTCCTGATTGGCGTGAATATTGTGTCCGTAAAGCCACGCCTCACGCTTACAGATGATGTAATAATTCACAAGCGTGCCGGTGATTTGGTCTTTGCAAAACATTAGTCGAAAAACTCATTCTTGAGATTTAAGGCGGCATCCTTTTTAATCCCGAAATTATTATTGTATGAAGTATCGCCGAATGGTAAATAATAGACATCTTTTAGCCCATCAATACGCTTTATATTTAAACGCTTTGCATCAAATTCTGTGATATTTACACCAAATCTATTAATTTTCTTAATAGTATTCGTAAATATATCTTTCTTATTAAATTTGTCCATATCAAGCCTATTGATTTCAAAAATTTCATTTTGAAATTCTTTAATATAATCTTCTTTTGGCTCAATTATTACTAAAATTTTAAGCCTATCATCCATCGCCTCGCTAATCTTTTCGTTTATATCGTAAAATCCGAGCTCTCGCATCTGCTCCGCTAAAAATAAGCTCTCTAGGCTTTGCTTTATGGCGCTGAAATACCTAGTGGAAATATCTAAAATTTCGCTTTCGATGATATCCCTTTGCTTTAGAATTTTTACCAAAATATTATCGCTAATGCGTTTTAAATCACCGTAAATGAGATCGGAATAGTCGCGAATATCGTTAAATACGTATAATTCTCCCAGAGCTGCGAAATTTCTATTTATACGACCGGCAGTTTGGATAATCGAGCTAATGGGCGCTATCTCTCTAAATCCAACATCAAAATCCAAATCCACGCCAGCTTCGATAGACTGTGTAGAAATTAGCAAGATCGGATCACCGTGCCCACTTTTATTTTTTGCAATTGCATCTTTTATATTTTCGATATTTTTTCGTTTGTGATCGTCGCACATATATCCGTTTAGGCAAAAAACTTTAAATTCATCGTAAAATTCCAAAAATAGCTCTTGCGCTTTTTTAATGGTATTTACGACGACTAGTGTATTTTTGCTTTTTGCTAATTGTCTAATCTTGTCTTTTAAAGCACTCTCGTCACCATCAAACCACTTTAAAACGTATCTATTTTGATCTTTGAAATAATCTAAATTTGAAATTTCTTTAAATTTAGTCGCATCAACAATAGGCATCGTGGCGGACATAAAGATAAAAATACAGCCAAATCTTTCCGCCATCATCTCGCAAAGTTTCATAAAATCTGCCCTGAACTTATACGGTACCGCCTGCGCCTCATCGATTATTATTACACTATTTTTTAATCGGTTAAATTTTACGCTATCTTTATTTTTGTTTCCAAAGAGTGCAAATATAAATTGATATAGCGTAGTTACGTTAATATCTCCGCTAAAGGAATCCATCAAAAATTTAACTTTAGAATAGCGATCTTGCGGAGTGCTTTCATCTATCGTAGTTTTGTGATGAATTTTATGAATTAATATATTTTTATCGTCTTTGAAAATCTCTTTTATCTCATTATAAACTTGATCTATGATAGCCGTAAACGGCAGCACATAAATAATACGTTCTTTATTAAATTTAGCGGCAAAATTTAGCGCAGTCAAAGTCTTGCCGTAGCCAGTAGGCGCGGTTAAAGTAAAAAGATTATGATTTACATCGAAATTATTTAAAACGAATTTTCTAAACTCGCTTCTTTTCGCATTTGGCTTACGATTTTCCAGGGCTTTGATATATTTTTCGATCGTATTAGAATTCGCCGGTTTAGAAACAGGAATTCTTTGATTAAAAATAGCTTCATATTTATCACTATAAATAAGCGACGAAAATATGTCTTTGAAATTTAAAAAGTCATCGTAATCAAACTTCTTTTTCGCAAATTTGAAGTATTCTCTTAAATGTTTAGCTTTAATTAAAAGCTCATTTTTATCCCTTTTAATATCTTTGTAAATTTCTAAACCTAAAGCTTTATATAAGACTTCATCCCAAAAACCTAGTTCCTTCGAGCTCTCAAAATATTTGCCGAAATTTTTATTTTGCGTTGTAAGCTCGCAAAAATTTTCTACATTTCCATGGTGTGATACGATGGATAAAAACCCAAAAGCCGTATCTAGCTCATTAAATTCTGAATTTAGTAAAAATATGTAAGCGGATAATAAAGCATGATTTTTATCTGCAATTTTTTCGGTAGGATTTTTGATATAAATTTGAAAATTAGTTTTTAGCTTGGCTATATCGTGATAAATTTTAACGCATTGCAAAAGCCTACTATCCGCTTCAGCAAGCATATTTGTTATATGCTTTATTAATGGTTTATTAGGATGCGATAGCAGCTCACTTTGCAAAGTAGACCTTGTAGTCATTTATTTGATAAATATTTCCTCTATTCTTTGCTTTGATTTGACTATTGCCGCTTAACTTAATAACGAAATCTTTAAAATCCTTAAAAATTCGACCCTCTTCGCATCCGCAAGCCATTCTAGCCGTAGTAAGTCTGATATCAAAGCTTTGTGCATCAAATATAAAATCGTCCATCAAAACGAACGTATCTATAAAACTTTCCTTTTCATGCACCAATTCACAATTTTTTATCTCGATATATTTAAAATCCGCTATACAAAAATTTATACCTAAATATGGCGTAAAGACACATCTATGAGCTTTTAAGCTGTCGATTATCTTTTCTTTATAAGAAGCATTTAAAGCACTTAAATCAACGAATATGACATATCTAGGATCTTTTATTAGCTCTTTATAAAACTGCTTTTTCTCGCTAGAATCTTGATAGCCTTGTTCGATATGCATATTTGACGATAGAGCAAATTTTATACCGTTAAAAATCATAGTTTTTTTGCGAAATTGCGAACTTAAAATAACGCTATAACCTATATCGTTAAGTTTAAAATAATTCATTTCACCTATAATCGATCCCAAAAGCCCCATGACGGCAGTCTTTGGCGGCACCGGGTATGTAAGAGACGAGTAGATAGTAGCCGGATGAGAAAAATGCGCATAATCTCCCGATAGCTCAAAAGCTATTATATCCATTTAAAATCCTATTTTTATCCAATTACTATCAAATTGTGATCTGTTATTTTGCTCGAAGTCAAAATCGCTCATATACTCTATTTTTTCGATCTCTTGCGCGTATCTAGTAAGTTTAGCTTTTAATCTAGAAAAATCAATTGTAAAATCATTTATACTTCTTATCTCCACATCTTCTTTGCTACTATTTATAGCCACACAGTTATTTAAATCTCCAGCGAAAGTATCATTTTTATATGTAATTACTAGCATAAATCTAGGCATTTGACCCATTTTCGTGCGAGTAATTAAATTTTTAGTCCCGCTCCAGAGCGCGCCTAAAATCACTTTTACATCATCTTCACTTAAATTTGTAATCTTTGCACTATGATTATCCACTATTCCGTAAGTTGCAAACATTGCATAATTTAAAAAATCTTCTTCTCTAAACGTTTTATTTGCCTTATCGCTACCGCTTGCAAATGCGCCGGTGCCTTTTATATGCTCTACCGCAACTCTATGAAGTGATCTGCTCATTCTAAACTGAATGGGTCCGACAAATTGAATTCCGGCTGTTTTTATGCCTTCTTTTTTCATCTCGTCTTTATCCGATATCGGCAAAACTCCACCAAATGCGCGAATATCAATAAATTTAGATAAAATTTCTTTTTCTATCTCGATTTTTTCTTGCTTAACGTTAATTACTTCACGTATCGCGCTTTTGCAATCTAAGATATTTTCATCTCTTTTATACTCTTTAATGAAAATCGTACTTTCGTCTTTTTTCATAATTTCATCTCTAATTGTTCGCTTTATACGTACATCAGTAACTTCTGCTATACCCGTCTCATCGTCTATCCTAGGAGCGTTATCTCTTAGCATATCGCCGTTTGGATTAAAATTTTCGCCGTCCCAAAGAAATAGAATTTCCTTCTTTTTCATTACTCGTCTCCTTGAGTGTTATCTTTAATATATTTCGTAAAATCACTTCCGCCCATAGCAAAAGCTAGCGTTACATAAGCGCCCTTAACTCGCTTTTGAGATAAAAACGCACTTGGTAAAATTCCAATCAAAATATCGCGCATGATTTCTATATTAGCGCTTCTTTTTCCTCGCGATACATTGGAGAGTTTTTTATTGGTTTCATCGCACTTGGTCCAAATCCGTTCTAAAAGCTCTTTCGTAATTAGTCCCGCATTATTCAGCCATTTTTCGAATGAACTATTTTTGCTAATAGCAAATTGACGATTTATCAACCCTGCGGACATCATTCCTAGCAAATATGCACTCTGCAATACTTCATTATCTTTTAGAAATTCGCTATTTTTCAAAATCGAGCTTATTAGCTCTTTTTTATCGCTTAAGCCTTGCAAATTAACCTCCCTTGCAAATGATATTTTTTCATTTAAAGCACCTATTTCATTAAAGAAATTTTGATATTTTTCGATACTTTCTATACTTCTATTTTGATATGTCTTAATGCGATTAAAATAAAATCCCCATTCTATTTTTGACGCATAGCTAGAGTTAATATTGCCTTTATAAATCAAAGTAGCATATTTTTCCATTATATCGTCCAAATTCATCCTATTTTGCGATAATAAAAAATTCATAATGTCGATGTTTTTAAGAAATAAATTTTGCATGTAAATAGTATCATCTTGTTGATCTTTACTATCTTTTCGCCTAATCGCCCTAATATTATATTTACCCATTAAATCGGAAATTTTAGAAATATAAGACGGCAATACATCATCTATTTGCAATAATACATTAACCGCAGCATTGCTTTTTTTATAAAATAAAATTGTATTTAGCACGGGCATATTTGCTTGCGCTTTAGCTACGGATTCCAACTCATAATTAATACTTTCTTCAATATTTTGTATGCCTTGCAGATCTTTTTTCTTTTCGCTCGGATCTTTTAAAATTTCCACTATTTTTTCTAATAAATTTGCATCATTTACCATTAACGTCGGTAAGACCGCCATTTTATCCCCGTAAAAATTAAAAGATAATTCCTTATCAATTGCCATAAAACCGTTTTTAACCAAATTTGCATTAGCACTATTTAGAGGTAGTAATCTAACTTTAATGTCTTGTAAAGCAGTCGGTAGCTCATTTACGGAACAAAACGCCAAATTCGCATCTCCGCCGATACCCATACTATTTGTAAGCATATCATAACCATAAATTTTGACAGTTTTACCATTATCGCTATCACTTAAATGACTCGTAAAAATATTTTTGAAATACGCTGAAATCGGCCTACCTTCCCAAGATAATGCAAAAAAAGTAGCTACTTTCATGCCCTTTTTCTTAGACTCTTCTTGTAGAGCTACAATTTCACTTAAAATATCATCAAAAAAGCTCTCGTTTAAACTAGATAAATCCGTCAATATTTTATCATTTTTGATATCGTCAGGATTGAAGCAAGAGAGCATATTTTTTATGGCTTTTGAAATTCCTTTTATAAATTTAGAAGTATCGTCTTTTACGGCTTTGCTAATGAATTGGACATTAGGGAACAAATTGCCAGAATTCGCGCCTATGCCAAATCTACAAACTATTAAATCGTCTCTTGAAATATTATTATTTACCGATATTTCTTTACTTTTAATATCACAAAGATAAATTTTAATAGCATCGTATTCGTAGCTCTTGTTGTTAATTTTGGTTTTCTGTTTATCATAAATTTCGCCGATACTAGAAAAAATTTTAACTATATCGCCCAAAATTTATCCTTTCTAAAATATAGGTGAATTATAACTAAATTTTAATTATATTGTCAATAGTTGTTGTATTTTAGAAGAATGATTTGCCTTTTTTAGATTTTTATTATACAATCGATTTCAAAGCAAGCAATTATCCTTTTTAGGATTAGAAATTTGTACTTTAATAAGGTCTTGCTTTACAACCTCCAAAACCCCTACTCCGTAGTTCATGCACCCACTTCCAGCGCCCGTGCCAAGGATCAAATTTATTAGTTCAGCCCTAGCTAAAATTTTCCATCTTGCCTGCCACGCGTATACCGGCTCGCGGTTGTTGCCGTAATAGAATTTCACAGACTCACCCGGCTTTTGCCATAATAAATTTAATTCCATTTCGCTATCATATTTTCGCCCCATAATCGTTTCAAATCGCTGTAAAATATTCGTCTTCATCATCTCTAAATGCCTGCTATCTTGCGGCTGTAAATAGACCTTATGTCCCAAAAGCCCGCTTACTGCGCACGCCACGTAGCCTTGCACAATAGCTTCGTTCTCGCAAATTTTATGATTTTTCGCTTCGACGGTAGTTTGCGTAAATAGAATTTCACCCAAGCTTAGCCCGTCTTTTAGCACTGCTAGCGCGATTTTGCGTTCAAACTCCGGCTCGCATGAAGCAAATCGCACGCGCAAATCCTCTCCTCGCAGGATAAAATCAAACACCGTGCGTTTAAAAATTTTACCGCTTGATTCGTGCCTGTATCCTACGTGCTCTGAAGCCGGCAAATAGCGATAAAGAAAGCCCTGAATCAGCTGCGAGAGAGATTTTGTGATTTTTAGATTTTTAGTTGGTAATTTTGCGTTGATTATTAGCATTTACGCTCCTTTGCGTGGTAAAATTTTACCCAAGATTCGTGCAACCTTGGGCAAATGAGTTCTAAGTGAAATTAAAATCCTATCTCTTTGATATCGGCAAACTGCAAAAACGCGCGATAAATTTGACCGATATTTGCGATGCGGTTTGCGCGCACTACGGCATCCTCGGCATTTATCATTACGTTATCGAAAAAATCATCAATCACGCCTTTAAGCCCAAATAGTGAGCGCAGATACCCACTCACGTCGTTTTCATTGAGCTTAATCGCCCTGAACGCCGCATTTAGCGCACGCTCAGCGTCGTGTTCGAATAGGTTTTCGTCCACCGCGCCTATTTTTTCGTCCTTGATGATATTGGCTAGGCGCTTAAAAGTCGCGAAATTTTCTGCAAAGTCCGCTGCTGCTGCGATCTCGCCCAGTGCCTTTATGGCCTTGCTTAGTCGTAATAGATCGTTTTCGCCGCTTGCGATGCACGCCTTGATCACGGATGGATTTATCTCGTCAAAAATTCCGTATAACCTATCTTTTATAAAATCCAGCAGCTTAGAAATGTCAAATTTCTTATAATTTGGCGCCAGCTTCTGCGCCAGCGCATTCGCATCAAAGCTCAATCCTTGATTTAGTAAAATTTTAATTAGCCCAGTAGCTGCGCGGCGAAGCGCATACGGATCTTTATTGCCGCTTGGGACTTTATTGATACTAAAAAGTCCCAGGAGTGTTTCAAATTTCATCGCTACAGCAATTACGCTACTAAATACACCGCTTGGCAGCTCGCTATCCTCGCCGCTAGGCAGATACTGCTCGCGTATCGCGCGGCATACATGATCTGCCAATCCAGCGTGTGCGGCATAGTAGCTGCCCATAATGCCTTGAAGCTCGCTAAATTCGCCCACCATCGTGCTGCTAAGGTCTGCTTTACTAAACATTACGGCATTTTCCACATCCTGCGCAAAATCCTTTTTGCCGATCTCCGCCTCGATCTGCGTAGCATAATCCGCGCTCAGTGCCCTTGCTACCGCTAGCTCGCGCACTTGCTTATCATAAACCGAGCCAAGAGCTTGCATATAGGAAATTTGCTTAAGTTTTTCAGGGCTAAATTCCGCTTGCAAATCGCTTTTCCAAAAAAACATAGCATCGCTTAGGCGCGCGCGTAAAACTTTTTCATTGCCGCGTACTACAAGCTCGTCATCATCGGTGATTGCATTACTAACGACAACGAAGTGATTGCTTAAGTTTTTACCCTCGAAAACGGGAAAATAGCGCTGATTCTCCTTCATCGAAGTGATGATGACCTCTTTTGGCACGCTTAAAAAATCTCGCTCAAAGCTGCCTAACAGCGCCGTCGGATACTCGGTGATCGCCGTTACTTCATCCAGCAATGCAGGATCGACCTCGATCTTAAAGCCATGCTTTTTCTCGAGCTTTGCAAACTCGCTTAGAATTTTATCTTTTCTTTTTTGCTCGCTTAAAATTACGCCGTTACGCTCCAGCAGTGCGAAATAATCTGCGGCGTCTTTAAATTTAATCGCTTCATAGCCAAATTTTCTATGCGGAAAAAATGCAGCCGCGCTTCGCACGCCATAAATTTCAAAATCTACGTTTTGACCGCCCAAAACGCAGGCTATGCTTCTTATCGGACGGATAAACTCAAACTTGCCGCTACCCCAGCGCATCGTGCGTCCAAAATTTAGTGATCGCAAAAACTCCTCTATCATTTCACCTAGAATTTCACGACTATCACGCCCCTTTTGCACCGCAGCGTGGTAGAGCACCTCTTTGCCACCTATCTGCCGAAATTCCAGCTCGCTTTCGCTTATGCCACATTTTTTAGCAAAACTTAGCGCCGCAGGGCTCCACGCGCCGTCTTTGAGCGCGACAGATTTTGGTGCGCCCGTGCTTACGATCTGCGCATCATCGCCGCGTTGCGGAAAATCCTCGTGAAATAGCACAAATCTACGCGGGCTAAATTCGAAGCGAAAGTCGCTATTTATGCGGTTGGCCTCAAGCACTGCGCGCCATTTTGGCACGATATTCGCACGCTCTTTTAAAAACGGGATCGCAGGCAGCTCCTCGACCCCAATCTCAATTAGTAGTTCCATCTTTATCCTTTTTTCGTTGATTTCGTTTTTCGTTTTTCTCCATCATTTCGCGGTTAAATCCTACGATCATAAATATCATAAAAAGCACGAAAAGTGCGGTTATAACGGCGTGTATCATTCTACTATAAATTCCTTTTGCCCTTTATAAATCGTAAAATAGGCATTTTTAAATTCTAAATTTTTGCCGTTTTGTACAGGAGCGCTTTTGCGAAAAATTCTAAACTCTCCCGTGCTTTTTAGATCAATTATGCCGTCCTTAACGTCGCCTTTGATCGTGCTTATCACATCTCCTGCGCGCAGCTGCCGCACCGATGCGCTAGGCAAAACGTATGGTGCGATAGAGCCTACGTTGCCGTTTCTAGCTACGATCTCAAAATCGTCGATCTCAAAGCTTTGCTTATAAAATTTCGTCTTTTTTACTAGCAAATCGAGTTTATCGCCTAGCTGCAGCCCGCCGCCGCCGTAGACAAAAACTCCGCTTCCATCTTGGGAGATCGCAAAGCCATGGCGGTTTGTAAAGCTCACGACTACGCCTTTTATCAACACAGGCTCGCTTATAATGCGCCCGTAAAGCTTCTCTATCGTGGTGGTCTTTGCGGCACTAGCGGTATTTTTAGCTAAAAATTCTTGCTTTTTCGGCATAGATTTTAAAGCGCTTTCGTTCGTCAGAATGAAGCTAATCGGAAAATGATCGGAAGCGGTAGAGAATTTAGCAACCGCGAAGCTGTCCTTTTTATATCCCGGCTCGCTACTAAAAAAATCGTCGCTAAGCAAGATATGATCGAGCACCGCGCCACTTTCATGAGACTTACAAGAGCTAAAATGCTTTAACTGCGAGCAGGGATGTAGTGCCCATAAATCGCTAAATCCATCGCGCTCGATAAGCTCGTTTAATAAAGAATTTCGTCCAAAATTCGTATTAAAATCTCCCGCTACGATAGCGCGTTGGTGCCCTTGCAAAACCTCGCGTAAAAAGGCGAAATTGCGCTTGCGCTCGCTAAGCGGATTGCGTGCAGAGAGCATATGTACGACATAAAAGCTAAAATCAGCGCCGTTAAGCGCAAAATCAGCGCGCAAAATATCTCGTGTTTTAAGCTCTATCGGGCGGTAGGTTTTTTGAAATTTTATCGGTATGCGCGACATCACCGCCACGCCCGCAGGTGCAGTCTGCGCGCGCGAAAAAGCGTAGAATTTATAGCCTGCCTTCTGCGCAAGCGCTTTTAGCACCGCTTCGTTTTCGATCTCTTGCAGCCCCAAAATATCGGCATTAAGCGCGCTTATCTCATTCGCTATCTCTTGCAGCTTGCGCTCGTATTTTTGCTCGCTCCATGAGCCGCGCCCGATCTCAAAATCCGCGTATTCCGTGCCGTCATCCTTGCCATCGAATAAATTTTGCACGTTAAACGATGCGATTTTCAGCTCCGCCGCACTCGCGCCGCAGAAAAACATCGCAAAAAGTAGCGCTAAAACTCGCAAACCGCGCTCCTAAAGTCAAATTTATCGATGTTTTGGCGGATCGCTTCGTAGGTTACGATGCCCACGCTGGTGGCTAAATTTAAACTGCGGCCCGCCCCACTCATCGGGATCGTGATGCAGTTTTCGCGATTTGTGCGCATGATCTCAAGCGGCAGCCCGTGCCCCTCCGAGCCGAAAATCAAAAAATCGCCCGGCTTGAATTTCGCTTCGCAGTAGAGCTTGTTCGTCTTCGTCGTCGCAAAAAAGAAGCGTTGCTTAAATTTCTCGTTCGCCGCCATAAACTCGCCCCAATTTTCCCAAATTTTAAGATCCAAGCTCGCCCAATAATCAAGCCCCGCACGGCGCAGATGCTTATCGTCGATGACAAATCCTAGCGGCTTGATCAGATGCAAAGGACACCCCGCATTGACGCACATGCGCCCGATGGAGCCGGTGTTTGTGTGGATCTGTGGATATACTAACACGATATTAAACATCAAAAACCGCCGATTTTGCACGGGCGAAATTCTGTGATTTAAAATTCCACAAGGCAAAGTTTTGAGATTTAGAATTTTGCAAAGCTAAATTACGCAGCTTGGAATTTCGCACGGTAAAGCCTTGCAAATTTGAATGGGCAAAATTCCATAATTTGAAATTATGTGAAATAAAATTTAGGTCCGTGATTTTGCGACGCTGCAGGACGTCAGATCTCTCCTTGCAGCGACACGGCTCTTGCGTCCTTCTGCGGTGCGGCGCGAGAGCTGCTCCCATGCCACAGGACACGCGATACGGCTCGATAAATTTTGCTTTAATGCGTTTAATACGACGCAGGCTGTGAGATTTTGTGCCAAGATGTCCTAATCCGCAAAATTTCATCTTGCTGCAATGCGAGCCGTGAAATTCCGTCTCGTTGCTGCACGGCTCGTATAATTTATCGCCGCAGCGATGTGATCTGCGGAATTCCCGCGATCCATAAAACTTCGCCTCGTGGATTTTCTCCGTGTGGCAGCACGACGGATGGAATTTTAATAGGTAAAATTCCGCGTCGTGAAATCCTACCGAGCTAAGCTTTTTGCTATGAAATTTTACGCCGCAAAAATTTAAATTTCGCTCGCCGCAAAAGATAAAATTTCGCGCAGTAAAAATCACGAGATTTTGCCTGCGATCAAAGCAAAAAGCGTGCTTTTGCAAAGACGCGGCATTCTTGCAAAACGCGTAAATTTCATCGCGACGATAGAATTTTTTCATAAAACTAGCTCCTAAATAAAACGGCGATTTTACAAAAATCTCTCTAAATTTACGCTTTTAAAGCCGCTACAAACGCCCTAATCTCCGCTTCTTGCAGCCTCTCAATCTCCTTGCCGATCGCAGCGCCGCGCAGGTTGCGAGCGACATCCGCAGCGCAAATCAAGCTCTTAAATTTCTTATCCCAAATCCCAAGCCGCTTTGATGCTTGCATCCTACCTTTATCATACAGCCCGAGCCACTGCTTAAGCGGCATTTTTAGAGCGATTTTGCATAGCTGCTCGTCGCTTACCCGCTTAAAAAACGGCTCGCTAAGTAGCCTTTTATAAAGAGAATTTAGCCCTAAATTCTTTAAAATTTTATTTTTATCTAATCCTAAAAAATTCAAAAACGCGTATAAAAAAAACATTTCATTTCTCACGAAAGATTCGCCGTGCTCTATGAATTTTATCAGCCGCTCGTGCGCGCGCGGATCAATCCGCAATCCAAAAACCCGCTCATAAAGCCCTAGCTCTTGCATTAGCATCATCCCATATCGGTGCGCAGGTGCACGGAAAAATTTAATCAGCTCCGCTTTAACGCGCTCGCAACTAAGATCGCTAACGTCGATGCCGTGCATAAGTTCTAAGGTGCGAGGCTCGGCGCGAAGCTCAAATCTCGCAGCAAACTGCACTGCGCGATACACGCGCAAGCTATCCTCCACGAAAGTGTGCGGATCAACCACTCGCAAAATCCTCGCATGCAAATCCGCAAGCCCGCCGTAAAAATCGAGCACTTTGCCGCTTATAGCGTCTATCATCATCGCATTGATCGTAAAATCGCGCCGCCTGCTAGCCTCATGTTCATCCGTAGCCAAAGCGACACTGAAGCCCTTGTGTCCGATGCCCGTCTTGCTCTCGGTGCGCGGAAGCGAGATGTCGAAATTTTTATATTTATAGACGAAGTAGCTTTTGCCGACGCCCTGTGCGCCGAAGTCTTGCATAATTTGCTCGAAGCGGTGCGGACCCACATCGTAAAGCTCCACATCCACATCAGCACTCGCCCGACCTAAAAAATGATCGCGCACGCAGCCGCCCACCAGATAGATGCGTGAGCTAAATTTTTTAAGATAATCTAAAAGCGCGATAAAATCGTCATTTTGATAGATTTTCAAGTCGGTTTTCGATACTTGCAAGCAAAAATTCCATAAATTTTAAATTTAGCTCCACACGCGCGTTCAAATCGCCCTTCTCAAAAGCGTTCAGCCCCTCAAAAAGCACTAAAATTCGCTCTTTTATTGCGCTCAAAAACTCCGCTTCGCTTGAAATTTTAAAATCTGTATTTGCGAGATATTTTGATTTATCGCCCGCTTGTCTCGCGGCCCCGAGATGTCGCGCTTCCTCTGGCTGGCGCACGGCGGAATTTTGAGCACCATAAGAGGCAAAACTTTCCGCTTGCATATCCTGTGCGGCAGAATTGCGAAGCTGCGGCGTGGCGAGCTCATCACCTCGCACCCCAGGCGTCGTAAAATTCTGTGGCTGTGAAACGAAATTTTGCTGCTGCGCGGCAGCATTGCGGATATTTAGTGCGGCGGAATTTTGAGCTTGAAGCGACGCAAAATCCTGCTTTTTAGAATACGCCGTACCGAAATAATCGTCAACTTCGTTTTCTTTGAAATCAGAGCCAGACCCAAAATCGTCATTGCTTAGCTCCTTAAAATGCGCGCCTAAAATACGAGGCGTCAAATCTTGCTCACTTTGGGAGTCGTCATTCGTAGAATTTAGCGCTAATTCAAAATCTTTACTTTCGGCAGAGCTTCGCGGTATGCTTGTGTCCCTGCTTTGCGGCGAAACAAACCCATTCATATCGCTGCCTAGACTATCGTAAATTTCGCCTGCGATGCCCGATAAATCACGAAAGCTTTCGTCAAATTTTGCGGCGGAGCTTTTTAAAATTTTATCGTTTGCAAAGGTTGAATTTGCGGAATTTTTGCCGCTTGCAGAAGCAGAATTTTTAAAATTCTCTCCGTTTGGGGAGGCGGAAGCCGCAGAATTTTGACCGCCTGTAAGATCAGAATTTTTAAAATTCTCCTCGCTGGAAAAAGTAAAATTTTCATCTTTTACAGCAGATTTTTTTAAAGTAGCGTCCGCTGCAAATTCTGCGCTGCTAGGCGCAGAGCTCTTACTCGCCATGGAATTTGAATGATCGAAGGCGGAATTTAAAGCGTCCGATGAAACAAAGCGCGAAGTGAAATTTTTAGTATCTAAGGAAGTGAAATTTTGCGCGTTTGATGAAGCGATATCCGGCGCAGATGCGGAATTTAAGGTGCTAGATGCAATAGGATCTGGCGTAAAAGAAGCGGGGCTTAAAGCATCCTGCGCTTCTGCTTCAGCGCTGTTTGCATTTGTAACCCCCTCTTGCTGCGCCGTCAAATCTTGCGCGCGCTTTTGTGCTTTCATCTCATTTACCGCTTCGATGATATCTTCCAGTTCATTTTCATACATCAATTAGCCACCTCTTAAATTCCGCTTGTTTGCGCGCATCTATGCTAAAAAAGCGCTCTAACATCGCCATATTGACGCCTGAGCTTACCCGATGATTTAAATTTAGCCGCGCAAAAAGCACCGCTGCATCGCCATCTTGCGGATTATCGCGTAAAATACTGCGACAAATCCGCATTGCGCCGTAGATATCGCCTTTTTTCTCAAGCTCCATAGCGTATGCTAGCGCACCATTCAAAGCTAGCTCCTAAGCCTTAGCCGCGTAATCTGCGATGATCGAGCCGATCTCTGCGGTCGAGCAAATTTCTTTGGCGTCGTACTGCGCTATATCCTTAGTGCGGTATCCGTCGCGAAGCACAGCGCGCACGGCGCTTTCGATCGCGGCTGCGGCCTCATTTTCGCCGAATGCGTATTTCAGCATCATCGCAGCGCTTAAGATCGTAGCGATCGGGTTTGCGATACCCTGCCCCGCGATGTCGGGCGCGCTGCCGTGGATCGGCTCGTAGATGCCTACCTTACCGCCGATACTCGCACTCGGAAGCAATCCGATCGAGCCGCAGATCATGCTCGCCTCATCGCTTAAAATATCGCCGAACAAATTCTCCGTCAAAATCACATCAAACTGCGCAGGCGCCCGCACGAGCTGCATTGCGGCGTTATCAACGTACATAAACTCCAAATTTATCCCCGCATAATCTTTGGCTAGCTCGCTTACGACCTCGCGCCACAGCTGGCTTGTTTCAAGCACGTTGGCCTTATCCACGAGCGTTATCTTTTTGTTTCGCAAAAGCGCAGCCTCAAAGGCAACTTTTGCGACGCGCTCGATCTCGGCGGCGTTGTAGCACATCGTATTTAGCGCATCCTTTTCGTTTTTTGCGCGCGGCTGCCCGAAATAAATCCCGCCCGTAAGCTCGCGCACCACCATTATATCGACGCCTTTGATGATCTCCGGTTTTAGCGTCGAAGCGTTTATCAGCTCATCAAAAATCATCGCAGGGCGCAGGTTTGCAAACGCTCCAAGCTCTTTGCGAATTTTCAGTAGCCCGCTTTCGGGGCGCAGTTCGCGCGGCAGGCCGTCCCATTTCGCGCCACCGATCGCACCGAAAAGCACCGCGTCGCTTGATTTAGCGGCATTTAGCGTCTCATCCGGAAGCGGAACGCCCATAATATCGATCGCCGCGCCGCCCATCAAGCGATAGTCAAAATTTAGCTCAAAATTAAATTTATGGCTTACGGCATCCAGGACCTTGATCGCTTCTTCGATGATCTCAGGGCCGATTCCATCGCCTTTTATCACGCATACGTCGTATTTTTTCATCCAAATTCCTTACAAGTTTATCTTTGTTTTTGCGTAATTTATCGCTCCGCCCGCGTCAAGTAGCTTTTGCATAAACTCCGGTATCGCGCCGAATTTATACTCAGTTTTTTGAGTTAAATTTTTAATTACGCCGCCCTTTAGATCGATGCTAAGCTCGTCGCCCTGCGCGATCTTATCCGTCTCGTCGCATTCGAGGATCAAAAAGCCCGTATTGAAGCTGTTTCGATAAAAAATCCTAGCGAAGTTTTTTGCGATCACGCATGAAATTCCAGCAGCCTTAAGCGCCATCGGAGCGTGCTCTCGCGAGCTGCCGCAGCCGAAATTTTTCCCCGCTACGATGATATCGCCGCGAGCTATTTTGGACGAAAAATCCCTGTCCGCATCCTCCATGATGTGCGTCGCAAGCACCGCTGCGTCGGAGGTATTTAGGTAGCGCGCCGCGATAATGATGTCGGTGTCGATATCGTCGCCGAATTTCCATACTTTTGCCATATTTCCGCCTTAAATTTTAAAATAGATGCGCGATTTTACCGACAAATTTATTAAAATCCGCTCAATCGCTCCGATATGAGGGTGGAATTCCTCACTTAAAATTTAGGGCTAAATTTAAACGCAAGAGCGCAGAGATAGGAAGTACGTAGGCGTTAAATTTTAAATCGGCGGCATAAAGGATACGGAATTTTGGCGCATCGGTTTTACATTTAGGTAGTGCGAAATTTAGAGAGTAATCTTAAATTTAGCTAAAAATATAACCTAAATTTTAAAATTTAGCCCAATTTCTAGAATTTGAAAAATCATTAAATTTAGATGGTTCGCGCCGTATATAAGCAAAAATAAAGAGCGTTTCGGTATAATCCAATTTTCCAAAACCAAATACACAACGACACAAGGAGATTTTATGGCGAGCCCAAAAGACGCCTTAAGCCCCATCGAGCAATTTTTCGACGATAATCAAAAAAGCTACATCACCTACGAAAGACTGATAAAATTTTTCGACAAAGCCCCCACTGCGACGGCCGTTAAGAAGGTCGAAGCGCTTACGAAAAAATTCGACGTCGAGCTGATCTCCGCCGCAGAAATCTCTAAAATCAAAAATTTAGAGGACGCAAAACTCAAAGAAGCGACGCAAAAAAAGCTGCTGGATGAGGGCTGGGACGAGGAGTTTGATCTATCCAGCGACGTCGAGCTTTTGGAGTGGAGCCGTTCGGACAGCCCTGTGCGGATGTATCTGCGCGAAATGGGACAGATCCCGCTGCTGACGAAAGAAGAGGAGATCGAGATCAGCAAAAAAATTGAGCTCGGCGAGGACATCATCATCGACGCGTTTTGCTCGGTGCCGTACTTAATAGACTTTATTTTAGACTATAAAGAGCCGCTTATCAACCGCGAGCGCCGCGTAAAGGAACTTTTCAAGAGCTTTGACGACAGCGACGAAGAGGGTGAAGAGGAGGACGAAGAGGAACTATCGGAGGAGGATTACGACGACGAGGAGGATGAGGAAAGTGCGGACGAGGCGAAGCAAAGGCGCTCTAGAAAGAACGATAAGCGCGCTCTAAAGGTCATCGAAAGCTTCAAGGCTCTTGAAAAAGCCAAAAAGGACTGGATGAAATTTGCCGAGAAAAACGCCGAGGCGATTAAGCAGAGCAAGGGAATTTTATCGAAGCTAAACTTGGCGTTTAAAAAGAAAATTTTAAAAGAAAAGCTCATGGATCTGGGGCCTACGAGCAAGCTCATCACCGAGATCGTAAAATCGATGGAGACCGCGCTAAAAAGCGACGAGGGCTTTGAGAAGGAGCTCAAACGCCTAGAATATAAGCTACCGATGTTTAGCGCCGAACTGCGCGAAAATCACAAAAAAATTCTAAAAGAGATCACGAGGCTTAGCAAAGACGACATCATCGCGCGCGTGCCGGAAGCTACGATGGTCTCGACCTATGTCGATATAAAAAAGCTCTTTTTGACAAAAGAAGCTAGCAAAAAAAGCTTCAACCTCGAGCCCGAGCGGCTGAAAGAAATTTTAGAGCAAATTAAGCGCGGCAAGCGCATCAGCGACAATGCAAAGGCACGCATGGCGAAGTCCAATCTGCGCCTGGTAGTCTCTATCGCTAAGCGCTACACCAACCGCGGGTTGCCGTTTTTAGACCTCATCCAGGAGGGCAATATCGGGCTTATGAAGGCGGTGGATAAATTTGAATACAAGCGCGGCTATAAATTTTCGACATACGCGACGTGGTGGATCCGCCAGGCGATCAGCCGCGCCATCGCCGATCAAGCGCGCACGATCCGCATCCCAATCCATATGATCGAGACGATAAATCGAATTAATAAAATCACGCGCAAATATATGCAAGAAGGCGGCAAGGAGCCCGATATCAACGTCATCGCGCAAGAAGTAGGCCTTAGCGTCGATAAAGTAAAGCAGGTCATCAAAATCACAAAGGAGCCGATCAGCCTAGAAGCGCCGATCGGAAACGAGGACGACGGTAAATTCGGCGATTTCGTCGAGGATAAAAGCTCGGTTTCGCCGATCGAGCAAATTTTAAAATCCGACCTAAAAGAGCAGATCGACGATATCTTAGAACAGCTCAACGATCGCGAGCGCACGGTGATCCGCATGAGATTCGGACTGCTTGACGACGAGAGCGACCGCACGCTCGAAGAGATCGGCAAAGAGCTCAACATCACTCGCGAGCGCGTCCGCCAGATCGAAAGCTCAGCGATCAAAAAGCTAAAGCACCCAAAAATCGGCCGCAAACTCAAAACCTATATCGAGAGCTAGAACAAAACGCCGATATAATTTACTCTTTTTACTCTTTGAACGCCCGGCAAATTCAAAAATCCATTAGATAACCGGGCTTTGACATCGATATGATTGATCCTGACGCACGACAAAAATTTAAATCCGCTAAGATCCAAGCCGAAGCCGTCAATAGTGTATTTTTAGTCTAAATTTATCAAATAGGACGCAAATCAAGGCACAGTAAAGTCCATCAGTGCTTAAAACCTCGATTTTTATGGGCTTAAGGTTTTAAGTCCGTAGGTTCCACAAACTCCAGCGGAGTAGATTTACACTGCAGATCGGCTATACCCAAGCGCTTCAGCGTTTTGTTTCAAACTCCAGCGGAGAGAATTTACATGTCATTTCTATTCCCATTTTGCGATTCTTCATCGTGGTTTCAAACTCTAGTGGAGGAAATTTACACCCCGCCATAGAAAGAAACATTGCAGATGTCAAAAAGTTTCAAACTCCAATGGAGGAAATTTACACTTTGTATTCTTTTGAAATACATAAGCGAATGATGCGTTTCAAACTCCAGCGGAGAGAATTTACACAGCGTTAGGAATTCTATTTTTCTAGGCTATGAATATTGAAGTTTATATTCCTGTTCCTTAAATTTATATAAGCGGCAAAGGCTGTTTAAAGTAAAACACCGTATTTGCGGTGTTTTGCAAATCTCAGCCAAAGCCTTATCGGTATATTTGCAAAATTCCAACCGCAAATTGATAGCGCGATTTAACGGCGCAAAAGTCGTTGCCGTTTTGCCGCGCTGTCATTCCGCCTCGCACTATCTAGCTAGCTTACTACGCGCTGATAAACCGGCAATTCGGCACCGGCAAACTTTTACACACGTTCAATCGCATCCCGCCGCCACGCTACCGTACCCACAATCACAGCGCCCATAAATTTTGCCGCATTGCCGTACCGATAACCGCAATACTATCTTAAATTTACTGCTCCGCCGCGTCGTCGTCTTACTCTTAAATTTACCTTCTGTAGCCAAGGGTGCGCTGGATAACACGACATCGGTATTTTTGTTTTGCTCTAAATTTACCTTCCGTCGCACCGCCAAATTTAGCCGCGTCGCAAGCTGCGTTTTCTAAGGTAGCTGTAAATCCAAGCTCCGAGCAATAAAACCGCCGCGAGGCAATACATATAAAAGGCCGCGCCGTTTTCATACTCCACGTCCTGCGCGGTAAAGACCGGCTGCGACATCTCTGGATTTCGCGCCGCCTCGTCCGCGATCTGCGCCATCACCTCATCATCATGCACGTCTAGCGTGATCTTTCGCAGATCGATGAAATTCGTCCGCTTATCCAGATGCCTGCCGCTGCGACCCGTGACATAAACGCTATGCGAGTAGAAATTTAGATAATAAAATCCCGCGTCGTCCTTAAACAGCCTTTCCGAGATCTGCCGCACGGCGCCTTTAAACGGATTGTCGCCCGCCCTTTTTAGCGCGCTTAGCCTGCTAGCGTCTCCGCCAAATTTATAATAAATGTACCAAAGAGCGTCCTTGAGCCGACCCTCAATGCCGCTGCCGCGCGGGCGATTTAAAATTTTATCCTTGCTTAGATAAAATATGCCGTTTTTGCTCGCAAACAGCATGTATTCTTGATGTCCGCTCTGAAAATTTAGCGGCGTATAGGGCTCGTTTGCGGGGTCAAATCTCTCGCCGTTCATAAGCACTGCGCCCGCCTTCGGATCGTAAAGAAACTCTATACCGGCGTTTGGCTCCACGAGATACATCTGCTCGCTAGGCGTTAAATTTAGCCTCTCGCCGTCCGCATAGACGCTGCGTCCGTCGCTTAGCCACCGATCGACCGGGCGAAAGTGCGCGGGCGAGCCTGGGCCGTCTTCGTATACGGTTTTTAGCCTTATCTGTTTTAGATTTTTTGCATCCGCACCCGCTAAAATTTCACCCTCGTAAAATACCCGCTCGCCGTCCGTGGCGACGTAAGGGCTCTCGGTCAGCGGCGAGATAGGCGCGCTAGTATCAAGTCTAGCGTATGGGTAGTTGTACTCCTGCGGCCATTTGGAGAGCCCGAACGCATGGAAAAATACTTTATAAATATAGCTTATAGCGCCGCCCGTGCGCTGCGTGACGTCCGAGCAAAAGTAGCTCACGCGTCCGTCGCTGTAGTAGCGAGAGCCGATCTTTTGCGTGCGAGCGGGATCCAGCCCCGACATCTTGCGAGCGCCGCAAAATACGCTACTAGCATCCATACCGACGTTTGCGTAGGAGTATCTGCCGGTATCAAGCGCGCGAAAACTCGCCGCGTCCGCGCCGCCCTCCAGCTCGTAAGGAGCGAGGTTCCAAGAGCGTAGATAAATTTTGCCGCTGATGTTGTAATAATCGCTGCCGCCGATCTTTTGTGCGTCCGCGGGCAGCTCGCGCGAGCTATCATACACCGATAACTCATAGATAAAAACGAGCGAGACGAAGAGCGGCACGAAAAGTACCGCAAATAGCAGCCTTAGCGCCTTTTTATCAAATTTGCTTAAATTATTCGTCTTTTTCATAAGGCAATTATATATCTTGCTAGTTTAAAACGTTTGAAATTTGAAAGCGTTTGCGGGGGAAATTTTAAAATTTAGGGCGTGGTAAATTTGATGGCGAAAACTGCGGGTAAATTTGACGGCAAAGTCCAAGCTCAAATTTACCCGCAACCGCGCGAAACGACGCAATCTCCGCGCAAATTTTACTTAGTAGCCGTCAAAATGCTTGGTCTTAGGTAGCACCAAATTTAACGTAATTCCGATGAGCGCGCCGAGTCCCACTCCGCTAAAACTCATCGCGCCAAAATCCAGCACCATGCCGCCGATCGCGCAGACGAAGATGAGCGCGACGATGATCATATTGCGCGGCTCGGCCAGATCCACGCTGTTTTTTATGAGCGTTTCCATGCCCACGCTAGCGATGATACCGAAAAGCAACAACATAATGCCGCCGATGACGGGAGCGGGGATCGTGGAGAGCGCGGCGCCGAGCTTACCCACAAAAGCTAGCAGTATCGCTGTAAGCGCGGCAAAGGTCATGATGGCGGGATTGTAGGCCTTCGTGATGCTGACCGCGCCCGTGACCTCGGAGTAGGTAGTGTTTGGCGGCCCGCCGAAGCAGCCTGCCAGCGACGTCGCGAGTCCGTCGCCAAGTAGCGTGCTTTTAAGCCCCGGGTTTTTGAGGAAATTTTCCTTCGTGACGTTGCTGATAGCAAGCATATCGCCGATGTGCTCGATCGCGGGCGCAATCGCGATAGGCACCATGTAGATCACGGCTTCGAGCTTAAAAACCGGTGCGGTGAAATTTGGCAGCGTAAACCACGGCGCAGTTAAAATCGGCGTAAAATCCACGATCCCGACAAACAGCGACGCGCAGTATCCCGCCGCGATGCCGCAAAGTATCGGCACAAGGCGCAGCATGCCGCGACCAAACATCATCACAACGATAACCGCCGAGAGCGAGATGAGCGCGATAGTAAGCGACTGTCCCTGCGTATAGAGCGCCTCTTTGCCCTTGCCCATGACCATATTTACGGCTGCTGGCGAGAGGATGAGACCGATCGTCATGATGACGGGACCGACGACTACGGGCGGTAAAATTTTGTGCAAAAATCCATCGCCTTTGAGCCTAATGAGCAGGCTCAAAACTACGTAAAAAAGCCCCGCCGCGATAACCCCGCTCATCGTTGCGGCGACGCCCCACTCTTTCACGCCGAAGCTTAGCGGCGCGATGAACGCGAAACTGGACGCGAGAAAGATCGGCGGGACGTGTTTACGCGTGATGAGCTGAAACAGCAGCGTGCCGATGCCCGCTGTAAACAGCGCCACGGACGTATCAAGCCCCGTTAAGATCGGCACCAGCACGAGCGCGCCAAACGCGACGAATAAAAACTGCACGCCGACGAGAGCGTCTTTGAACCTGAGATTGTAGCCTTCGTATTTTTCCATTTTTTCCTCTTTTATCTTTGCGGCTTGTCTTTTGAGCGCTTTTTGCGGAGTTTGCTAAAATTTTGCTCGGCAGACTACTCCGTCTAGCCTACGCAAAATTTTCGCTGCGCAACCCCAAAAA
Source organism: uncultured Campylobacter sp. (assembly GCF_937959485.1). Lineage (NCBI taxonomy): Bacteria > Pseudomonadati > Campylobacterota > Epsilonproteobacteria > Campylobacterales > Campylobacteraceae > Campylobacter > uncultured Campylobacter sp. The sequence goes on from NZ_CALGPY010000012.1 coordinate 45,132, forward strand.
TCATCTCAAAACAAGCATAGCGTTTTTGCGAAGCAAAATGTTTCTACAAAATACTTCGCCTTGGCTCCTGTATTAAAATTTATAATACACCGACATTCTGTAAAATTTTAACTCGCCGCAGTCGCGGACGAATAGTCCGCTCCTTTGCAAGCACTAAAAATTTATCGAAACTACATATCATCTGTCTTGAATATTTTCAAAATTTATGCCTTTCCGCCTTATTTTACCGCGAATTCCATCCAAAGCCCACGATTGCGCTCCTTTATTCGGCTCATTTCCGCCTCGTCTAAAGAAAAAATACCACGCCTTAATTTTTAAATCTGACACATCAAAAATTTTGACCTACCCAGTCGCAGACGGGCAGTCCGCTCCACCCTCCACTGCCGACCATCGGCGGCTGCAAGCAAAACGAAGCAATAGCGCTTCTAAACTACCTGCGATCCATCTTAAATGTTTTAAAATTTTACGACCTCGCTTTAAAATTTCGCGCTCAAGCTTAAAGCTAAATTTCAAATCAAAGCCGCTACGCCACATCATATACAAGCGCCATTTTGCTGCGATTTTGCGTCGTATCAGATGCGCGAAGCCGCAAGGCGAAAATCAAGCCCATAAAATTATCGGGCAAAGCCGCGTAAGCAGATCCAAACAAACAACGACCAAAATCCGCAAACCAGCAACTAAATTTCACAAACATAGCGGATAAATCAAAACTATACAGACCGAATTTACCACTAAAATTTAGCGAGAGAATTCCGTCGTACGGCTCATTTTTTGCGAAGCAGGTCTTTTAGACTCGCTCTTACGTCCTTGCCACGCAGAATTTGCGCGACCTCGGTAGCGATCGGAGCGTAGATCTTGTGCTTTGTCGCGATATTTACGACCGCTTCGGTTGTAGCCACACCCTCGGCGACCTCGCCCAACTCGCGCAGAATTTCTTCGAGCCCTTTGCCGCGCGCAAGCCCTAGTCCCACGCGATAGTTTCGCGATAGTGCGCTCGAGGCGGTCAAAAACAGATCGCCCACACCGCTTAAGCCCAAAAAAGTCTCGTCTCGCGCGCCGAAAAACTTGCCGAAGCGCGCGATCTCTACGATGCCGCGCGCGATCAAGCTCGCTCTAGCGTTATTTCCGAGCTCAAGTCCATCGCAAACACCGCTAGCTATGGCGATGACATTTTTATACGCGCCGCATACCTCTGCGCCGATGATATCGCCACTCGTATAGGTCTTGATGTAGGCAGGGAAGACGCTTGCGAAAAGTTCGGCTAGATTTTCGTTACACGAGCTTACGACGAGCGCACAAGGCAGCTTCTGCATAACTTCGGTGGCAAACGACGGACCTGATAGATAAGCGAGATTGCCGCGCGCGACATACGCTTCAAAAATTTCGTTCAAAAACCTGCCGCTTGCCGCGTCGATGCCCTTAGAAGCGACTAGAATTTTTTGATTTTTGTAGGTGAAATTTTGATCCAGCCACTGCGCGGTTTGCTGCGCTGCGAGCGCGAAAACGAGCGCTTCGCACTCCAATGCCTCGCTCACGCTTACAAAATGCGGAATTTGCCTTGGCGTGCGCGAAGTGATGACGCATTCGTTTTTCGCACTAAGCGCGTCAAAAAGCGCGCTACCCCATTTGCCAGCGCCTATAACCGCGATTTTCATTATGTTCCTTTTTAAAAATTTATTCGCAAATTTGCGGTTTTTCAAATTTCATTCTCTTGAAATTCCCGCTCTTTGAAAATTTAGCCCAAAAGCGCCGACATGAGCCTGCACAAACGCTAGCCGAAGCTACGCTTTAAAATTCACTTTTCGAAATTTCATCTCGTCAAAATTTCGTCTCGTTAAAATTCTGCACTTTTGAAATTTACTCAGCCAGAACTTCGCTTTTTTTAAAATTTACCTTACTAAAATTTCATACTTTTAAGTTTTTGCTCTTCCGTCAAAAAACACTTTCACAAAAGGCGCGGCAGTGAACGAATGAGAATTTTGAAACTTCATTATACGTTTTAAATTTCACTCGTGCATCGCCGAAGCAAATCAAATTTTTAAAAATTTTACTCAGACGCCCGATCGCAAATCGCGCTTTTAAATCCGCTTAAATCTATCAAGGCGTGCTTTGAGCCTAGATGATCTTGCGGTCTCGCTCACCACGTTATCGTTTGGCGCAAGGTTTGGGGCACGCGTATCCGACGCAGCGATTGATTAAATTTAGCCTGCACATCGACTCGCCGCTCAAATTCGACCCTACGTATTCGATCCTATCCGCGCACCCCGAGCTTCCGTTCTCGCTCTCGCAAGCAAAGCAATTTTACGCATTCCCTACAAGCTTTACCGCGCTTTGACGGTAACCGTGAGTAAAATTCCTAACGGACGCGTTTCTTAAACCCCTCCGTCGCAGACCGACACTCGACGCAAACGACCCGCACGAGAAAAAACGAGCTCAAAAGAACAAAACGTGCGCGAGGAGAGCGGGTAGCCGCCGAGATCGCACCGAATGAAATTATAACACACAAAAGCCCTCGTCATTGGCGCCTGAAAGCTTTAGCTCGAAGCAAAACGCTACGGGCGGATTTAAAATTTTATCCCAGAGGCTTCATCTATCGCATACATCGCGCCGCTTTTAATTCGCCGTTTGCCGCCGCGCAAGCTGCGAAATCAGCCTAGCTTCTGTTTAAGAAGCTCGTTCACCTTCGCGGGGTTAAACGCGCCCTTGCCCTCTTTCATCACTTGGCCTACGAAGAAGCCGAATAGCTTGTCCTTGCCGCCGCGATAGTCTGCGACTTTGTCCTCGTTTGCGCTCATCACGCGCGCTATGATCTCCAAAATTGCGCCGTCGTCGCTTACCTGCCTCAAGCCTAGCTTGTCGATGACCGAGCTTACGGCCTCGTCGTGCTCCATTAGATAATCAAGCACCTCTTTGGCGGCCTTTTGCGACACTGCGCCGCCTTCGATCGCGCCTAAAAGCTCGTTCATCTTCGCGCTACCTACGGGCGAATCCTCGATCGTAACGCCGTTTTTGAGCCTGCCCGCAAGCTCGACGGTAAGCCAGCTGACGCAGAGTTTCGGCTCGTGCCCCGCCGCGATCAGATCCTCGAAAAATCGCGCGTTTTCGTAGGTCGAGATTATGATCTCGGCATCCTTCTCTTTAACGCCCAGCTCGCGGACGTAGCGTGCTTTTTTCTGATCGGGTAGCTCGGGGATCTGCTGCGCAGCAGCCAGCATCTCGTCATCTACGATCACGGTTAGCAGGTCCGGATCGGGGAAGTAGCGGTACTCGGCGCTGTCTTCTTTGCTGCGCATCGGCTTGGTGATAAACTTAGCAGTGTCGAAAAGGCGGGTTTCTTGCACGACCTCTTGCTCATATTTGCCGTCCTGCCACGCTTCGATCTGACGCTCGATCTCAAACTCGATCGCTTTTTGGATAAATTTAAAGGAGTTTAAATTTTTAATCTCAACGCGCGTGTAGAGCTTTTGCTCGCCTTGCGGACGGATGCTGACATTTACGTCGCAGCGAAACGAGCCTTCCTGCATATTTGCGTCGCTAATATTTAAAAAGCGCAAAATGCTGTGGAGTTTTTTTAGATACGCGACCGCTTCATCGGCAGAGCGCATATCAGGCTCGCTTACGATCTCCAAAAGCGGCGTGCCGGCGCGGTTTAGATCGACTAGGCTGCGCGAGCTTTCGTGGTTATTCTTGCCCGCGTCCTCCTCTAGGTGCGCACGCGTGATACCGATGCGCTTGCTCTGTCCGTCCGAGGCTATAAAAAGCTCGCCGTGCTCGACGATCGGGATCGTCCACTGCGAAATTTGATACGCCTTGGGGAGGTCGGGATAGAAGTAGTTTTTGCGGTCGAATACCGACTTGCGATTGATCGTCGCATTGACGGCGGTGCCGAAGCTGATAGCTTTTTTAACCGCTTCCTCGTTTAGCACAGGAAGAGCGCCCGGAAGCGCCAAGCAGGTCGGGCATACGTGCGAATTCGCCTCATCGCCGAAGCTCGTGGGGCAGGAGCAGAAAATTTTTGTTTTGGTATTTAGCTGGCAGTGTACCTCCAGGCCGATCACAGTTTCAAACATAAACTTAACCTTTTAGAATAAAAATTTCGCGTAATTTTACAATTTTTTGCTTTAATACTCGCTTGTAGCGGCACACGGCGTGGCTAAATTTTAAAATTTAATCGGATAGATTCTACTCGCCGCCGCTAAGGAGCTTTTCTTTCAGATCGAAAACATCAACCATCAAGCAGGTGATGATTACGCATATCACGCCTGGAGCGGTGCAGATGAAGAGGAATTTTAACCCCAAAAAATAAAATGACGGATAGGCAAAAAAGACGAATGCGCCGACGAAAATCAATCCGAACGACGCACCCACGAGGAAGTATAAGAAATTTCGCTTAAAGTTAATGCTCATCGACGATCACGGCGCCCGCTAGATAAACGTAGCTTAAAACCATGAAAATAAAAGTCTGCAAAATCGCCATAAAAGTAAGCAGCGCAAACGGCACCATCGGCACTAGCGCAGGAGCGAGAGTAAGCATAACGAGCAGGAAGGTATCGTCGCCTTTGATGTTTCCGAAAAGTCGGAAAGAAAGCGATACGACGCGCGAAAAATGCGAGACGATCTCTATGACGAACATAAACGGCGCTAGGATTTTCACCGGGCCCATAAAGTGCTTTAGGTAGTTGATCACGCCGTGCTCGCGAACACCCTCAAAATGGTAATACAACCAAACGCAAAGCGTAAGCGAAAGGGTTAAATTTAGACTCGCGCTCGGCGACTCAAAGCCCGGCACCAAGCCGATAACGTTACTAAAAAATATCACAAATCCCAATGTTGCGATTAGCGGAAGATATTTTTTGGCTTGTTCCTCGCTGCCCATCGCATCCTTACCGATCGTTAGTACGCCGCTTAGGTAGGCTTCGGCGATGTTTTGCATGCCGTGGGGCACAAGCTGAAGCGAGCGAGTGGAGCAAAGCGCGACGGCTACGATGATAGCGACGACCAAAAAGAAGTAAAAAAGGTAGATAAAAGTGTGGTCGTAAGAAATTAAACCGCCGAAAAGGAAGATGTCTTTTAGCATAAAAACCCTTGATCGTTGAAATTTGAGGCGTATTTTACACTTCTATTCGTTAAAGTATATTTAAATTTGCGCCAGCTAGTGAAATTTTGAGCTTTGCGAATTCTTGTACCGCTTACTTGCCTAGCACTTTTGTCTAGCTTGCGCGCCATTTATGCGGGAATTTTGCGTTTTTTGGCATTTAACTTCACATTTTCAGCAAATGACAAAATTTTAGCTGGTAAGCACGAAATTTACGGCTACACTGCCAATTCGCTATTTTTGCAAAATAGAATTTAATCTAGCGTATACGACGAAACTCTAAATCAGCTATGCGATAAAATTTGTGTTTACAGATACAAAAAATACGATAAAATTTACCGCGACGGCACCGCGATAAATTCCAAGAATTCCAAGAATTCCAAGAATTCCAAGAATTCCAAGAATTCCAAGAATTCCACTCAGCTCAAAAAATCATAGTTAAAATTTAGCAAACTCAGGACCCGATTGCTAAAATTTTATAAAATTTATATAAAAACCTTGACATCCTACCACTCAATGTTGTATAATACTGGCAATCTTACCGAAAGAGTGCTAAAAGTGAAAACGAATAAACGTGATATGATCCTGGAATCCATCATTTCCGCCTATCTCGATAGCAATACCCCGATCGGATCTTCAGAGCTGGGTGAGCGTATGGGCGTAGCGATGTCCGCGTCTAGCATTCGAATTTATTTTAAGCGCTTAAGCGACGAGGGGGCTTTGACGCAGCTTCATGTAAGTGGTGGTAGAATTCCGACGGTTGCGACGATGCAGGATTACTGGCGCGCTAGACTTAGCTTCGACGATGAGTTAAAAATAGACGATGCTCGCGAGCTAGAAGCGGTGCTTGAGGATTTTGAAATTTACTGTATGATTTTCAACGCCGAAAACGAAGCCCTAAGCGAGGTCATCAATCATGATGATCGTTTCATAATCCTTACATTTAGAACGGACGAGATTATCTTAAAATACGATTTTAGAGTTTTTAAATTCCTATCAAATTTAATAGGAATTTCACTCGGAGATTTGGAGCTAGCTTCGATACAGATCGGTCTGCGCGAGCTTAGCACCAAAATTAAAGAGCTAAAAAATTCTAAAATCGAATTTCTTTGTAACGAGGTCGTAGCATATAAAATTTTCAAAGACGAGCGGTTTAAAATTTTACTCAACCCCTCGATCGCCGTAAATTTTACTAAAAATTTGATCTTCGCGCCCTACTTCGAGCACGGATTTATGGGGATCAAACGCCCCGTAAAATTCGAAGGCGAGGACGCTACGATGATCTGCGCAGGCAGCGTTTACGAGAATTACGAGAAATTTTTTAACTACGCTAAAGGAGTAGCATGAGCCATAAATTTAAAGAGCACGGCGATAAAAATGCAGCGTGCGATAGTGAAGAAAAAGAGGTTTGCAAGCAGTGCGCGTCAGAGGCGAGCGAGCCACAAGAGGCGCAGACATGCGACGATACTGACGCGCAGATACAAAAGCTTCAAAACGAGCTGAGTGAGATCACTGATAAATTTTACCGCGCCAATGCGGATTTTGAAAATCTCAAAAAACGTTTGGAAAAAGAAAAAGATAGCGCTGTTGCTTACGCTAGCGAGAGCTTTGCTAAGGATCTGCTGCCGATAATCGATGCGCTTGAGGAGGCCGCCAAAATTGATGTGGAAGGTAATGAGCTTGCAGATAAAATTGAAGTAGGCGTAAAACAATGTCTAAGCCTTTTTACAAAGACTTTTGAAAAATACGGTATCGTTCCGATAGCGACGGATGCGGGATTTGATCCTAGCGTGCATAACGCGATCTCGATGATCGAGGCGGAGGGTGCAAACTCGGGCGATATCGTTCAAGTATATCAAAAAGGCTATATGTATAAGCAGCGCGTTTTACGCGCTGCTATGGTAGTAGTGGCGAAATAATCGCTCAAATTTTAAAATTTTAAATTCAATACAAAGGATAAAAAATGGCAAAAGTCATAGGCATCGACCTAGGAACAACAAACTCGTGCGTAAGCATATTCGAGCGTGGCGAGAGCAAGATCATACCGAATAAAGAGGGTAAAAACACCACTCCGTCGGTAGTCGCTTTCACCGACAAAGGCGAGGTTTTAGTAGGCGACAGCGCCAAGCGCCAAGCAGTCACTAACCCGGAAAAGACGATCTACTCGATCAAGCGCATCATGGGTCTTATGATGAATGAAAAAAATGCGCAGGAGGCCAAAAAGCGCCTACCGTATAAGATTATCGACCGAAATGGCGCGTGCGCGGTAGAGATCGCGGGCAAGGTTTATACGCCGCAAGAAATTTCAGCCAAGGTGCTAATCAAGCTAAAAGAGGATGCTGAGGCGTTTCTGGGCGAGCCGGTTGTCGATGCGGTCATCACCGTGCCTGCGTATTTCAACGACAGCCAAAGAAAGGCGACGAAAGAAGCAGGAACAATCGCAGGCTTAAACGTGCTTCGTATCATCAATGAACCTACCGCAGCAGCGCTTGCGTATGGACTGGATAAAAAAGAATCCGAAAAGATCGTCGTTTACGATCTGGGCGGCGGTACATTCGACGTAACCGTGCTAGAAACCGGCGATAGCGTCGTAGAAGTTTTAGCTACCGGCGGTAATGCATTTTTGGGCGGCGATGATTTCGATAACAAGCTGATCGACTTTTTAACCTCGGAATTTCAATCTGAAACAGGCATCGACTTGCGTGGCGATGTCATGGCTATGCAGCGTCTAAAAGAGGCTGCGGAAAACGCCAAAAAAGAGCTAAGCAGCGCGATGGAAACTACGGTAAATTTACCTTTCATTACCGCTGATGCCACAGGTCCTAAACACCTGATGAAAACCATCACTAGAGCTAAATTTGAAAGTATGATCGATTCTTTGGTAGATGAGACCATAAGCACTCTCAAAAAGGTAGTAAGCGATGCGGGTCTTAGCATGAACGACATAAAAGAGGTCGTCATGGTTGGCGGCTCGACGCGCGTGCCACTCGTGCAAGAGGAGGTCAAAAAGGCTTTCGGCAAGGAGCTAAATAAGAGCGTAAACCCTGATGAAGTCGTAGCGATCGGCGCTGCAATCCAAGGCGCGGTCATCAAAGGCGACGTAAAAGATGTGCTACTACTCGACGTGACTCCGCTAAGCCTCGGCATCGAAACCCTGGGCGGCGTTATGACCAAGATCATCGAAAAGGGAACTACGATACCTACGAAAAAATCTCAAACCTTCTCGACAGCAGAGGATAATCAAAGCGCCGTTACGATCAACGTCTTGCAGGGCGAGCGCGAGTTCGCGAAGGACAACAAATCGCTAGGAAATTTCAATCTTGAAGGCATCATGCCAGCTCCTCGCGGCGTACCGCAGATCGAGGTGGAATTTAACATCGATGCGAACGGAATTTTAACCGTTTCGGCAAAAGACAAAGCCACCGGTAAAGCAACCGACATCCGCATCACTGGCTCAAGCGGCTTAAGCGACGCCGAGATCGATAAGATGGTCAAGGATGCCGAGCTTCACAAAGAGGAAGACAACAAGCGCAAAGAGACCGTCGAAGCGCGCAACCAAGCCGATAGCATCGCACATCAAACCGAAAAGAGCCTAAGCGAGATGGGCGAGAAGGTGCCGGGCGATCTACGCGCTAAGATCGAGGGCGCGCTAAATGATCTAAAAGCCGTGCTAAAGGATAAAAACGCGAGCAAGGAAGCGATAAACTCTAAAGTAGAAGCCCTAAGCAAGGTCGCCGAGGATCTATACAAGGCTGCCAGCGCAAATCAGGGCGGATCGCAAAGCTCCAGCTCAAACGGCGGCAAAAAAGACGACGACGTCATCGACGCCGAAGTCGAATAGCTCGCTAACGCAAAGTGAAATTTTATAGCCGCGCGCTCGGTAGTTTTGCTAGAGCTTGAAAGGCAATTTTATCAGCGCGTGACAAAGCAGGCTTTGTAACCGGGCATAAAATTTCATAGCTTCACACGCTCGGGCGTTTTTCATACGCCCGAGCTTAACCGCAACTTCAAATTAAATTCCCAACAAACTAAAATTTAGAGTCACACATAAATACTACTAAATTTTGCGCTGTATAAATATCGCTAGACATTAAAACATATCCGAACGCGACTGAAATTTATCCCCACTGATCCCAAATATAGCTGAAATTTTAAGCCTATTACAGACAAACGAAGCTGCGATAAATTTAAACGTATGGCGAGAAAGTAAAAAATGTATCGTAAAAAGACGCGGTAAAAAACGCCCGCTAAATTTAGAAGCAAAAGAGCTAAATTTAAAGGCACGCGGATTGATTTATGAAAAAGCAAAAGCCCAAAGACGGCGCTTCGCCTTTGGGCTTTAAATTTAGCCTTATTTAGCTAGAGCTAATTCTTGCGAGTATTCGCATCAGGAGTGAAAAGCGGCTTATTTAGCAGCTTGAAATCGCCTACGAACTTCTGCCCCTTCTCGCTAGTGATCCATTTGATGAAGCGCTGCGCGTTTTCGTAGTCGGCTTTTGGGCAGTGCTTCGGATTGACCGCGATTACGGAGTAAAAATTCTTCAGATCGTTATCGCCTTCGTTGATGATGACCATATCCGGATTTCCCTTTTTATTATCCTCGTATTTGATGTAGGTGCCGCGATCGGTGAAGGTCACGCCCTTTTGCTCGGCGGCTGCGTTGATCGTGGCGATCATACCTTGACCGGTTTGGTTATACCACGCCTCGTTTTCAGGCACGGCGCCATCGACCTTTTTCCAAATTCCTTTCTCTTTGTTATCGGTGCCAGATTTGTCGCCGCGAGAGAAAAATTTAATCTTCTCCGCCTTGATTAGCTCGAATGAACCTTTAAGGTCCTTGCCTTTAAATTTAGGCGCGATGGATTTATCGGCGATGAGGATAAAATCATTATACATAACGGGCGTGCGATCAACGCCGAAGCCTTTTTCTACAAATTCTTTCTCGACCTTCGGCGAATGCACGAAAAGTATGTCCGCATCGCAGTTTTCGCCAAGCTTTAAAGCAGCACCCGTACCTACCGCCGTCCATTTGACATCGACGCCGGTTTCCGCCTTATACGCAGGATAGATAGCGTCTAGCAAGCCCGTATTATCGGTGCTCGTTGTAGTTGCCATCACCAAATCGTTATCGGCGGCAAAAAGGCTCGCACTAAGAGCGAGCGAAACAAAAAATATTTTTTTCATGTTATCTCCTTTAAAAAATATGCTATTATAGCATATAAATTTGCCAGAATAGAACATTTAGGACACAATCTTGGACTTTATTTTAGAAGGAATTTTAAGCGCATTCGGACTGCTTTTTAGCGGCGACGCGGAGACATTTTCGGCGATTAAAGCGACGCTTTATACTTCGAGCATCTCGATATTTTTTGCGATTTTAATCGGCTTTCCGATAGGATTTATCCTCGGATTTTACGAATTTCGCGCTCGCAGAACGCTTAGGCTTTTAAGCGACGTAGCGCTTGCGATGCCCACGGTGGCGATAGGACTGATCCTTTACGCTTTCATCTCCAGAAACGGCCCTTTTGGCGAGCTGGGGTTGCTTTTTACGCTCAAGGCCGTAATGCTCGGGCAGTTTGTGCTGGCGCTTCCCATCATCGTCTCGCTAAGCGCCAGCGTCATCGAAAATATGGATAAGAAGCACTATCTAAACATTATGAACTACCGCCTAAGCCCGCTAAATTTAATTCTTTGCGTGCTTTACGAGCTGCGCTACGCCCTGCTGGTCGTCATCGCCACCGCTTACGGGCGGATAGTCGCCGAGGTAGGCGTAGCGATGATGATCGGCGGCAATATCAAATATTTCACTCGCACGATCACCACGGCGATCTCACTTGAGACCAACAAGGGCGAGTTTGCGATGGGTATAGCGCTCGCGCTGGTGCTGATTTTAATAGCGTTTGCGGTAAATTTAGCCATCCACGCGCTAAAAAGACTAGATCGATGAATGCAGATAAGCAAACGCGTCCGAGCAAGAATTTCGCGGACAAAAACCGGGCGGAGCGGGAGCGCGAAAATTTTATGAGCAAAAATTCCACAGACGTAAATTCTGCAGGCGAGAATTCTACGAGTAAAAATTTTACTTCAGAAAATTCTACGAGTAAAAATTCTCCGACCGAGAATTCCATTAGTGCAAATTCCACGGGTGAGAATTCCAAGAGCGAGAAATTTACGGATAAGAATTCCGCCGCCGCGCGATCTGTACCCAATAGCGAGCTGATCTCGGTACGAGATCTGGTGCTGCGCTACGGACGGAGCGAAATTTTAAATATCCCCAGCCTCGATCTAAATACGAGCGGCATCACGGCGCTTTTGGGCTCCAACGGCAGCGGCAAATCCACGCTGCTGCGGATTTTGGCTTTTTTGCAGCGTCCGAACGGCGGCAGCGTGGAGCTTTGGGGGCAGCAGACGCCCTCTTTGCAGACGTTGCGGCAGATCTGCCTACTGCTGCCCGAGCCCGTGCTTTTAAAACGCAGCGTGGAGCAAAATTTTAAATTTGCGCTCAAAAGCCGCGGTGCGCTTGCGGAATTTGACGAGCGAGTGGATGAAGCGCTCGGCCTAACGGGGCTTGATAGAAGTTTTTTATCAAAGAAGCATTTCGAGCTTAGCTCGGGGCAGACGCAGCGCATCGCGTTTGCGCTTGCTCTGGCGCAGCGCGCGAAGCTCTATCTGCTCGACGAGCCGACCAACAGCCTCGATCTTGCCGCCTCCAAGCTCTTTGCGCGCGCGATTTTATTTATGCGGAGTCGCTACGGCTGCGGCTTTATCATCGCCAGCCACGATGAGAAATGGCTCAGCGCAATCGCGCAAAGAAGCGTATTTCTGCATCGCGGCAAGATATGCGAGTTTGAATACAAAAATATCTTTGACGTGCAAAACGGAGTTTTAAAATTTTCGGATGAAATTTCGCTGCGCCTTGAAGAGGAGCTCGCACGCGCCCGCAAAATCGCGATAAATCCGAGTAAAATTTTATTATCCCAAAGCCCGTTTGAGCGCTGCTTTGCGGGGATTTTGCACTCGGTTTCGCTTCAGTACGGCTCCTCGCTGCTCATCAAGATCAAGGCGGGCGACGTGCTACTAAAATGCGTCACGGCACAGGATAAGCGGCGCTGGAGCGCGGGCGAGAGGATCTATTTCGGATTTGAAAACGGCGCGTTTTTAGGGCTGGAGTAATTCTGCGCGAAGTGCGGATAAGCTTTATTTTGCTTTAGAATTTTATTCGCGCGGCACTAATATTATTTCTTCAAATTTTTACTGCGAACCATCTAGCGCGGCGCATCTGGCGAAACAGAGCATAAAAATTTGCGCCTTGAAATTTTGAAATTTACAGGCATGGCTTTACCTAGCGGCGCGGCGTGAAATTTTGAAATTCCATTGCTAAGAAATTTTAAAACTTAGCCGCGAATGCAGCTAACAGGATTTTGAAATTCCACAATTTCTAGGCGCGGAATTTCAAATTCTAAATTTTAATTCCACAGAGCGTGTCGTTTATTTTGCCTGCAGCGCAAAGGCGGAACGATGGTAAGAATTCTGCGGCGCAAAACCCGCGTAAAATTCCAAGCAGACGGCGTAGAATTCCGATAAATTTTAAAAACGGCGCGGGATTTTATAAAATTTCACGAGCTAAAAAAAGCGGCAGAGCCCTAGCCTCTCGCTGCTTAAATCTTCCCGCCAAACATCTCATACATCGCCTTTTCCTCGCCCCAAAGCTCGCGGTGATTTTTGATGCAGGATTTTATCGCGCCAACTAGATATAGCACGTCTTGCTCGGTGTGCGTATAGTGCAGGCTCACGCGCACGAAGCCGGGCTTGGCTTCTGGCATGCGACCCTCCTTGATACCCAGCAGATCGTGAGCGTACGGGCCTGCGCACATCACGCCCGCGCGCGTCTGGATGCCGAAGTCGTTGCTAAGGCTTGCGGCAAAATCATACGCCGAAACGCCGCGCACGTTAAAGGAAAAAATCGGCAGCCGCGGCGCGCCCTTTGGAGCGTAGTTTATGATCTCGTCAATGCCTGCTAGCTCGCTCTCAAAAAGCCGCGCTAGCTCGTCCTCGATGCTTTTTATCCTCTCAAAACCCACCTCGTTTCGCAGCGCGTAGGCCAAATTTGCCCGCACAAGCCCGATGATAGGCGGCGTACCGCCTTCCTCTAGCTGCTCAGGATTTTTCAAAAACACGTGCCCTTCGCGGCTGGCGTAGGCGACCGTCCCACCCGCGGCAAATGTCGGCACATCGCTATTTAGAAGCTCCTTTTTGATCGCCAAAAGCCCGCAGCTAGCAGGTCCTCCTAATAGCTTATGCGGCGATAGGAAAATCGCGTCGAAGTAATCGCAGTCTAAATTTGCGTGCGAGCTCAGCGCCGCGCAGTCAAAGGCGACGATGCCGCCCGCGGCTCTGATTAGCTCGCTGATTTTTTTGTAGTCGCTGACGACGCCCGTGACGTTTGAGGCGGCGCTAAACGAGCCGATGATACGGCGTCCGGCGTTTAGCTTCAGTATGCGCTCGAGTGCAAGCAGATCGATCTCGCCGGACTCGCTAAGCGGCACGCGCAGGTAGTCGCAAAGCCCCTCGCGAAAGCTAAGCTCGTTTGAGTGGTGTTCGTAGGGCGAAACGAGTACGAGCGGAAGCTGCGCGGCGCGTAAATTTGCCTCGCCGATCGCGCCTCTGGTCGCAGGCGGCAGGTAGATGCCGAGCAGCTCCTGAAATTTCTTGATCGCGGCCGTCGCGCCCTGCCCGCAGGCGATGAGACAAAACCGCTCGTCAAGCCCCAGCAGCTTTTTCAGGCTCTCTCGCGCGCCCTCGTAGCGCCGCTGCGTGATGATGGCGCTAGAGCTACTGTCGGAGTGGGTGTTGGCGTAGGTTTTGAGGACGTCCGCTATCTCGCGCTCTACGGGCTCATAAGCAAGCCCCGAAGCCGCGAAATCAAAATAGTGCACGCCTTGTTTTAGGATGATATTTTTTCGAATTTCGTCTAAGCTTAGCATTTGCGGCCTTTAAAATTTAAGTGATTAATTATAGTGAAATTTGGATTAATTTAAAGCTTTACGGCCTGGCAGGAAGGAATTTTAATGAGAATTTAGAAAAGCTTTGCCCACTATATCACTTAATTTCTGATGCTATATAGTTTTACTCCTTCAAATTTATTGATTACTATCTAGTTTTTTAGCCGCTTCTTGTCTTAGAATTTCGGCATAATCTTTTATATCTATTTTCTCGCCGTTATGTAGAATTTTCACTTTCGCTTCCTCTAGCATTTCCTCAAAATTTAAATATTTAAAAAATGTCTCAATGTCGAATGCCTCGGTACTATTTTTATCTTTAAGGCTGTTTTTTTGCAAAATCTCTTCATCACTTAGCCCATTGCCGCAAAGAGCTTTATATCTATCTATTTTCATATTGTAGAAATTTAATATTTTAATATCCGGTTCTAGCTTAGTACATTTTTTATCATTTGGCATATAGCCGAAAAATTTTATAAAATCTTTTTCTTTCCAGTATCTATCGGTTCCTTTATCTTTTTCTTCGTTATTTTTAACTTCCCATCTGCCTCGAAGAGCCCAATCGTATGATTCTAAAATCTTCTCTCCATAGCAGTAATCATTCATATGGTTTATGTAAGACTCCTTCTCTTTTATAGACATGGCTGTATTATTCAGACAATTGTTGCGGGCTACAATAAAGTCATCTTTATCAGGCAAGCCATCTATATTATGTTTTATTAATAATTTTAATTTATCTTTATACATCATATCCCGCGGAAGAAAAGTATAAATAGATCTTTTAAATATTTCTTTTCGCTGAAATGGAATGCTGCTATTACTTAAATAATACAAAGGACCTTCATATGCTTTCGGTTTCATACCTCTTTGTAGCATCATATCGGCAATTTCTATAAGGTTACTATATATTGCATAGTTTAATGGATAAACAGGATCTTTTGAGTGATCATGATTGATTAGACACTCAGTACGTAATTTTATATCTATATTGTTGCCAACTATGATTTCGGTGTCGTCAGAATATCTAGGGCAAACTATATAGCCCTGCACCATTTTGACTTCTTCAAATTTAACGCCGTTATCCAAAAGTAGTCTTACTGCTTTAGTAGCATTGTTTTCTATCGCATAAGCCATAGCGGATAGCTTGTATTCATCTTTTTTATGTATATCCGCACCTAGCTTTATAAGCTCTTGAGTGGTATTTGTATCATCCCAAAAGCTAGAATACATTACGGGTGTTACCCCTCCGTGCATAGTATGATCGACAGATAAATTATTATCTTTCATAAATTTTAAAATTTTATCAGTTTGCTTGCTTTTTAAAAGTCTTTTTAGCTCTACGTCAATGGTGGGTTCTTTAAATACGTTTTTCGGATTTGAATTGTAATCTATATCCCAGTAGCGAAACGCAAAGCTATCGACCTCTTCTTGAGTTACGTATTTGCTAAGACCCGGCACTTTTGAGACGTTTGTATCTGAAGTAACGGTAAAATGGGTTTGTTTGCGCTCCACAAGACCCGATCTTTCGGCTAATAGATACAGCGCACATACGACCACCACGCAGATAGCGTAAATAAACCGAAGTTTGAAGCTTTTCAAAATTTCCCCTTAAAATTTTGCTCGCGACTATATCCAATGAGTACTTAATAAAATATAAATACTATATAGGCACGATAAGCAAAACTGACCGAAAAATGCCGTTGACAGGGTTAAAATGATGAATCTTTCAAGTAAATTTGGCGAACGAATGCCGTCATAGACCTTATTTGCGTAGCTACATCCTCTATTTACACACTACGCTAGGCTCTATATCCGAAGCTCGTTCGCCGTAAATTTACTGCAACATCTTTGCGTAGGCTCTTCTTAAAAGCACAAACCCGAAAATCATCGTAGTGCTAATGAGCGGCAAGTCGCTACCGTATCACGAAGAGCGTATTTTGCGGATCTGTTCGCAAGCTGCTCGCGCGGTCATAAAGCGCGCTTTGCGCCTATTTGCCGATAAAATTTTTCTGCAACCACTCCATCGCTTTTTCTTCGCTTTCAAATCTGCCGCTTTTGGCGACTTGAAACTGCCCCTCGTAGAAGCGAATTCTGATACCGTCTTGGACGCTATCTACCTTGATGCGCGTGATCCTGTCTTTGTTTAGATAGGTTCGTTCGTTTAGCTTTACAAACATCGTTCTCTCCTTTAAAATTTAATGGTTTTTATCTTTCGCTTTACTTGCGTCTTTCTCGCCCTCTTTTTTCAAAAAAAGCTCCTTAAAGCGCTCGTTTGCGTAGTTTTCTATATCGCTTTGCAGCTGTTTATACGCGGCGATCAGCTCATAGGCGCGCGCATTTAGTGTCGTGCCTGCGGCATTGCCGCCGCCTTGCTTAGTGCTAAAGAGCTCCTCTTGCAGATTTTTTTGTAAAATTTGCAGATGGCTCCAGCACTTTTTATAGTTCATCCCCAAAACCTCGGCGGCCTTAGAGATGGAGCCCGTTTGGGCGATCACGTCCAGCACTTCGGTTTTGCCCTTGCCGAAAATGAGCTCGCCCTGCGCATTTTCGATCCAAGTTTTTGTTTTTACCCTCATTCTTTTGCCTTTCTTCTCCTTAAAGCAGCCCAGCTGACAATATTTCACGTCTATGCCGTGCTCCTTAAGCGTAGAGCGCACTGTATCAAACCCCACTCCGCCGCTAGCTACGGCTCGGGCGTCACGGCAAAAAATCCGTCTTTTCTCATCCAAAAGCGGATCTAGCTTTTGCAGCGCTTTTATGCTACCTCCGCTACATTGCAGCTTGCCGAATTGACCGAGTTCGCAGCGATCTATCCGTATCCCTTCGCGCGCCGCGAGATCTCCTACGACGCTTGCATCTACGCCTAATTTGGCAGCGATCTTAAACGCCGCGCCGCAATCGAGCTTGCCGCTCGGATTTAGTAAATTTAAAATCAGCCTTTTGATCTCGCTTGCTTTTTTATCGTCTATCTTGATATCTATCTCCATGCCGCCCTCTTAACTCAAAATTCTCTCTTCGCCGCTATAGACGTTTAAATTTTCGCCGCGCGCGAAGCCGCAAAGGGTAAGATCAAATTTACGCGCGATCACGACGCCGAGGCTCGTAGGAGCCGTGCGCGAAACAAGCGCGCTAATGCCGCTCATCACGGCTTTGGCGACCATTTCAGAGCTTAGCCTGCCGCTTACCAAAAGAAGCGAGCCCTGCGTATCGCACCCCGCCAAGACCGCCTTGCCGACGGATTTATCGATGGTATTGTGCTGGGCGATATCCTCGCCGATAAAATACTCGCCGCCCGCGGTAAAGAGCTTTGCGGTGTGCACGCAGCCCGTCATCTCATAAAGCTCGCACTGCGTGTAAAACTCGCTCATCAAATTTAAAATTTCATTCTTATGAAATTTAGCGTCCGAGCGGACTTTGCGCGCCGCCATAGCTGCAGGATCGATATTTGCGGTAGAGCTGCGCCCGCAGCCGCTGATGATGACTTTTTCGGTATCGAAGCTATTTATCCGCTTTTCGTTTATCTCGCCGCATACATTCACGCTAAGTCCGTCAGGCGCGAGCTCGATGCTTTTTATACCGCTTGCGTCCGAGATCAAATTTTCGCTAAGCAAATAGCCTACCGCAAGCGCTTTCTGATCGCTCGGAGTCGCCATTAGCGCGCCGAAACGCTTGCTGTTTAGTAAAATTTCAAGCTTGATCTCGCGCACCAAGATATCGCTTACGATCCTTCTTTCATCTCCTTTAAATTTAACTATCTCCGCCCTATAAATCGGCTCCATAGACCTTCCTTATTTTAATTTCGCCCGTATCGTAGTGAAATTTTGCTTAAATAGCCTTAATTCGCCGAAGTAAAGCCGAAGCGGCGTGCGTAAATTTAAAGCACTCGCAGTTTTGTATTTAAAAAATCGCGTGGAAAATTCCACGAGCCGCTTGCACCGTGAGCACAAGCGGCCATGAAGCGCCCGCAAAGATAAAATTTCATCAAATTTTGCCGCTACGTGCAGCCGCGATTAAATTTCATCCTTGCAAAGCGGGCGGAGCTTGCCGCCCAAACTACTTATGAACCGGCGATAGATAAGGTTTTTCAGAGTGCATCGACATCTCGTTTTGTCTTCTGAACTCGATAAACTCGCTCTCGCTAAGCTTTCTGATATTTGCGATCGTCATTTTTAGCGGCGGGATGCCCGATAGCGGATCCAGATCGCCCGCATGCACGAGCTCGTTGCCGTCGGCCTCGCTGTAATGGAAGGTCGTAAAGATCGTGCCCTCTTTCAGATCCGGATTTATGCGAAGCTTCGCAGCGATCTGACCGCGCTTATTTTTGACGAGCGCGTAGCAACCTTCGGTAAGCTCGCGTTCGCGTGCGATATCGGGGCTTACCTCGATGAGCGCGCCTTCCGCGCCCGCACCGTATTCCAGCGCGCGGCACTCTCTCGTCATCGTGCCGGTGTGGTAGTGATAGACTTTGCGCCCGGTCGTAAACAAGCACGGATAAATTTCATCCGGTATCTCGCTAAGCGCGCCGCTTCCTACCGGATAATCATCCGGGATCTTCATCTTGGCTCTAAAATCCGCCTCAGCTTTAGCGCGCTCCTCTTTATCATCCACGTAAAGTACCGGCACCATTCTAAATTTACCGTCAGGCAGCATCGATTTATGATCTGCGTAAAGCACCGGTGTGCCCGGATGATCTTCATCTGGACATGGCCAGCTTATGCCGCCTAGCTTATCTAGCCTATAGTAGCTAATACCGCCGAAAAATTTAGGCATTAACGCACGCACTTCGTTCCAAATTTCTTCCGCGCTTAAAAAATCAAACCCTTCAAGTCCCATTCTTTGTGCGATATTGCAAACGACCTTCCAATCAGGCTCTACGCCAGGAGCCGGCTCGCTTGCCTTGCGCGTGCGCTGAACGCGGCGGGAAGTGTTTAAAAAGGTGCCATCCTTCTCGCCCCAGCCGGCAGCAGGTAGTACGACGTCGGCCTTCTGTGCGCTCTCGGTAAAGAAAAGATCCTGCACGATAAAGCAATCCAGATGGTGCGTTGCATGCACGAAGTGCTCCGTCCAAGGATCGCTCATTACGGGGTTCTCGCCGTAAACGTAGAGCAGCTTCAGCTCGCCGCTATCCATCTTATCGGGAGCAATCGTAAGCTTAAAGCCTGGAGTTGGATTTAGCTCGAAGTGCCATACTCTGCGCGCCTGCTCCTGAGCGTAAGCGGAATTTACCGCGCCTGCCGGGATGACATTAGGTAGCGCGCCCATGTCGCATGCGCCCTGGACGTTATTTTGACCGCGCAAAGGATTTACGCCTGCGCCTCTTTTACCTAAATTTCCCGTCAAAATAGCTAAATTTGAAAGCGAAAAGACGTTTGAGGTACCGTCGCTAAACTGCGTGATACCCATAGTGTAGCAGATCGCCGCGGTGCCTGCTTTGCCGTAAAGTCTAGCAGCCTCTACGATGAGCTCTTTTTTCACGCCCGTCTCAGCCTCGAAGCGTTCGGGAGTAAAGTCCTTAACCGCTTCTTTTAAATATTCATAGCCGTGAGCGTAGTTTTTGATAAACTCGTCGTCTTGCAAATTTTCGGCGATGATAACGTGCATAATGGTATTTAGCGTCTTAATGTTCGCACCCACCGGGATTTGCAGATAGATGTCCGCTTTTTTCGCCATATCGGTGCGCTTCGGATCTACGACGATCATCTTAGCGCCGCGCTGCAAGCCTCGCTGCATCTGCATAGCGATGATCGGATGGCACTCGCTCGTGTTGGTGCCGATGAGCAAAAATACGTCCGTATCGGTAGCAAATTCTACCAAATCGTTCGTCATTGTGCCGTTTCCTAGCGTGTTGGCAAGACCTGCCACTGTAGGAGCGTGTCAAAGACGGGCGCAGTGATCGACGTTATTACTGCCCTGAGCGCGGAAAAATTTCTGAAAAATGTAGTTATCTTCGTTGTTTGAGCGCGCCGAGCTAAAACCCATTATCGAGTTTGAGCCATGTTTTTCGACGGTCTCTTTAAATTTAGACGCTACGAAATCATAAGCCTCCTCGAAGCTTACCTCCTCAAGTTTGCCGCTTCTATCAAATACTCCGTTTTTCTTACGGATCATAGGTTTGGCAAGGCGTTTCGGAGAGTTTACGAACTCCCAGCCGAACATACCTTTTAAGCATAGCTCGCCGTCATTTACGTGGTGGGCCTGCGTAGGGCGTGCGTTTACGATCCTGCCGTCTTTTACGATAAGATCGATACCACAGCCGGTGCCGCAGTAAGGACAAGTCGTTTTGACAATCTTTTCTCTGGACTGCATAATATTCCTTTCAAGAATTTTGGTTTGCACGGCTATTATACTTTCTAGATTATAAAAGAAATTTTAAATTAGTGAATTTTTTTAAGCAAAATTTAAGCAATATGCAAATATCGCATATTAAATTGAATAGTTAAATTTTACGCTTTTACTTCGGTAATGGCGGCGTTTTAGTGTAAAATTTATCGCTTATCGTAAAAGACGCTTTTTAAGCTAAGTTTTATAATTTTAATAGAATTTTGAAATTCTATTACGCTCCGTTTTATTTCAAAGCACAATTAAATTTTTATGAAATTTTAATGCTAATTTATCGGTATAATATATTAATTTAATTAAATGAAAATCTATATTAAAATTTATCAAAAACTCGCTATCCTGATAAAATTTGAGCCACTAAATTTAAAATTTATAAAATTATTATCTTATATCTGAAATCTATGTAGAAAAAACTTTGATTTTAATCTAGACTAAGCTGTTTTTTTATGCTATTATTCAAAATCTTAGTAGAAATTAATTCTAAACGAAAGGTTAATCTCATGGATAGACGAGACTTTATAAAAAGCTCTGCAGCAGCGGCTGCCTGTAGCGTTGCGGGCATCAGCTTGCCTAGCAGTCTTAGTGCTGCGGAAGAAGCCGAAAAAGGCTGGCGCTGGGACAAGGCGGCCTGTCGCTTCTGCGGCACCGGCTGCGGCATTATGGTAGCCACTAAAGACGGTAAGATCGTAGCGGTCAAAGGCGATCCGTTGGCGCCCGTAAATCGCGGTCTAAACTGCATCAAAGGCTATTTCAACGCCAAGATCATGTACGGCGCCGATCGCATTACCAAGCCTCTTTTACGCGTAAATTCCAAAGGCGAATTCGACAAAAAGGGAAAATTTATCGAGATCAGCTGGCAACGAGCGTTCGACGAAATGGAGAAGCATTTTAGGCGAGCTTATAACGAAGGCGGTCCCGAGGGCTTTGCCGTACTTGGTAGCGGTCAATACACGATCCCGGAAGGTTACGCCGCAGCAAAGCTAGTAAAGGCGGGCTTTCGCTCCAATAATCTCGATCCTAATGCTCGCCAGTGCATGGCCAGCGCCGTCGTAGGCTTTATGCAAACCTTCGGTATTGACGAGCCTGCGGGTGTTTTCGACGATATCGAGCTAACCGATACCATCATCGCTTGGGGCGCGAATATGGCTGAGATGCACCCGATTCTTTGGTCTCGCGTCTCCGACCACAAGCTTCGCAACCCGGACCGCGTAAAAGTTATAAATCTCTCGACCTACTCTAGCCGTACTTCAAACATCGCCGATATCGAAATTATATTCCGTCCAAATACCGATCTTGCGATATGGAACTACATAGCAAGGGAGATCGTCTACAACCACCCGGATATGATAGACGAGAAATTTATTAAAGAGCACTGTGTATTCGCTACCGGCCCTGTGGATATCGGTTACGGCTTGCGAGAAGATATAAATCATAAAAAATACCGCAAGACCGAGCTTGACACCGCGGCTAAGCAAAAATCCAAAATTTTAAGCAAATCCGAGGGCGTTACGTTAGCATATCTGGGTATGAAAGAGGGCGACGTACTCGAAAACAAACACTCTGACAAATCAGATGCTCACTGGCTCATAAGCTTCGAAGAATTTAAAAAAGCGCTAGAGCCTTACACGCTAGATTTCGTAGCGCCTTTGGCCAAGGGCAACGAGGATGAGGATTTAGAAGCATTCAAAACCAAACTTAAGCAGCTGGCAGATTATTACATCGAAAAAAATCGCAAAGTAGTAAGCTTTTGGACGATGGGCTTTAATCAGCACTCAAGGGGAACCTGGGTTAATGAGCAAAGCTACATGGTGCATTTCCTTCTTGGCAAGCAAGCCAAGCCCGGCTGCGGAGCGTTTTCGCTTACCGGTCAGCCTAGCGCTTGCGGCACAGCTAGAGAGGTGGGCACGTTTTCTCACCGTCTACCTGCTGATATGGTCGTGGCAAATCCGGCTCACAGAAAGGTTTCCGAAAAAATTTGGAAGCTTCCCGAGGGCACGATAAACCCAAAACCGGGTGCGCACTACGTGCAGGCTCTACGCAATCTCGAAGACGGCAAGATAAAATGGATATGGGTACAGGTCAACAACCCGTGGCAGCAGATCGCCAACGCAAACCATTGGATCGCAGCGGCACGTGAGATGGATAACTTCATCGTAGTAAGCGAGCCATATCCGGGACTAAGCGCGAAGGTAGCCGATCTGATCCTGCCTACGGCGATGATCTACGAAAAATGGGGCGCATACGGCAATGCCGAGCGCAGAACTCAGTGGTGGAGACAGCAGGTACTTCCTGTGGGCGACGCGATGAGCGATACGTGGCAGATGCTAGAGTTTTCCAAGCGCTTCAAACTCAAGGATTTCTGGGGCGAGATTAAAGTGAATGATAAGCTTACGCTTCCAAACGTATTGGATAAAATTTCAGAATTCGGCTATACGCCAGAGACTACACTATTTGAAGTGCTTTTTGCAAACAAAGACGCTCAAGCTTTCGCGGCAAAAGATCCGATTATGGCAAGCTTCGACAACTCCGAAGTAAACGGCGACTCTCGCGGCGTCATCGGCAGCGACGGCAAAGAATTTAAAGGATATGGCTTTTTCATCCAAAAATATCTATGGGAAGAATACCGAAAATTCGGCACCGGTCACGGACACGACCTAGCCGATTTCGATACATATCACCGAGTGCGCGGTCTTAGATGGCCGGTCGTAGACGGTAAAGAAACACTTTGGCGCTTTAACGCCCAATACGATCCTTATGCTAAAAAAGCGGCTCCGGATAGTGACTTCGCCTTCTATGGCAACGCCAAAGCGGCGCTTCCTAGCGGCGATCTGAAATCTGCTACTTCAGGCGAAGAAAAAACAAGCCTTGCCAATAAAGCTAAAATTTTCTTCCGTCCATATATGGATCCTGTAGAAGTGCCAAGCGAGGAGTATCCTTTCTGGCTATGTACGGGTCGCGTGCTAGAGCACTGGCATACGGGCACTATGACTATGCGCGTGCCAGAGCTTTATCGCGCGGTGCCTGAAGCAAGATGCTATATGAACGAAGCCGACGGCGCCAAAATCGGCGTGCAACAAAACGAGATCGTCTGGATCGAGTCGCGCCGCGGCAAGGTAAAAGCGCGCGTGGACTTCCACGGACGTAACATTCCGCCGAAAGGGCTTATCTTTGTGCCGTTTTTTGACGAGAAGGTTTATATCAACCGCGTCACGCTCGATCATACCTGCCCGCTTTCAAAAGAGACCGACTACAAAAAATGCGCGGTTAAAATTTACAAGGCGTAAATTATGAATAGGCGTGAGGTCTTAGGTATTCTTTCTTTAGCTGCAGGCGTAGGCGTTTTGGGGCTCGGAGTCGCAAACTCCAGCGAGCACGCCAGACTCCGCCCGCCCGGAGCTATAAGCGAGAAAGAATTTCTTAGCAAATGCCTAAAGTGCGGACTTTGTGTCGAGGCGTGCCCATTTGATACGCTTAAGCTTGCGAGCTTTTGCGATCATGCTATTGCAAACGGCACGCCGTTTTTTATCCCGCGCGAAATTCCATGCTATATGTGCGACGACATACCTTGCGTCGCGGCCTGTCCTAGCGACGCACTAGATAAAAGCTTAGTAAGCGAAGGCTCCAAGCTTAACGTGCGTCTATCCAAAATGGGCGTTGCGGTCATAGATACCGAACATTGCATCGCTTATGCCGGTATTCAATGCGACGCGTGCGTGCGAAACTGCCCCGTAATGGACAAGGCGCTTAGGATCGATTACCGTCACAACAACCGCACCGAAAAGCACGCCCTACTCGTGCCCGTCGTAGATAGCGACTACTGCACGGGTTGCGGTAAGTGCGAGCATGCCTGCGTCACGAAAAAGGCTGCTATCAGCGTCGTGGAACGCGAGCGCGTCATAGGAATTTCCAGCGATAACTACGTCAAAGGCTGGATCAAGGGCGACGACGCGAAGCTAAAGGACGCAGACACCAAAATCAAGCTCGATCCGCAAAAGAGCAAGGACTACTTAAACGAGGAGGATCTAATGGAGGGGGCTAGACAATGAAATACACTATTTTAAGGCGTTTGAGCCAAATTTCTATTCTAGTCCTTTTTATTTTAGGAAATAATTTTGCCTTCAAAGCCGCGAGCGAAAACGGAATTTTATCCGGAATTCTAAAAGGCAATCTAAGCTCGTCGAAACTTTTCGGCACGATTAATCTAAGCGATCCGTTTGCGACGGCGCAGATGCTGCTAGCTAGCTTTTCTTTGGGCGCTACGGCGGTTATCGGAGCGGTTATCGTAGGCGCATTTTATGCGCTTATAGCACCGCGAGTATATTGCTCATGGGTTTGCCCGATAAATTTGCTGACCGATTTTGCCGCGTGGCTTCGTAAAAGACTCGGCATAACGACTAAGATCGTTAGCGTAAACCGCAAGGCTCGCTACGTCCTAGCGGCGCTAGCGCTCATTTGCAGCGGAGCTTTCGGCTTTGCGGCGTTTGAGAGCGTAAGCTTTATCTCGCTTTTCGCGCGCGCCGTCATATCGCTGAGTGCTAGTGCGTTTGCAATCGCGCTACTAATCGTAGTTTTTGAAATTTTCGCAGGCGATCGCACGATCTGCTCGCGGCTATGCCCGCTCGGCGGATTTTGGGCGGCGCTTAGCTATTTTAGCATCATTCGCATTCGCCACGAGGTTGATAAATGCACGATGTGCGGCAAATGCAAAATGGTCTGTCCCGAAGTTCAGGTGCTTAAGATGGTCGGGCGCGAAAACGGGCGCGTTAACAGCGAGTGTATCAGCTGCGGGCGCTGCATCGACATATGCGACGACGATGCGTTAAATTTTAGTATATTAGGAGTGAAAAAATGAAAAAAATGGTTTTAGGCTTGGCTCTTGCATGCTGTGCGGCGCTCTTTGCCGCGGACAAGACGGCTTCTATAGATGCCGACAGCTTGGGCTTTATAAAAAGCGTGGACGAATCGGCACAAAATAAAAATTCTCTGCCCGATTTCAAATATAGCGAGGACGCTCCGGGCGCCGCTTCGAAAATCGAGCGCAGCTTCGAAAACGCTCCGCCGCTCATACCGCACAGCCTAGAGGGGCTCGTGCCGATCACAAAGGATAACAATATGTGCGTAACCTGCCATATGCCCGATGTCGCTAAGGATGTAGGTTCTACGCCGATTCCAAAAAGCCACTTGGTGGACTTTCGCACAGGCGCAGATCTAAACGGCACGCTAGCCGAGCAGAGATTCAACTGCACTCAATGCCACGTACCGCAAGCCCAAACCAATCCGCTAGTGAAAAATAATTTCAAAGCCGATTTTAGCAGGTTTAGCGACGCAAATTCCACTTCTAATCTCATAGATACGCTAAATCAAGGCGCCGAGGTTGAGTAGGAGCGCGCGATGAAATTTTTACCACCGCTGCTACTTTGCGCCTGCTTCATCTATGCCGGCAACGGCGTTGCAATACCTAGTGACGCTGTGGGCATAGATGCGCCTGCAAAGATCAAACACGCTAGCTTAATACTAGAGCTTGACGCAAATGTCGCGGTGCTAAAAAATCTAAACGGCGAAATTTACGCAGGGCTTGACAACGGCAAGCTCTATAAAATCACCATTAGCTCCGCAGAGAAT
Organism: uncultured Campylobacter sp.; assembly: GCF_937959485.1. Lineage (NCBI taxonomy): Bacteria > Pseudomonadati > Campylobacterota > Epsilonproteobacteria > Campylobacterales > Campylobacteraceae > Campylobacter > uncultured Campylobacter sp. Next base: position 71,187 of record NZ_CALGPY010000012.1, read on the forward strand.
TTCGCGCGAAATTCTGCCGCCGGACAAAATTTCGCAGATCGAAATTCCGCGGCAAACGCAAGCATAAATTCCGATGCGGCGCAGAATTTGAATGCAAAAGCGAGCGTAAATTCCACGGGAGATTCCACCGCAAATTCCGCTGCCGTAAATTCTTTAGCAAATTCAACCGCAGCAAATTCTACGAAGCAAAATTCTGCTGAAAATTCTACGGCATTAAATTCCGCATCGAGCGCAATCTCCAAGACGCTAATTTTCGCCCTGCCCTCGTCCAAAAATTACCTAGACGAGCCGATGGGCGCTACCATATTCGACGTCGATAAACTAGGTGAAAAGTACACATTTTTGTATAACGGCGACGCGTTTGAAAAGATGCTGGGCGTGTTTGCGGGCGGCAAGATCACGCACTACAAGCTACCGATGACGGGGATTAAAAACGTCTATTTCTACGACGAAAATACCGTGATTTTGCTAGGTCTTGGTAGCGAAATTTTATACTTCGACCTACCTAGCGGCAAGGTAAGCTTCGAGCAAAAGCTCACCATCGCGTCTTTGGGCGGTAGCGCCTACGACCGCTCCAGCGGAACGCTGCTAATCTCGTGCGAAGGCGGCATCGTATTTTATTTCGACGCGAAAGCGAAAAAACTTATGAGCCAAAAATCCCTGCACAAGGACGGGATCTACTCCGTGGCGCTGCTTGGCGATCGTATGATGAGCGGCTCGAACGACAAAGAAAGATCGTGCTACTACGAAAACGGCGATTTCGCTAAATTTTATAACGCCCATTTTGCAGTTTTTGCCGTGGCGTTAAGCCCAGAGCTGGGCGCTTTTACCGTTAATAACGGCGTGCGCGTAATCGATAAAGCAGGCGAGATCGTCCGCAGCATCGAGCTAGATAACGATATCATCAACTATCTGCTTTTCGCAGGAGATTATCTCGTAGGCTCGGGGTACAATAGATATATCTACTTTTGGAGGCTAAAATGAATATTTCAAGCGTCGTGATTTATCTGGGCGCAAATACCGACGTAGCGGCGTTTCGCAAGGAGCTGCAAAGTATCGGCGGCTGCGAGTTCGTCGCGTGCGAGGACGGCAAGGCAGTAGCCACGATTAGCGCGAAGAGCTTCGAGGACGAGATCGCCGCATTTCGCGCGATAGAAGCCATAGAAGGCGTAAGCGAGGCAATGATGATCTACTCATACTCCGATCTGGACGCAGATATCGCCGCGGCAAACTCCGACAACGGCGAGCAGATAATGCGCGAGCTGGACGAAAAAGACCCGAGCCAGATCAAATACGGCGGCAAGGTGCGGGTCTAAACCGCCGCCGCCATATTCGCGCTTTTTGTCTAAATTTTATATTTTCGACAATCTCTGTGTCACTCGGTAAAATTTTTTGTATAAATTTTATCCGCACCCACGGAATTTGAAATTTTTTCCAACTCATCTTTACCGCTTCTAGCCTGTTTTTTCTAGCCCGACGTCGCTTTTGCACTCCCAACTGACTTTTGCGCTTTTGATCCGCTGCCTTACGTTTAGCCGCAAAATTTAAATCTACAATTAGTCCTATGACGATACGGAATTTTAAAAACGGCGGACGGATTAAATTTATGAAATTTTTGCGCAGGACGATGCCTTACGCCGCATAAAAAACATACCGTATCAAAATCAAACGCCACATAAAAAGATGCCGCAACTGCCGTCCGACGCCGCAGCCTATAAATAAAGCGCCCCCGCGACGGCTAGTCTGCTTGAGGTGCCGCTATAAAAATACGGCGACCGGGGCGCCAGCCGCCGGCAGAAACTACTTCCGCGCGTAGCTTAAGATGCGCCGCAGTAAAACATCGAGCGAGCTCCGCCGCCGTCAAACACGCTAAATTTAGCGCGCATTTACTCCCTAGTATTGCGGCCCTTCGTTAGGCGCACGGTCCTTGCGGCGCAGATAAGAATTTTTTAAATTTCAAAATAAGAGCATAAATTTTAAAATTCCTAGGCGTAAAAATCTTGCACCGAAACTAAATTTTAAAATTTTATAGCACAGGCGCCTAAAGAGTGCGAGCGGCAGCCGAAATTAAATTTAAAGCTTTTAAGTCCACATAAAGGCGCGAGCGGACAAAATCGCAAGGACGAGAGAGCTGCAAGGACGTGCTGGGCATTGCGCTTTACGGGCGAAATTTTCATAAATTTAAAAGCGCCAAGCGGCGCAAGCCCTACTCGAATTCTATCTTTTTTAGATAATCGTATAAATTTAGCACCGCGATAAATAGCGTTAAAATCGCGGGCCCCAAGATCACGCCCCAGAACCCAAACGTGCTGATGCCCGAAAGCATCGAGAAGAAGATCAGCATCTCGTTGATGTTTGCGGGGTTTTCGACTAGACGCGAGTTGATAAATTTTATCACGAGCGGCTTTACGAAGCTGTCCGCGAGCGTCGAGATCAGTATCACGCAATACGCCATTATCACGATCGCGCCCGAGGTGCTGCCTCCCGCTAGTACGTATAGCGCGGTGGGCACGTAGATGAGCGCGCCGCCGACTGCAGGGATGAGCGAGCAGAAGGCGAAAAGCACCCCCATCAGCAGCGCGTCAAAGCCGAAGATCCCCGCGATGATCGAAAATAAAAAGCCCTGCAATACGGCGTTGAAGATGGTCGAGTAAAACACGACGCTCATCGTATTTGCCGTCTCGGAAAAGATATAATCGATCTGCGCGGGCTCTACAGGTAGAATTTTTTTAAAAAAGCGCTTGAAGCTCTCACCGTAGAGGTATGCAAAAAAGCAAAACACGACGATAAGCACCATATCGACGATAAATTTTGCGCTGGATTTCCCGACGACCGAGAGGTAGGAGATGATCTGCTTCGCCACGCCCGCGACGTCTAGGTTTACCAAAAACGAGCGAAACTGCGTATCAAATTTTTCAAAAGGCCCGGGCAGCTTGATGTTTAGACTCTGAACGTAGCTAAGCGCATCGTTTAGGCGCGCCATATCGAAGTTCGCGGCGTTTTTGGCGATCTCGATCACTGCATAGATGAAGGGTACGAAAAAAAGCGCGCAGAGCAAAAACAGGCTAAGCACCGAGGCTAGCGTGCGCCTGCCGCGGCACAGCTTCGTTACTTTAGCGTGCAGACCCGAGGTCGCCACCGCCATCAGTACGCCGATTGCGATCACCATCAAAAACGGCGAAAACAGATAGATCACGCAGCAAAACATCAGCAAGGTTGCGCCGATAAAAAATATCTTGTTCGTTTTCGCGCGCCCGCTAGCCTTGGCAAGGCCCGCCTTCATACCCGCAGCGGCTCCCGAAGCGGCGGCGGCGCCTAGCGCGGAGGTACCAGCAGATGAGACTTTGTCGGTTTCGGTCCGGTTTTTGCTTTGATTTTCAGCGCCTAACGCAGCTGCATCAGCTTCATCGGCGGCGGTATTTGCCCTGGCGGCTTTGCCCGTTTCGACTATGCTTTCACTTTGATTTTCGGCAGCGGCTTCGGCTTTGTTTTTGACGACCGCTTCGCTTTCGGCGGCAGCTTTGATTTTAATCTCGGCGTTATTTACAGTCTGATTTTCAGTGAAATTTTGAGCCTCGCCTTTAGCGTTATTCTCAGCGTTATTTTGAGCTATCTTTTCAGCCAGGTTTTCATTGCGGCTTGCGGCGTTGTCTTTTGGCATCGGCAAATTTTATCCTTTTGAAATTTGATGAGCTATTTTATAAATTTTTTTATCAGATTTCGATTAAATTTTGAAATTTCATAAAATTTACGAGCGGCGTTCTCACACGTTTTCGCATACGGCGCGCTATACGACATGTACACGGATCGTGCCTAATTTATGAAAATAGCGCATAGCTCGAACATATGTCAAAACCAGATGTGTGCTCCTATGCCGCATTCGAGCCCTGCGCGCACCGCGGCAAGACGCCGTCTTGCGCCGAGCTTTTGGCGGAGCTCGGACTATCGCGCGTGATAATCGGCGCGCGCGATACGAACGCGCAGGCTGCGTGCGGCTAAATTTGATGAAATTAGCACTTTGGCAGGCAGAGCCGATATGTCGGCGCTAGACGTGCGTGCCGCGCCGCAAAACCTAAAGCCGCGCGCACCCGATGTTTGGATCCGCTCGCGCTGCAACTCTTACAATAAGCCCAATGACAACTTCACACGGAAAAGAAAAATGTATAGCGAATGCGTCTGCTAGAAGCGAAGTAAAATCGGTACGATAAACGAGAGTATAGCGAAGGTTGAACGGGCAGCAGGCTATTTTTTAGAAAATCAATGTACCTTAATAATCGCAAACAACAATCCACGTAGGATAAAAGAATACGAATTTATAAAATAATGAGCACAACGGATGCGCGAATAGACTAAATTTTAACTTTCAATGTAGAGTGAGAATAATAGCCGCCCCTATAGGCATATGAAAGCAGAACTTCGCTCCAGCTTGCGCTGCAGCCGCATTAGCGAGACCATGCGAAAACGTATTTCTAATAATACCCAATCCGTTACTCATCTTTTACTCCTTCTTCTGGATTGTTTTTAATCAAATTTCTATCTGAAAAATTTATAAAAAATATCAATAAAAGTAGAAAAACTACCCCTTTTAAAAAGAATTTAAACTGTGCGGTCATCAAATATGGTCTTAACAATCTATGATCGAAATTATATGCCTTATATATTTTTCCATCTTTATCTTCAAGCTGTAAAATTTCATTATTGCCTAATATATCTGGGCTCGGCTCGCCGTAAATTTTGATTTTTTGCCCTTTTAGCTTTTCGTAAATATCGCTATCACTTTTGCTTATTTCATAAACTTTTTTCTTGCCGTTTTCTAGTTCTATATGTATTCGTCCGCCGCTTCCGCGAAAATCATAATAAACGCTTCTTAAAATTCCGGTATCTATCTCAAGCTCATTCAATCGTTTGGGCGCCGTATCCGTTCTATAAATAGTAAGAAGCATCCCGCATAGGGCAAAAAGCAAACCATAACAGCCTATGCTAGCCACCTGTGCCGGCGGATGCGAAACTCCCCTGATAAAAACACGTCTATAAAATACATCGTAAAAATAATATAAGAGCCTTTTTATATATTTTGTTATGAATTTCATAAAATTTCCTTTCATATTCTTTTGGATGTTTTATTGAGTGATAATAAATTTGCTCTAAATTTACAAAATTTCCCACTTTAAATTTTAAATCTAAAGAAACTTTAAAACCAAGCAAAATTCAAAGACCAAACATGCAAAATCGCCACGGTAGGGTCTCCGCCTGCGTAGCTATTGGCTCAGCGCCGTGAAGTATAAATTTTTATCTGCCCTACCCCTCAAACAGATTTCTCTCCGCGGTCTTTAGCACGCGACCGAACGCCTCGCGCGCCTTATCGGTTGCGATGCGGCCTTTAGCAGTCTTTTCGATGTAGCCGTTGGCGAGTAGATAGGGCTCGATGACGTCCTCGATCGTACCCTCGTCCTCGCTAAGCGCCGCCGCGATCGTGCTAAGCCCCAAGGCACGGCGCTTAGCGTCAAATAAAATTTCCAAATATTTTATATCCATCTCGTCAAAGCCCTGCTCGTCCACGCCCAGCGCCTCGAGCCCTTCGCGTGCGCGATCGTGCGAGATAGCGCCCTCGTCGCGCACCTCGGCAAAATCGCGTATGCGGCGCAGTAGCCTCAGCGCAATACGCGGAGTACCGCGAGAGCGACGCGCGATCTCGGCGCTGGCATCTGCCGCGCTCTCTTTTCCGAGTTTAACAGAAGCGATCTGCACTATCCGCGCAAGCTCGGCGTGCGTGTAAAACTGCAAGCGAAACTGCATGCCGAAGCGATCCCGCAGCGGCGCGGAGATCATGCCCGCTCGCGTCGTGGCGCCGATGAGCGTGAAGTGCGGAATATCGATCTTGATAGTCTGCGCAGCGGGCCCGGAGCCGATAATGATGTCGAGGCGGAAGTCCTCCATCGCCGAATACAGCACCTCCTCAATCGCCGGGCTTAGGCGGTGTATCTCGTCGATGAAAAGCACGTCGCCGCTTTGCAGGTTCGTTAAAATCGCCGCCAGATCGCCTGCCTTTTCGATCATCGGCGCGGCGGTGACCTTGATGGCGGCGCCCATTTGAGCGGCGATGATGTGCGCTAGCGTGGTTTTACCGAGCCCCGGCGGCCCGTAGAAAAGCACGTGATCGAGCACGTCGGCGCGCTTTTTCGCCGCAGCGATCGCGATGGCGAGGTTTGATTTGATCTTCTCCTGCCCCACGTAATCCTCGAAGCTCGACGGGCGCAGCGAGCTCTCCACGCTCTCATCGAGCTGCATCTTTTCGATCTCTACAATTCTGTCCATAATCTCTCTTTAATCGTTTTTAAAATTTTAGCAAGTGTAGCGAAAAATGGCTAAATTTTGACAATTTTAGCAAGGCATGGTTTTTGCGAGCGAGATAAAATTTGCAGCGCGGAATTTTACGGTACGCGCTTAGGGCTGGGGCTAAAAAGCAGAGCACCCGTCGCGAAAGACTGCGAAATTTTAGCGCGACGTTTTAAGACTACGCTCATGCCGCTACGCCCGCTATGCCTTAAGTGCGGAATTTTATTGTGGCGGTTTTCAAACAGCGCGCCGAACGGTAACTGCGCTAAATTTTAATGCGTAGAATTTGACCGCGTAGAATTTAAGACTTTGGGCGTTCGCGAGCAGCGATTGCAGGGCGATAGCGCGAAATTTGAACGCGTAGAATTTAGTGGCGAAATTTAGCCGCTTGAAAAATACGCGCAGAATTTTACGACGTGAAATTTGGCGCTTAGAATTTTATGATATTAAATTCGGCGCCTGGAATTTTGCAGCAAAATTTTGCAACGTAATTTTGTCTCGTAGAGCTTTGCTGCGGATTTTGTTTTGCAGCAACGAGGCTTTAAATTCCGCGCTTCAAGCTTCGCGGCACGCAGCTAGTCAGAATTCCATCTCGCATAGTCGGTTAAAATTTTGCAAGAAATTCTGTGTAGAATTTTATGCAGAATTTTGCCTTGCGCACTTGCGCAGCTAGGTAAAATTTCGCGCGAAATTTCGTTTTTCAAGACGACTTAGAATTTAGCGTGAATTTTAAAATTTGCGCCAAGCTCAACGCGGGCTCGGGCGATTAAATTTAGCCGTAAATCTCACGACGCCTTATCGATCGCACCCCAAATTAAGACGCTAAATTTTTCCTGCGCGAGCCTAGTTCTACAAATCATGCTCTTCGATCAAAACGCTCTTATTATCGTCGTTGCCATCGCAGAACGCTCTATATGAGCCGGACGTTGTGCTTTCGAATAAAAATACTACGCCGTCGCTTTCAAATTTTTTCGAGCAGCCCTTGGCGTGCAGCTTGGCGAGCTTCGGGCTATCAGGGGCATAAAACTGATAGCTATCGGTGAAGTGCTCCACGTATCGGTAGGTGATCTCCGCCCAAGGCACCCCGCTATCGCCGCTTCTATTTAGCACGATGGTTCTGGCGTTTATCGCCGCAAGCTTTGATTTTAGCTCTGCAAACGTCTTTTTGTCCCAGCCGATGAGCTTTAGCCCATCGCCGATACTCGGCGCATTATCTCTAAAAATGAAATTTGAATAAAATTTCGTCTTATTGCCGTCCATATAGATCCAAATATACTCATCGCCGTAGGCACTTTCGATCATAACGCGCGAATTTTTAGGGTGCGACCTGCAAAAGCTAACAGATCCAAAAATTTCTCGCGATTTTGCTCGTAGTTTTGCATCGGCGGGGCTTTATCCAGTTCCATATCATCTTTATCAAAGAAAGAATTAAACGCGAAAAATGCCGCCAAAATCGGCAGCACCTTTACGCAAAAGAGTAAGCCCAGAGCCGCGGCTATGACGATTTTTAAAGCTTTAGCCAAATTTTCTCCTTAAATTTTATAAGCCGTTTAGGCGTGACGGCTGGTTTATGTTCGAGTTATACGGCTGCGTGCATAAAATTTAGCGCTCGTAGCATATTTTAGAGCTGCGGCGTGGGAGTGTTCATGAAAAGCGCTCGCACATTGCGCTCAGCGACAGAAATAGGCGCCCGCATGCAGAAGCGCGCAAACTCTCGCACGGCGCCGCCCATATAAAATACCGCGCAGAGTATCCACCCAACCCAAAGCACTTACAAGCGCCCGCGCCGAATAAATTTCAAGCTTCGCAAGCTGGCGAGTTGTTTGTATAGCCTGCGGCGCGCGAAAACGAAGCATTAATTTAAGGCAAGCGAGGCTTTATTGCCAGTTTCGGCGCGTAAATTTTAAAATTTAGCCCAAATCTCGCTACTGCTTGTATTCAAACTCCTCGCTTGGGAAGCTCTCCTCCTTGACTTCGCGCGCGTATTCGCGCACCGCGCCTTTTACCAGCGCAGCGCCGTCTAAATAGCGCTTAACGAATTTCGGCCGAAACTCCGTGAAAAACCCGCACATATCGCTCCACACGAGCACCTGTCCGTCCACGCCGGTGCCCGCGCCGATGCCGATGACGGGCACGTCGGTGCCGAGTGCTACTTGATTTGCGACTGTGGAGATCGTCCCCTCCACTAGCAGCAGCACCGCGCCCGCCTCGACAAGCGCTCTAGCGTCGCTTAAGACTTCGCGCGCGCCCTCTTCGCCGCACCCGCTTACTTTGTAACCGCCCGTAAAGCGCGAAAACTGCGGCTTTAACCCGATGTGGCTCATCACGGCGATACCGTTTCGATTAAGCAGCGCCACGGTATCTGCCATATGCGCGCCGCCTTCGATCTTGACGGCGTCGCAGCCGGTGCTCTCATAGACTTTGGCGCAATTTTGCAGTGCGAGCTCTGGCGTCGCGCACGAGCAAAACGGCATATCTACGACCATATACGCTCGCTTTAGTCCCCGTCTTACGGCGCACGCGTGATAGATCATCTGCTCCACGCTTGCGCCCAGGGTCTCAGAGTGCCCGCCGAAGCTCATATTTAGGCTGTCGCCTACGAGCACCATATCGACCTCGTCGTCGAAAATTTTAGCAAAAAGTGCGTCATAGGCGGTGATCATCACGATCTTTTCGCCGGATTTTTTCATCTCATATAATTTAGAAAGCGTGATTTTTGACATTTTGGATCCTTGATTTAGTTAAAATTTAAACGCAATTCTAGCATAAGCCGAATTTGACATTTATAAAATTTTGAAGTAAAATGCGCGCGCATTCTTTCGGGGGTGACTTGGCTTCGACGGGAACGGATGGGTCAAGGCTGCATGTCGCTTTGGATACAGCGTATAAAATCCAAACTAAATTTAAACGCAAACAACGTTAAATTTGCTCCTGCTTACGCTAAAGCTGCGTAAGTCCAGTCGAGCCCTGCTCCGCGCCGATACTATCTAAGCGCGGCGGCGGGTAATCTGCGATAGCGTAGCTCTGCGGCGTGACGAGCCGTAGAGTGAAACTCTAGTCTTTGCGCAGGCGGGTCGTTTTGGAAAGTGAGCGAGCCTGCGCGAGAACTTCACTTTTGCTAAACATGTAGAGGCTTTGGTCGTTTATTTTCGGACTGCGGTTCAATCCCGCACACCTCCACCAATTAAGCTATTTTTAAGTTTTAATCACTTCTTTTCACTTCCCGTATATAGGTGCTTATTTTAGATTACGATTATTTTTCTTTCCTTTTATTTTTGTTTGTCGTATAATTACTTCTGAAAAAATAGGGGTTTTATTAGGAGCTTTTTTCGCATTATGGGTTTTTGTAAAAAAGACGATATAGAAAAATGGCAATGGCAATAACCTTATACTTAAAAGGAGCGAATTATGTTGTTTATAGATGAAGATTATGTAAATATCGTGCCGCAGGATCTGCTAGAGCGCGGCATACGCCTAAGAGAGGAGCTCGGATTTTATGAAATAGCTTGGAAATTTGACGATGTAATGGAGGTGCTAAAAATCGCAAGAGATAGAGATATGCTTATCGTCGGAGGGGATGTATATCGCCTAAGCGACAATAAGCCCATAATCACATACGACGGCTGGAGTATTAAAGCGGAAGATGACGATGCATTCGAAGTGGCGATCGAATATATCACTAAGTATCGCGCTAGAAACGGAGATGATTTTGCATACTGCCCAGCCATTGGTCCCGGACGGGTATCCAAATGAAAATTTTAATTGGATTGTGTATAGGGAATTTCATAAAAATATAGAGAGCGCATTTAAGCAGGTCGAATTTGAATTCGGCGCAAAGAAGAGGATTGGGTAAAACTTTAAATTTGGAAAGGACTAAGGAGAATCGCTGTGAAATTTAAAATTTTGAAACCGAAGCTTTATGAAAAATATAAGGATATGGTTATAGATGCGTGAGGACGAAAGGGTGAATACAGCATTGATGGCCAAAATAGATATTTTATTAAATTTGATAAATTTTGCTAAAGATATAAGCGCGATAAAAAGCGACTTGGCAAAGATAGGCTTTAATAGCGAATCAGAGCTTGTAACAATAACAAAAAATACCATCGCAAATATCTTAAATAGGGTCATCGATAAAGAAATTTCATATGATCTCCTTGAGGAATGGGCAAATTTAATAGAGTGTCGCGAGGATATAGGATATGAGGATGAAATTTTGCAAGAGATCATATTCGAACTGGCAAACCCTTGTCTTTATGGAGAGATAGACGAAGAGAAGATTTGTATGATTTTAGATGAAATTAAATGTAAACGGAGCGATTCAAATGATATTAGAGAAAAATATTGATATTGTGGGCGAGAGGGCTGTTTTGCTAATGGCACTAGGCTCATTATGGGCATTGGAGCACAAAGCGATCACCATAGATGAAAGCCAAAGAATTTTATTTTCACCCTATATCTCAACGCACTTGGAAAAAAATAAGGTCGATGAACGCATTATAGATATAATAATCGAGTGCTGCGAATTGGAGGATATTTTTGAACTAATTCCTACAAAATATATGGAAACTTTGCAAATATTGCAGAATAGAATAATAGAAATTTTAAAGCAATACGATGAAGAATCTAGAAAAAGATGGATAATTATAGATGAAGAATAAGCATCCATAACTTCCGTCTTTGCGAGCAGGCGAGCGGATAAATAAAATTTGACTCAAGATAAGTTAAAAACTTTCAAGGAATTTTTAACTTTTCTTGAACCTTTAAAATTTTAACGTCACGATAGAAACTCTGTGTAAATTTAAGTCCTTTCAATACTTTATAATGCTATTAACAAGATCGGCGACACAATATAAATCATAGATTTTAGATGAATCGGCAAATTTTACAGTTTAAAGAGTTTAATGTATCTTATTTGATGACTTTATGAATTTTAAGCTATTAGTTTAAAAATAAATTTAGTAGATAAAATCCTCTGATTTAGATAAAACACATTTTTCTTATACCGCAATGAAGACAAGAGTAAAATTTTAAAGCCACGATGCTGTGATATAAATTTAAAGATATTGGTTGCAGAGGGTGGATTTGAACCACCGACCTTCGGGTTATGAGCCCGACGAGCTACCACTGCTCTACTCTGCGATATGAGAAGCGCAAATGAATTTTAAATAGCATTCACGAAAGTGGATGGGGTAGGAGGATTCGAACCTCCGAATGATTGGACCAAAACCAATTGCCTTGCCGCTTGGCTATACCCCAACAAAAAAGACTTTAATTATATAAAAACTTTAACCAAAAGTCAAGATTAATCTCAAGCTCTATTAGTGGATTAATGAAAATCAGTAATACTCAACAAATAAATTATATTTATATAAACAAAAAAAGGCTCTAGCTTTAGCTAGAGCCTTAAAAAAATATCTATACTAAAATATTAGTTATAGTTAACGTTTTTACCACCGAATTTAAGACCAGTATCTGCATCAATTCTAGTTTTAATTTGTGATAGACCTGGCATACTCCACACTTGATCACATAATCCAGTTGTAGTAACAGTTACAGACATCGTATTATTCCCTGTAGGACCAACAGCCTGAAAGCATGGTTGTGCTTTGACCTTTACTGGGTTAGCAACATTTGTCATAGCACTAACATCGGTCGAAAAATTACCTTGAGATGTATAATAAGCACCTAAATCTGTTACCATAGTTTGAATGTTAGAAGCTGCTTTCGAAACCTCAGCATCATCACGAGTGGCTGCAAGTCTTGGAATAGCAACAGCTGCCAAGATACCTAAAATAACGATAACGAAGATCAACTCGATCATAGTAAAACCTTTTTTCATGGTTTACTCCTTATATAAAATTCATCCCGCATACCTATATGCGAAACTTGGCGTAATTATAGAGAAAAATTTAAAAATTGTCAATAGTTTTTAGTAAATTTTTTACAATTTATTTACAAAGTCCGATTTTACGGGCATTGTAAAATCAAAATTTTAAATCCATTTGTCTATTAATGTATTGTAGTGGCGCCTCTGCACATTGATACCATAAAAATCATTTGCTTTGATTCTCGTGCATCACGCGATAAACCATATGTTTATTCGAGATACAGGATGCTACAGCCCGTATCTCTTCGTAAGAATTCCATACTCTCCCACGCGTCTATCGCGCAAAAACGGCCACCAGCGACGCACGTTTTCGCATCTTTGCATATCGATGGTTACAACTTCGCATAGCTCGTCGGTGCTGTTTGCGCGAAACAACTGCTCGCCCTGCGCGCCAAAAACAAAGCTATTGCCCCAAAACCTAATCCCCTCTTCGCTGACAAGCTGATCTACGCGCTGTTTATTCGGCAGCACCTCTAAAGTTTCGCCGTTGAATTTAATCTCTATCGAAATTTTTAAATTTTCTCGCGCCGCCTCATCCTTCGCGGGCAAAATTTCGCCGCCGATCGCCATTTTGCCGTCACCCGTTAGCGCCTCGTTATTAAAGGATAAAATTCCGCCCTCGCTTAAAATTTTACTCTCGCCGCTCGCATCCGTGGAGCGCGCAATTTTATCGCGCATATTCAAATTTGCTTCGCCCCCTGATAAAATTTCATCCGGCGAGACTTCGCTAAGCGCAGTGCTTTCAAAGCCCACGCGATTTACGGCGATTACGGGCAGGGAGTTTGCCACCGCATGCCCGCGCTGTACCGCCACCCAAGCCTCCAGCTGGCGCGCCTTCTCGTCCTCGTCGTCGCCGTCAAACCACCCGATAGCGGTCGGATATATGAGCAGCTCGGCACCGCGTAGCGCCATCGCGCGTGCCGCTTCGGGATACCACTGATCCCAGCACACGAGTACGCCGAGCCGTCCCACGCTCGTATCTATGGGCTCAAAGCCCAGATCGCCCGGCGTGAAATAAAATTTTTCGTAAAACTGCGGATCGTCGGGAATATGCATCTTGCGATACCGCCCCGCGATAGAGCCATCGCGCTCGAATACGACGGCAGTGTTGTGATACAGCCCCGCGGCGCGGCGCTCGAAAAGCGAGCTTACCAGCACGACGCCAAATCTCTTCGCTACCTCGCTCCACAGCCGCAAATCGCGCTCGAAATCATGCGCATAGTCGAAATTTTCAGTATTTTCGCGCTGACAAAAATAATGCGTCTGATGAAACTCTTGCAAAACGATTAACTGTGCGCCCTTCGCCGCTGTGCGCGCAATGAGCTCGATACTACGCGCTATCGTGCGCGCCTTGGTACCTTCAAATTTATGTGAAATCAGCCCAACTTTTAAAATTTTCATATTTTTCCTTCGATCTAAATTTAAAGCCTGAATTTATTCATGCACGAACAGTGCAACGAGCCGTTTTGACGGATGAAAACGCGCGCGTTCACCCCCACTACTTCGCGATCCGCACACGCTGCTCGCAGACGCGAGAGCGCCAGCTCGTCTGCCGCGCGGTTTGGATCATGCGGATCTGCGGGGTCTGCATATGTAGGCACGATGAGCGCGCCGTTTAAAAAGACGAAATTTGCGTAAGTCGCGGGCAGCCTGCGCCCCTGATAAAAGATCGCGCGCGGGATCGGCAGTTCGATCACGTCGTATCCGAGCGATGAAATTTCATCCTTCATCGCGCCAAGCTCCGCATAGTGCAGATCGCTCGGATCGTCGCATGAGCTTATCGCCACGACGCGCGGGCTTAGAAAGCGTGCGAGAGTATCGACGTGACTATCGGTATCGTCGCCTTTTATGAAGCCGTGCCCCAACCAGATTATGTTTTTTAGTCCGAAAATTTCACGCAGCCGCGCGTCCAGCTCGGTCTTACTTAGAGAGTTGCGATTTCCGTTTAGCAAACATGCGCTAGTAGTCAGCATCATGCCCGCGCCGTCAAAATCGACGCTGCCGCCCTCTAAGATCAGATCCACGTCTCGCAGCGGGCGGGCGCTCGCGGCGTAAAATTTTGAATTTAACGCATCGTCCTTGGCGCTTGCAAACTTACCGCCCCAGGCGTTGAAACGAAAATTTAGCCCCGTGATTTTGCCGCCCTCCTCTATGTCGATTGCGCCGTAATCGCGGATCCACGTATCGTTGGTGTCGATTTGCGCGAAGCTCGCGTTTGCTAAGCCACCGCAAATTTGCTCAAAATCCTCGCGGCTCGGCGCGATCGCGATGACAGGCTCAAACCTCGCTGCGACGGCGATAAAGTCGCGATAAGCCGCTCGTATCTCGCCTAAATACGGCGCCCAATCGGTACCTGCGTGCGGCAAAGACGCCAAAAGCGCCTCTTGTTCTTCCCATTCGGCGAATGCTCTCATTTTTGCTCCAAGATTAAAATTTCACGGATTATAGCGAAAAAAATATTTGTAGATGGTGCGCCCGGAGGAATTTGAATCCCCGACCTTTTGAACCGCAATCAAATGCTCTATCCAGCTGAGCTACGAGCGCACGAAATAAAAGAAAACGAGATTATAGCGTTTTTAGCTTAAATTTAGCCAAAAATCGAAGTAAATTTTAACGCGGCAGCAAATCCGGCATAAGCGCAACGGCTTCGGCGCGATAGTAAAACGGCTGCGAGATAGCAAAATTTTAAATCAGACATCTGCTGCGGATCGCCGTATCATTCGCGATACGAAGTGGCTATTAAATTTTAGAATTTTGCATTCTTACTTTTAAATTTTATGCGGCGACACAGCGACGACGCGAGGCGGCTGGCGCGACCAGAAATCGCAAGCTCCATGCGCCCGTCACGATAAATAAAATTTGCAACTGAAGCGGCGCCGGTATTATCGAGCTAAAACCGCGCCTTGATACGCTCAAACGAGATCCGTCGCCGTAAAGATCGGCAGTGCGAGATACTATTATTTAAAATGCACGGGCACGACATTAGCGCAATATACTCGGCAACAGCTAAAAGCTACTCCGTAAGCAGCGCATAAATTTAAATTCGCTTCGCAAAACGCTAAAATTTAAAAAATCCATTTCGCCAAAAACATCTAAATTTAAGAAATTCGCCCCGCTAAAAGATTCAAAATTTAAAAGACCTGCGGTCGCCTCGCGCGCGAATGTAAAATCACGAAATCACGAAATCACGAAATCACGAAATCACGAAATCACGAAACCACGAAATCACGAAAAATAAGCCGAATCCCACGCACAATAAATAAAATTTAAATACTTTTTTGCTACCATAACGCAAATTTCAAAAACGGATACGCAAATGAACAAACGAAGTTTCTCGTCGCGCTGGGCTTTCATCATCGCCTGTGTGGGCTCTGCCGTGGGTATGGCAAACGTCTGGGGCTTCCCCTACAAACTCGGCACGAACGGCGGCGGCGCGTTTTTGCTGATCTATCTATTTTTTATCGCGCTGTTCTCCTACGCAGGGCTTAGCGCCGAGTACGCCATCGGACGCCGCGCTAAAACGGGCACTCTGGGCTCTTACGAATACGCGTGGAAAAGCCGCAGCCTGGGCACCATCGGCAAGATCATCGGCTGGCTGCCGCTTGCGGGCTCGCTGTGTATCGCTATCGGCTACGCAGTCATCATCTCATACGTGCTTAAAGCCCTAGCGCAGGCCATAGACGGCTCTTTGATGAGCGTGGATACGAACACCTGGTTCGAATCCTTCGCGCTAACGCCGTATTCGGTCGTGCCGTTTCACTTCATCGTCGTTGCGGGCACGCTTTTTACGCTGTTTTTCGGCGCGCACAGTATCGAAAAAACCAACAAAATCATGATGCCGCTATTTTTCATCCTTTTTGCAGCGCTCGCAGTCAAGGTCGCCACGCTACCGGGCGCGGGCGCGGGGTATAAATTTCTATTCACGCCCGATTTCGGCAAGCTTGGCGATCCTATGGTGTGGATATCTGCGATGGGACAGGCGTTTTTCTCGCTTTCGATCACGGGCTCGGGCATGATCGTTTACGGCGCGTATCTGCCTAAAAACGAAGATGTCGTCTCGGCTGCGAAAAATACGGCGTTTTTCGACACGCTTGCGGCGATGGTGGCCGCGCTAGTGATGATCCCTGCGGTCTTTGCGTATCACACCGATCCCGCCGCGGGTCCGGGGCTGCTTTTTGTGACGCTGCCTAAAATTTTACAAGATATGATCGGCGGGCAAATTTTTGCGATCATCCTCTTTACGGCGGTGATCTTCGGCGGAATTTCATCGCTTCAAAATATGTTTGAAGTCGTCGCCGAGTCCTTAATGCATAAATTTCCGCGCCTGAACCGCACCTGCACGCTCGTGCTTTTGTGCGTGATCTGCTTCGGCGTGGGCGTGAATATGGAGGCGATCGTCAAATGGGGGCCATGGATGGACTTCGTCTCGATCTACATCATCCCGATCGGCGCGGTCATCGGCGCGGTTTCGTGGTTTTGGGTGATTAAAAAAGATGAAATTTTAGATGAAGTAAATTCGGGCGCATCCAAGCGGTACGGCGCGTTTTGGTACAACACGGGGCGCTTTTTATACGTACCACTGGCGATGTTACTTTGCATAATCGCGCTAAGCATACATATTTCGTTTTGAGTTAAATTTTATCATCGAAGCATGAGATTAAAATTTAATCTGTAGTGAATCAAAGGATCGATTGTATGAGCGATTTAGAAAACGAAAATTCGCCAAAGCCCAAATTGCGCGAATGGGATTCGAGACCTACGAAAATCCACGAAAAATCCAAGCTTTCTAAATTTGCAGAATATTCGATGCCTATTTATACGCTTATATCTTTATCGGTGTTTTTTATACCGATAAAAGTTTTAGATAAAAGCGAAGCCTGCGCTAGTTTCGTTAAATTTATGAAAGGAATTTTTCCGAATATCGAAGCCTTTGAAGCTATTAGCGCAATGCCCCAGGTTACGGCTTTTTACGTAAGTTTTATGTGGATTTGGGTAATTGTTTGCTCGGCTTTGATGATTTATCTTAGTTTTTACAATATGCCAAATATCTATGATTTAAAAGTTTTTCCAAAAGGAATGCTATTATATTTACGTTTTTCTTAGGATATCTGGGAACTACGTATTATTATCTAGGCGAAATGGCTACCGGAGAAATAAGCTTCGGACTAAAAAGCTTTAACCTATATTTTGCCTCGAAAATTAAGATGTATTTTTGGATTACATTTTTCTCTCTATGGTTTATTGCCGGTTGCGGCGTTGGTTCTTGGGGTTTGATCTTTACAATCTGTGGTTTTAAAAATTTGAAAAAATATTAATCAAAAGATTTGAAGAATGGGATACCTTATAAGCGATAGGCTGATCGATATCTGGCTCATTTTGTTTTTCGGCGGCTTTGGCTTTGTATGCTATATAAACGGCGTATGCGGGATCGGCAAAGACTATATGCAGCGCAATAAAATAGATTTCGTGCGCTGGACCGAGGCACATTTTGCGCTCCAACACGCCGTTTGATTCGAACGAGCCGCTAGAATTAAAATTTAAAGAGCCCAAAAGTAAGCACATAATCTACAATTTCTTCGAGCTCATCATCCACTATGCGATAATCGGGCCGTTTTTAGTGATCTATGCGTGGATTTTTCTATTTTGCGCGGGGCTAGCCATTAAAATTTTATCTCAAATTTAAAATTTGCGATGCGGATGCAGAACGGGCATTGCATAGACGCCGTTTTCGTTGCAGAATTTCAAATTTTACGCTGCATCTCTTACCAAGCATACACCGCTTCCGCGTCTTAAAAGTAAAATTTCAAAATTTTATCGCCGAATCCACGGCTTGTGGAATTTATGCCGTGATTTCCGTTTCTATCAGGGCGGGAAGGGGCCCCAATTGCGATGTCACATTTCTTGCGGGTGCCGCCTCCGCAGCACTGCATTGCTCTGCTCGCCCGCAAACCCTGCCCAACCCCCTACAACGCTATATGGGCGAGCCGCGCTCGCGTTAAATTCTTTCTATTGCAGCTACGCCGCATGAAATTCTTTAGAGGTAAATTTTATCGTATTTGAAATTTTAAAATTCCATCCGTAGCCGCCAAGCCAATTTATCCGCCGATAAATCGTCAAACCGCCGACCGACCGCAAAACCGAAACGGCTTGCGGCGATGGAATTTAAGCAATGCGAGCTCAAATTTCATCCACAGCGCGGCTTCTCCGCGGCGCGTTCATTTTGGCAGTAGTGCGACCGCAGCCGCACTCTATTAAAATTCTATTCGGAGCCGCCCTCGCCTTGTTTAAATTCTATCGCACAAATTTTGCCGAGTCCTAAGGCAGAGGACGAACCGCCTCTACTTTGTTTAAATTCCGCCGCACCGACCGACCGATCGCCGACCAGCCGCAGGATCGGTTACCGGCTCAGTTGTAGGACCGATCGCGCAAAACCGAAGCAGCTCGCCAGAGCAAACGATCTAGCAAAACCGACGAGAACGGCCGCAGACAAACTTGTCGTCAAACCAAGGGACCGCCGAAGCACCAGATCGGTCGTCGGTTTGGTTTCAAAACCGCTTGGTACGCCAAATCGGCAGGCCGATTAACAATCCAAGCCGTAAATCCCCGACCGATTGCAATCCGAGTGGGCTGATCCGCAAATGAGTAGACGGACTAACGAGTTAGACGATATAGCCGCAAATTGCCGACTAATTGCGAGCTGAGCGAGCCGAGCCGCTAAACCGCTCGGTCACAGACCGGCCTCCAAGCCGCCCCGCCACAGGCTAGTCCTGAACCTATCCAAGCCGTAAGCATAACCCAAAGCCGCCCGGTCGTAAGCCGATCCCAAAGCCGCCCAGCAAGCGGGCTAGCCTCGGAATCGCTCAAGCCGCAAGCCGATCCCGAAACTGCTCGGTCGCAAGCTAAACTAGAAGCCGCCCAATAAGCGGGCTAGTCCCGAAACCGCCGCTTACTCTACGTAAATTTTATACTCGCCGTAGCCGCGCGCGTCCATCTCCTCAAGCGGTATAAATTCCAAGCTCGCGCCGTTGATGCAGTATCTCATACCGCCCTTATCTCTCGGTCCGTCCTCAAAGACGTGTCCTAAATGGCTGCCTCCTACGCGGCTGGAGACCTCGACGCGCTGCATACCGTGGCTGTCGTCTCGCGCATAGGCGATCGCATCGGTCGTTATCGGCTTTGAAAAGCTCGGCCAGCCGGTGCCGGAGTTGTATTTGTCGGTAGAGGAAAAGAGCGGCTTTTTCGACACGATGTCGATGTAGATGCCCTTTTTATAATTCTTGTCGTATTCGCTCGAAAACGGTCGCTCGGTATCTTTTTCCTGCGTGACGCTGTATTGCAGGTCGCTCAGAGTTCTTTTAAGCTCCTCTTTGCTCTGCGCTTTGAAGGCTTTGTCATCGTAAAGCGGCTTTTTAGCGAGGCGCAGATCGATATGGCAGTAGCCGCCCGGGTTTTTGTCTAGATAGTCTTGGTGGTAATCCTCCGCCTTAACGTAGTTTTTAAGCGGCATAACCTCGACCGCTATCTTTTCATCATATTTACTCTGCTTAAAGGCTACGAATTTACGCGCCGTCTCGCCGCTCGCCTCGTCGGTGTAGTAGATCCCCGTGCGATACTGGCGACCGCGGTCGTTGCCTTGCTTATCGATAGAGAACGGATCGATAATGCGGAAATAATGCGCCAAAATTTCAGGCTCGCTGATGACGTTGGCGTCGTATTTTAAGTGTAGCGTCTCGGCATGATCGCTGCTATGTAAGCCCTCGTAGCTTGCTTTATCGCTCTTGCCGTTGGCGTAGCCCACCTGCGTCGCGACTATACCGTCGAGCTGTTTGTAATAAGCCTCCATGCCCCAGAAGCAGCCGCCTGCTAGATAAATTTCTTTTACGTTTGCGTTCACGCCGCCTCCTTTAACTTTAAAATTTGCGTCCGCCGAGCTACCGCCGCCTGCGGCATTAAGCGCGACTAAATAACCTGCCGCCAAAACAAAGAGGCAGATTAAAACTTTAGAAATTTTCATTTTGATCCTTTCGTTTTGAATTTTGCGCAATTTTACAATCTCTAAATGAAGCGAAAGTGAAAGAGAGAAATTTTATCGCTTACGGCGGATCGCTACCCAAATTTTATCGCCGCAGGATCGGGGCTTTCGGCTCGCCGTCGCCGCAGAATTAGAATTTTACCGCGGCAGCGCAAGATCAAAATTTTATCTTATCCTCGCAGCGCGCTGCAGCATCGGAATTTTACCTCCTCGCAAGCGGTTAAAATTCTATGCTATAACGAGGGCTGAAATTTTACCACTTCAGCAGGGGCGGCAGATTTCGATAGCGCGGCAAGCAGTTGGATTTTATCGCCGCGGCAAGAATTAAAATTTTACTACCGTCGTAGGATTAAAATTTCATCATTCCTACGCTACGACGCGTATGAAATTTATCCCTTTTACGAGCGAGACCCTCGTGACGTCCATTCGCCTGCGCTACGGCTAGTATGAAATTTATCCAGCAGCCTGCGAAAGTTTTAGAAATTTCGATGCGCCCGACTGCAGCTCGAAATTTCATTATCGCACCGCGCGGCTAGATTTTACCACCGTCGCGATAATTAAAATTTTATCTCCGCGCAGCCGCGCTTCGAGCCGGGCTAACGCCTTTGCAGGCTTTGCTCAAAAGGCGAGATTTAGCGACGGGCATCGTTTTATTAGGGCACGGGCTACTCGCGGGACGGGAGTTTTGCACCGTAACGGTGCTCCCGCTACTACGCTACGAGATTAAATTTTATCTACGCACCGCTGCGATCGCGGCGCAGCACTTATCCACCGCACGGCTAAATTTTCTACACGACGCTTAGGTTGCGGCATGGCGTCCATCCGCTCGCCGCGCGATTAAAATTTGTCTATACGGCGCACCGATCGCGACGAGGCGCCTTATTAATTTTACTATGAAGCCGTATCTACCGCAAAGAAGCGTCAAAATTTCGACGTAAAATGGACACAAAGCTGAAAAGCTGCTATTATGACACGACTTTAGCATTTAAATTTCGACGCAAAATAGGCGCCGCGAGATAAAAATTTATGCGTCGTTATACGACGGCAAGGCGTAAACCCATCCGCTGCGTACGCGATTAAATTTAAAATTTACGCACCGCGACCGCAAGATAAATTTTAAAAGCGACTACTCAGGAGCGGTGAGTGATTAAATTTAGTTACGCCGCACCGTTACGAAGCGATGTGCCGTGCAGCCAAACCCACGCCGTGCAGTAGTATAACGAAGCGCGAACAGTCGGATTTGCACTGCCTCCGCCACGTAGCGGAGCGCAGCCATTTACATCGCGCACGACCGCGTAGTGAAGGCAGCTGGGTCCGCACTGCGTTGACGCGCAACAAAGCACCGTGCATTAGATCCGCACCGCGCCCGCTACAAAACGATATACCGCACAGCTAAATCGTCGCCGCACAAGCCGTATGGCAAAGCGCGAGTAGTCCGATTCGCATCACGCTCGCCGCGTATCGGAGCGTAGTCAATTTATATCGCGCGCGCTTTGTAGTGAGCAAAATTTAGTGCAAAAAGTGGCGCACTCCCGTAAAATACATCGCCATGCCGAACTCGTCGGCGCTTGCGATCACCTCATCGTCGCGAATGCTGCCGCCCGGCTGCACCACCGCCGCGACGCCCGCAGCATCGGCGATCTCGATGCTGTCTTTAAACGGGAAAAACGCCTCGCTAGCAAGCGCGCAGCCGCGCAGATCGACGCCCACGTCGCGAGCCTTCGCTACTGCCGCACGTGCGGCGTCCACGCGGCTCGTCATACCCATGCCGATCGCGACCATCGCGCGAGCTTTGACGTAAACCACGCAGTTGCTCTTCGTAAGTGCGGCGATCTGCCACGCGATTTTTAGATCATCAAGCTCGCTCTCGCTAGCCGCGCGTTTAGTGACGCAGCGGGCGTTTGCGACCTCGTCCGCGCCCACGTAGTCGCGCTGCTGATATACGAAGCCGCCGTCAATGAATTTAAAATCATATTTGTCGTTTTCGCGAATTAAAAACTCCCCGCCCTGCTCGAAAATTTTAATACGCTTTTTCTTTTCAAATACCGCAAGCGCCGCAGGCGTAACGCGAGCGGCAAGGATAACCTCGACAAAAATTTCGTTAATTTTATTTGCTAGCTCCTCGTCCAAAACGCCGTTTATCGCCACGACGCCGCCGTATGCCGAGACTGGGTCGCATTTTAGCGCCTCTACGTAGCTTTCAAGCAGGCTATATTTCACGGCAAAACCGCATGGATTGGCGTGCTTGCAGATCGCTACCGCAGGCGCCTCTCCGAAGCTGCTAGCGAGCATCAGCGCGCCGTGCATATCGGTCATATTGTTAAAGCTCGCCTCTCCCTTTAGGCTCTTAAAATGGTTGCTAAAAAACTCCTCGAACTCGTACAGCGCGCCCTTTTGGTGCGGATTTTCACCGTAGCGAGTATCGAAGACCTTGCTGCCCGTGATAAATTTTTTCGCGCCGAAGCCGCCGTTAAAGCGCTCGTTCATATAGTTTGCGATCATCGCGTCGTAGACTGCGGTGTGTTCATAAGCTTTAATCATTAAATTTTGCCTAAATTTCAGCTTCTCGCCCTCGTCCGCGCTGCTTAAATTTTGCAAAACCGCGTCGTAATCAAGCGGGCTGGTAACGATATAGACGCTCTCAAAATTCTTAGCCGCGCTTCGAACCATCGCAGGTCCGCCAATGTCGATATTTTCGATGATCTCGGAAAAATCGTCGGTGCGGGCTACGGTCGCTTTAAAAGGATATAAATTTACGCACACGAGATCGATGCCACTGATGCCGTGCTGCGCGGCTTGGCTTACGTGATTTGCATCGTTTCGCTTATACAAAATTCCGCCGTGGATCTTTGGATGCAGGGTCTTAACCCGCCCCTCAAACATCTCGGGCGAGCCCGAGTATTGGCTAACCTCGAGCACCGCGACGCCGTTTTCGCGCAAAAGCTTAAACGTGCCGCCCGTGCTTAAAATTTCAAATCCGAGCTTCTGTAGCCCGCGAGCAAACTCTACGACACCCTCTTTATCGCTTACGCTGATTAACGCTCTCATCTTTTCTCCTTTTAATTTATTCGCATAGTTTTTTAAAAATCAGCTCGCGCATGTCGTTTGCGTTAAGCTGAAAATACAAAATCGCCTCGCGGCGAGCCTTTTGATACTCGCGCCTCGTCTTTTCATCTGCCGCGCCGAGCTTTGCGTCTTTAAATTTCGCCATACGCGCCGAACCCAGCTCTTTTAGCTTCTCGCCGCCCAGGGAAATACCGCCGCTATAATTAAACCACTCTTTGCTTTGAAAAATATTAAATAAAATTTGAAAATCTACGAAATTTCCCTTATTGTACTCGGCGCAGACCCCGTTTTTGTGGCTTACGGCGTAGATCGCGCCGTATCTACGCTCGAAAAAATATAGTTTTATGAGCTTTGCGTTTTTGTCTAAATTTGCGCCGCTACCGCCTAAAATCGCAAGCTTCGCATCGCCTCGCGTTTCGTAAGGACCTAAAATCGCGCCGTTTTCGTAGAGATTACCGCCGTAAAAAGCGTATTTCGTACCCCTAAGCTCGTCCGAAAGAATGTAGGTTTTATCGGTTGCGAGCGAGTTTTTGCCTGCGCAGCCGAGCAGCGACAGAGCCAAAAACAGAGACGAGATAAAAAATTTCATCGCAATAACCCTTTAAATTTTAAAATTTTGCCGAATTTATGAAGCGGGATCGGCAAAGCGAAATTTGCTAAATTTACCGCATTTACCGCGCGCAAATTTTAATTTTGCTTCTCAAATGCCGCCGCTTTGCTCGCGCGGACGCAAATTTTAAAATTTTGCGCCGCTTGCAAAGGCTAAATTAAAAGCCGCGCGCAAAACGTAAATTTAAACCGCAGCGTAAGCTTAGCCGAAAAGATCGGCGCGAACCGGCTAAATTTAAAATTTCACGGCGCAGCTTTTACCCCAAGCTAGGTTACGCTTACTCTTGCCGCCGCAACCTGTTTAAATTTTACGCGCCGCTTTAAATTTTACAAGCCGTAAATTTAAAGCGGCACGAAATCCAAACAGCACTAAATATAATAGATGCTGTTTTTGATATTTTTGCCGTCGATCTCGTTTTTGCGCCACGAGCTCTCGTCGTTTAGCACAATCCAGCGCTTCTCCTCCTCGCGATAAAACCAGTCCTTGTCGATCTGATAGTAGATCTGACATCCCGAAATTTCGATGATGTTGGCGATGTTATTGTCGTGGTAGTTGTTCTCGTCGAAGTCGGTGAATGTGCGCTGCCCCATCTCGGCGTAGAGCTCGTTTAAAATTTGAAGCATCTCGCTTAGGCGCGTATCCATCTTCTCGACCTGAAGCCCAAGCTCGTTAGCCTCTCTGAATAAGATCGGATAGTCGTGCGACGGATAGCCGCTGTTTAGCTTGTCGCTGATAAAGGCGATCTTTTGCTCATCGTCGAAGTGATAGCGCAGAATTTCGCGGCAAATTTTAAGCGACAGGCTGCTTGCGCGATCGACGGCGCCAAAAACGAGCGGATGGATATATTTGTAAAGCTCCTTGTACGGGTTCTCGTCGTTCGGGCGCTCGTTATTTTTCCAAAGCTTCACCACGCGACTTAGCTCGTCCATCGAAACGTTGGCTTGATCGTTTGTGTTCGTAACCGGCGAAAGCTCGTGGCGCAGCGAAGTATCGACCGACGTGAGATAACCTAGCGGCCCCATTAAAATTTTATTCGCCCCAAGCGCCATCATCGTAGCCGCCGAAGCGCAGTTTGCAGGCACCAGCGCGATCAGCTCGTCGCAGTGGTTGCGTAGGATCGAGACGATCTTAAGCGAGGCGATGCCGCTGCCGCCGTCGCTTTTGATGTAAAGGTAGAGCTTTTCGAAATGCTTGCCCTTGAGGTGGTCGTTGATACTGATCGCGTCGTTGCCGCAGACGCTGCCCGCGCCCGAGTTAAAATAGGTAAGCAGCGGCGCGCCCAGATATTTCTCGATATTGGTGATCACCTCTTGCGTTTGCTTCATCAAGATCGGCGGTTGCTTCGCCGCCTTTTTGGCACCCTGCTTCTGCGGCTCTTCGTCTTTGGATAAAAATCCCATGTTTTTCCTTTCGTGTTGGTTTGGTTTTAAAATTTTAACTTACAAATATCGCGCAATCTGTCCCGGTGCCACTCAATGCTCTCTTTAACCGTATTGCCTAGAGCCGTATGCGGGCTTTGCAAAAACGCTCTACTATTTTTTAGACTTGAGCCCACGTATTCATAGCGTGAGATCACGTTTGCACTGGCGCTTTGCGACACCGAAGCCAAAAATGAGTATGAATAAAGCGGCGCAGAGGAAGCGTAGCCGCTAAAGTGCTCTTTCAGGCTTACGAATTTGTCCTCCGCAAATGCCTTGCAAACGCCGCCGCTTGCGGAATACTCGGCGATTCGCAGCTCTTTATTGGGCGTAAAAACGTAGATCGTAAATTTATTTAGAGCTCTTTGCGAAATTTGATCCTTAGCTACGCCGACTCCTCTTTCGTCCGTAAATAGATAGAGATTGGAGCCCTCCTCTTCATATCTTCCTAAGATCGCGTCATCTTTAAAAAGCATGCCGCCTGAAATTTTATACTCGGTGACGGTCTGCCCGTCGTAGCTCATCATCACGGAATTTTCCGGATGTAGCTCGGCTTGCGAATACTTTACCTTCATACAACCCGCAAGCAGCGCGACCGCCGCAAGCAGCACTAAAATTTTAATTTTATCCATAACTCCCCCGAAGTTTATCTGCAAAAATCATCTAAGATCATGGTTTTAAGGCCATCGATCGTCTTTTTGAAAAAACCAGCCACAGCCAAGTCCTCCGCGATATATTTCGTATCTTTGCGATCGACCGCTTTTTCAAAATTCATATTTTTATATGCGCTTAGTCCTTTCGAGCTCATATTTTGCACCGAGCTCTCGCTTTTTGAAATTCTACCGTCCGCATAAAGCCAATCGCCGTCTTTAAACATATTTGAAGTATAGTCGAAATTTACGTATCTGCCTGCATTATAGACGCTGCAAATCCCATCTTTGTGCCAAATGCTAAATACCATTGCCCTTTCGTCGTTAAAAAGATAAAATTTCATCCTCTTGGCATTCAGCGCGGACTTGTAATTGTTGCCGTAAGACTTGCCCGCCTCGTCGAGCACAAGCATCCTAAACTCGCCTCTATCCATAGAATAGGAGCCTAAATTTCTGCCGTTTTCATACAGATCCTCGCCGACAAATTTATAGATCATGGTTTTGTTGCCGTCGTAAAATTTAAACTCCTTGTCGCTCTTAGCCGGACGCAATATCCCGCATCCTCCAAGTAGTGCCGCCAAAACGGCAAAAATTATAAAATTTTTCATTTATTACTCCTTAAATTCTAATCCGACGCCGTAAATTTTATCTGGTTTCATCCACGCGCCTTAAAGCTCTAGCGTGAAATTTTACCACGCTCGCCGCAGCACATTGAAATTTTAGCGAAGCGACCTTAGCACGCCTGCACCTTAAATTTCCGTATAGCACGCTTTGACATTTCACTGCCGCGCCGCACCCAATCTCTCGCGACCTGAAATTTTCGCACGCCGCGCATATTGCGATATCACGCCTTAAAATTCCTTTGCCGCACCTTGTCGCCGTATCGCGAGCCCTACCTCAAAATTTCAAGGCGTTTTGCGCCCTCAAATTTTAAAATTTCGCCCTACTTCTCGCCGAAGCGCTCCTTTAAAATTTTATACGCCTCGTTGATCTCCTGAAGCTTCTTCGTGCCCTCTTGGATGATCTCCTCGTCCGCGCCCTTGCCCATCAGAATGTCGGGATGGTATTTTTTCACGAGCTCGCGATATTTTTTCTTGATCTCGTTAAACGTAGCGTCCTTGGAGAGCCCCAAAATTTCATGCGGATCTCTTTTGCTTTTGGCGGAGCCTTGCGAGCCGCCCGAATAGCCGCCATATCCACTCGAATACCCGCCGTAAGCGCCTGAGCTTTGCGAGCCTCCATAGTCCGAACCCGCCGTGCCGCCATATCCATAGCCGGTGCCGCCGCCGTAACTGCTGCTTCCGTAGCCGCCAGTGCTTCTGCCGCCGTATTTGTCCCAATACCCGCCGCTTCTTGTGCTATAGTCGTCGTATTCGTCGTAAGCCGTATCGCTTTGAGCGCCGCCGTTTTCGTAATATGTGCCGTAAAAGCTGCGCTCAAAGGTCGCGAAAATCTGGCTTTGGATATGCTCTGCAATGCCCAATCCGTCGCAGATCTGCGAGATCGTGCGCCGCTCTGCCGCGCTAAAACCGCGATCGACGTAGGCTAAATTTAAAAAGAAATAGATTAGCCCCGTTTTGCGACTCGGACTCGGACGGTAGGTTTGGTTATATTTTTCGGCGAGCTCGCGCACATTTGCGAGGCTTTCTTTTTCGAGCTTATAAACGAGCTTCAGCGCCTGGCGTTCACGTTCACCGGCGCCCATTTGGCGCACCAAATCGTCTAAAATTTCGCTTATCATCGCGGCTTCGGACTCGCTTACGTACCCGTCGCTTTTGGCGACCTTGGCCAGAAGCGCTACTAAAATTTTAGCCTCTGCTAGCTGCATTTGCGCCTTGCCGCGATAGCCGGAGTTGCCGAGAGCCCCGCCGATCTGCGCGAAAATATACAGCGCGATTAAAAGAAATATGATGCTAAGCACGCGCTAGTCTTCGCTCTTTACGATCTTGGCAAACTCGCCGAAGTAAATTTCTTTTAGCGCCTTTAGATTTTTACGGACGGAATTTATGCGAAACACTTCGCCGCCGCTGATGCCTAGGCGCATTAAGCTTAGCCCGTATTTTGCGGCCAGCTCTTTAAATTTTGCCTCGTCGCGGACGCCGAAAATCGCGCGCGAAAAGCTCTCGTCGAAAATATCTCTGCTATCGTCGCAGCTCATCTCAAACTCGCCGCCTACGCCGCCCACGCACGCCATCTTCGCAAGCGTGATCGCCACGCCGCCGATTCCTACGGAATTTGCAAATTCCAAAATCCCGCTCTTGCCCGCCTCTATCGCGAAGTCCCACAGCGCGCGCTCTGCCTTTAAATTTAACTCAGGCAGGCTGCCTGCGACGCGATTTTCCACCGCTTTCATATAAAGCGAGCCCGCAAAAACGCCCTTCGTATCGCCTACCAAATAGACGCTCACGCCGCTAGCGCAAAAATCGCTAGGGATGATCTCGCCCTCGTTTGTACCCACGCACACGATCGCGGGAGTGGGCTGAATGCTAACGCCGCCCGTTTCGTTATAAAGGCTTACGTTGCCGCTGATGACTGGGGTATTTAGCGCGGCGCAAGCCTGCTTGATTCCCTCGCAGCCCTGCGCGAACTGCCACATAACCTCGGGATTTTGCGGATTGCCGTAGTTTAGGCAATCGGTGATGGCTAAAGGCGTCGCGCCGCTCATAGCGACCTTTCGTCCCGCCGACGCTACCGCGAGCGCCGCGCCTATGCGAGGATGGACGTAATTCATCCGCGTGTTGCAATCCGCAGCCATCGCGAGCTTTACGCCGTTTTCTTTAACGCGCATCACCGCAGCGCCCAGCATGCCGGGACGCTTGGCGGAGTTTAACCCTACGTTGGCGTCGTATTGATCGTAGATGTAGGATTTATTTAGCACTTCGGGGTCCCCAAAAATTTTATCAAACGCCGCGTCCAGCTCGCGCTCGCTCGCACCACAGCCGCATAAATTTTGCCGCGCGATCTGCGCCATATATGCAGGCTCTTTTATCGGACGATCCAGCACGGGCGCAGCCTCGCTAAGCGGCTCGATCGGAATGACGCCCGCCAGCTCGCCGTGCCAAAAAAGCTCCATCTTGCCGCTATCCGTCACCTCGCCGATGACGGCGGCGTCGAGATCCCATTTGGCAAAAATTTCTTTGATTTTCTCCTCGCAGCCCTTTTTGGCGCAGATCAGCATACGCTCCTGACTCTCGCTTAGCATCAGCTCATACGGGCTCATCCCTGCCTCGCGCATCGGTACGCGATCCAAATTTAACCTCATGCCGCTGCCGCTGCGCCCCGCCATCTCAAAGCTGCTTGAAGTAAGCCCCGCCGCGCCCATATCCTGGATACCCACGACGTAGTCTGTCTTAAAAAGCTCCAAGCACGCTTCCATCAGCAGCTTTTCGGCGAACGGATCGCCCACCTGCACGGTCGGGCGCAGGGATTTGTTCGCGTCATTAAAGCTATCGCTCGCCATCACGGCTCCTCCGAGCCCGTCACGGCCCGTCTTAGAGCCCACGTAGATCACACTATTGCCCACGCCTTCGGCTCTGCCGTAGAAAATTTCATCCTTTTTAACTATACCCAGAGCAAAAGCATTAACTAAAATGTTGCCGTCAAAGCTAGCGTCGAACGTCGTCTCGCCGCCTATCGTAGGGATACCCATGCAGTTGCCGTAGTGCGCGATGCCTGCGACCGCTCCTTTTAGTAGATAGCGCTGTTTTCGCGCATTCTCGCTTCTTCCTCGTACATCGCCGAAACGAAGCGAGTTCATATTGGCCTCGACGCGCGCGCCCATCGTAAAGATATCGCGCAGTATCCCACCCACGCCGGTCGCAGCGCCCTGAAACGGCTCGATGAAGCTAGGGTGATTGTGGCTTTCCATCTTAAAAACCGCAGCCATGCCGCCGCCGATGTCGATGACGCCTGCGTTTTCGCCCGGACCTTGGATAACCCAAGGCGCCTTGGTCGGAAAGCCGCTTAAGTATTTTTTGCTCGATTTGTAACTGCAGTGCTCGCTCCACATCGCGCTAAAAATCCCAAGCTCGAGCAGATTCGGCTCGCGACCTAAAATTTTTAAAATTTTTTCATATTCTTCGTCTGAAATTTTATGTGCCGCTACTACTTTTTTGTCCATTTTTTCGCCCTTTTCGCCGTTAAATTTAGGCCCTTATGATAGCTAAAATTTTCTATCATTTCGATTAATCTTCGCCCTTTTTAAGATACTTCTCGTAAAGTTTCGCCTCTTTTAAAAACGCGTAAAATGCGTTAATGTTTGCCGTGATAAATCCCTTGCGCCCGTCAAAAAGCGATCTGCGCAAAATGTATGATTTAAAAAACGCAAACGGATAGATCAGCAGAAGCTTCGCAAGGCTCGGCTTCTTGCCCTTCTCAAAATCCCCCTGCGCGCGCAGCGTGGAGTAGTTGTTGTTTTTCGTAACGAGCTCGGCGATCGGCTTTTCGCTAAAATGGTTGATGCAAAATTTGCTCTTTTTTACAGCGCCCTTTACGATCGAAATTTGCGCGTGCACGCCCATATTTTTATACTCGCCGCACTCCTTACGAAAGAAGCGGATGTGAGTATTTTTGCGCACTAGATCCGAGCACTTGCGCCCTAGCGAGTATTCGTGAAATTTAATATCCAGCGCCGAGTAATCGCTCCGGCTCATAAACTTCTCTATCTCGCCCTTTAGCTCAGGACTTACCTCCTCGTCGCCGTCGAGATTGAGCGCCCATTCGTTGCTACATAGCGAAAACGCGTAGTTTTTCTGCACCCCCTCGCCCTGCCAGTCGTGATGGTAAATTTTATCGGTAAATTTACGCGCTATTTGCAGCGTGGCATCGGTGCTGCCGCTATCGACGATTATGATCTCGGCGAAATCCGCCACGCTACGCAGCATACGCTCGATGTGGCGCTCCTCATTCATCACTATCGCATAAACGGATGCTTTAATCATAGTTTATTCCTTATCCTCGTAAATTTCAGCCAAAAATCAAAAAACCCCTCCGTACCCAAAATGCCGATGCGCTTTACGGCGTATTTGTCGTCGCCTACCTCGTAAAGTCCACGCTTGACGACCACCGCGCCTTTAAAATTTGATCTAGCGATATTTAAAATTTCGTCGTTAAATTTACCGTAGGGGTAGGCAAACACCTCGCAAGGCTGTCCGCAAATACCTGCTACGCGAGCTTTGGACGCGATGATCTCATCTGCTGCGAGCTGCGGATCGCTCGCGTAGGTAAGGTCTAAATTTACGTGGTGCATCGTATGCGCGCCAAACTCCACCAGCCCGCTTGCTTGCATTTTTAAAATTTGCTCCTCGTTTAGCATCCGTGCAAGATGAGCGGTGTTGGCGCGCTCCCAGTCGTTTTGCACGGCGTCCGGCACCAAAAATATGCTCGCTTTAAAATCGTATTTTTTCAAAATTTCAAAGGCGTCGGTAAAGTTATTTTCAAACCCATCGTCGAATGTGATGCAAACCGCCTTTTTAGGCAGCCGCTCTAGCGCGATAAGCTCGCTAAGCTTAAAGCTTTTAAAGCCGTTTTTCGCAAGCCACGCGATCTGTCTTTCAAAATCAGCGGGTCTTAGCCGCCATTTGTCGAATTTATCGCCCTTATGCTCCTCTACGCTATGATACATCAGCACCCGCGCCTTATGCCAGCCCTGCGGGATCCGCCACCAGTTATACCGCAGCGAAACGCCCGCCGCGGCGGCAAAGATCAGAAAAACCGCAAAATAGGTCATAGCAAGCTCTTGTAAGCTTTGATGTATTGATTTACGACGTTAGACATATCGAATTCTCCTTTGCATTTTTCCTTTACTTTAGAAAAAATCGCCTTAAATTCTTCATAATTCTCATATACTTCGTTTAGTTTACGCCGTAGTGACAAAATATCTCTTTCAAATAGCAGCTCTTTGGGTAAAATTTCGGTGCAAATACCCACTGCAGTAGAGATTAAAAGTGGCGAATAATATACGTCATCGATTGCCGTTAACCCATAAGCCTCAAATGCAGACGCAATGATTTGTAGATTACAAGCACTTAAATAATCTTGTAAATGATCCGTAAAGCCTGCAATATTTATCTTTTCTTCCAAGCCTAATTCTTTTATTAAATCCTTTAAATTCTCCTCTTCTTCACCACTACCGAATATTGTGCATTCAAAGTCAAAATTTACGTCCGCTAAAGCCTTTATTATTATATCCATACCCTTGGGCGCAGATAATCTGGCGGCTGAAATGATACTAAATTTATTACTTCTATATTCTCCCTCCTTTGGTTTTTTATACGCCATCGCATTTTTGATGATTATGGAGTTTGCAGGCAAAATTTCTTTCGTATCCTCTAACACCGCCACGCATAGATCAGCTAGTTTATAATTTTTCTTCACCTGCAAAGTATGCTTCGTAGCCACCACTCCGATTCTTCTAGAGCCTAAAAATCGTGCTAAATTCCGTGCGCGATACATTATTTCAATTTCTTTTGTATTGTGACAATGAATTATGTCTGGTGAAATTTTAATTAAAAGCTGTGCTGTCTGTAGTAAAAACAATGGATTATATCTATTATGCTCGAAATTAAATTTGATTAAATTTACGCGTTCACTCAAATATGGTGCAATCTTTTCGTCGCTTAGCAAAAATACCTCATTAGTTTTTGCCATTTCATTACACAGATCGACGCAGACTTTCTCTGTTCCAGCGAACTGCTTCCATTGTAGCGTATGTAGAATTTTCATATCGCTCGCCCTTTCTTATAAATAAACTCACGCCATTCGTAAGGCTCGCTGTAAAAATCGTTCCGATCGCTTTTATCCTTTTCGCCGCGGCCGTCGCGATATTTGCCGTCTCCGTAAATTTCATCGCAAATTTTGGCACCAATTTTATCGTCCTTATCATTGTCTTCGCAACCTACTGCGTGAGCCTCGTCATTAAATTTTAGTTTTTCATCGCCCTTTTTACCGTAAATTTTTCCGCCTTCGCTACGGCTATCATATCTCTCTCCAAGCTCGCCACCAACTTTACTGCAGTCGTCGCTATCCGCATTTTTTAAATCCGTGCCGAAGCTCTCTTCAAAGATCGTCTCAAGCATAAATTTTGCCACTCGGGCGGCGTTTGCGATCCTTAGCGTCTTAGCTCTGCCGCGCCGCGCGATGCGCGCGTATTCGCCGCTAGAAAGAAGGCATTTGATCTTTGAAAAGCAATCCGCAGGACTGTCAAAATAAACTATCTCCGAGCCGTCCTCGTAAAGCCGCTCAAACCCCGCGATCTTAGGGCTAAAAGTGCAGACGCCACAGCCCAAAAACTGCGCCATGCGGTCGCTCGCGCCGAGCAATTTATGAGCGTGCGCGCACTCAAGCTCGTCGTCGCGATTAAAATTTATCGCAATCTTCGCAGCCGCGATCTCGCGATGAAATTTATCGCCGAATACGGCAGGCGCGCCGAGGCTCGCAAAAATTTTAAGCCTAAGCCCTTCTTTTTCGCAAAAATCGCGCAACAAAAGCGCAAATTTATACCTCACGTCCTCTTGATAATCGCGCGCTATGTAGATCACATCGGTCGTTTTAGCGGCGTCTAGGCATCTATCAAACGCCGCGTCGGAGATGTTTGGGAAAAAGGCGAATTTCGCGCCGTATCTCGTTGAAAGATCGCGCAGCCTCAGCGCATTCGCCCAAAAAAACACGTCGATGAAGCTTAATTTTTCGAAAAATTCCCGTTTTTCTTGCAGATGATCGACGTACCAGATCGCGATTTTGATCTTAGGAAGCGCCGATTTTATCGCCCGCAGCACATCAAGACTGATCTTTTCGCCCTTACCGATTAGAAGCAGATCGGCGCCGATATTTTCGCAGATACGCACGAGCTTGGCGTTCATTTTAGCTAGCCCGCTGTTTTTCAGCCCGCAAAAGCGCAGGCTCCGTTCCCAATCGCGGTAGCTAAAATCATAGACGAAGTGCCCGCCGCGGATGAGCCCGTGGCTGATCTTGCGCTCCATGCCATAGAAAAAACTGCCGTCGTCGTATTCGTTGAAAATACCGCAATGCACGATCTTTAGGCTTTGCATAACAGCTCCTCGTAGTAATTTTTAAGCGAGCTAATATAATTTTGCAGCGTCAAAGTTTGCTTGAACTTAGCGTGTTTTTGCGCAAAAGCCCGGGCGTATTTGCCGTAAGTGCGGTAAATTTCATCGATTTTAGCGCCCAGATCCGCCGCCTCGTATAAAAACTCCTCGCTTAAAATTTCAGAAATTCCGCCCACGCGGGTAGAGATCAGCACGGGCGAATAAAAAATACCTTCGATCAAAATCACCGGAAAGCCCTCCTTGCGCGAGCTGATGACGTGCAGGTGCGATGCGCTCAGAGCTGCCGCAACGTCGTCGCAAAAGCCGCACAACTGCACGCAGTCCTGCAATTTTAGCGAATCGATTAAATTTTGTAAATTTTGCCTCTCGCCGCCCTGACCGTAAATTTTAAGCTCGAAATCAAATTTCAGCTCGCTTACGGCGCGGATCAAAAGATCAAAACCCTTGATCTTATCGAGTCTGCCGACTGCAACGATACTAAATTTAAAATTTCCTGCCGCCGCGTTTGCGCCCTGTTGCGATACGAATACGCTGCTAGTTTTATTTTGCGATGCGTCCGCATCAAAAGCCCTATCTTGCGATACACTTGCCCCATCAGGCGTATCTTGCGACGCAAATGCAACGCCGGTCATATTTTGCGACGTGTCCGCAGCGCCAGCCGAGTCGCCGCGCGCATCCTTTGTTTCCTTGAGCGCTTCGTTTGCGGCACCCTCCGCGTCCTTGCAGCGCGCGCAAATTTCATGATTTGCAAACTCCAGCCGCGGCTCTATGCCGAAATATATCACCTTCGCGGCGTGATTTATCGTGGTTGCGACCTTGCGAGAGGCTGCGATGACGTTTGGCACGCGATCAAAAACGGGCGCCTTGCGGTCGTTGTGTTTGGTCGCGACAAGCTTAAGGCTTAAAAATTTTTCGACCACAAAGCCGATCTGTGCGGCTTTGGCGCCGTGCGAATGTAAAATTTCAAATCCACCCGAGCGTAAAAACCGATAAATTTCAGCGAACAAAAACGGATTGTAGCGCTTGTCGCGGCTTTTGTACTGATAAATTTGCACGCGCGCATCCAGGCGCTGCAAAAACTCGCATTTATCGGGCACGATGAGCGCCGCCTGCTCGCTTTTGCAAAGCTCATTTAGCGAGTCGATCACGATCTTTTCGACGCCGCCGTAAAATCTGGAGCAGCAAAGATAGGCGATTTTCATCTATTTCTGCCCTTCTTCATCTTCAAAATGAAGCTAAAAAGCCCCTGCCTGCCGCTAACCATGATGCGCGGAATTTCAAAGTTTGAGTAGTGCGGGCGCAACACGTCGTTTTGCGTCGTAACCGCGCAGCTAAAGCCCGCCTCGCGCGCGCAGCGCACGCTAATCTCGTCGTAAAAGCCGAACGGATAGGCAAAAGCGCTGCAAGAGATGTCAAATTTCGCCTCTATTTCGCGCTTTGATTCTCTCATCTGGCGCAGCTGCTCTTGCGCATCCAAGCTAGGCAAGTTTGCGTGATCGAGCGTATGCGAGCCGATCTCGATAAGCCCGTTTTGCAAAAGCTCGCGAACCTCATCGTCGCTTAGCATCTCCTCGCGATTTAGCTCATCGCTTGATTTTTTCAGATCCTTATCGGTCGCCCAATCCCCGTCAAAGCGCCGGTTCACGATGAAAATCGTCGCCTTAAAGCCGTATTTTTGAAGTATCGGCAGAGCGCCTGTGAGATTATCGCGGTATCCGTCGTCAAAGGTAATACAAACCGCCTTTGCGGGCTTTTTATCCAAGCTTGCAAGCTCGCTTAGAGTGTAGCTCGTAAAACCGTTTCGCTTCAGCCATGCAAGCTGTTTCTCAAACGCGGCGGGGGTTACGCGCAGACGGTTAAATTTAGAGGCGCACTTTGGCAGATGCTCGCGGATCATATGATACATCAGCACGCGCGGATACTCGTAAGGCAGATCCTTCGCCCACCACGCAAAGCGCAGGCAAAACCACGCAAAAAGCGCCGCCGCAAAAGCCAAAACCGCTGCGTAGATCATCGCTCGATCCTCATGCGATAAGCTAAAAAGCTCAAAATCGTAGCCAGACTTAGCGCTTCTTTCGACAGATATGCGCCATGATCGAACTGGCAATCTATCAAAAGATAGATCAGAAGCGCAAGAACCCCAAACTGCCTGCTTTGAATGCACTCTTTAAAAACGCTAAATAGGATCGCGCCATAAAAGATGAGACCGAGCGCGCCGCTATAAAGCAAAATTTCTAAAAATAAATTATGCGGCGCGTTATATTCAGGATGCTCAAGGACCGGGGAGCCCGGCAAATTTATATATGAGCCCAGTCCGTAGCCCAAGATAGGCTTTTTTTGCGCCATCTCTAAAATATAGCTCCAAATCACAGTCCTACCCGAAGAATCTCCGCTAAATAGCGCTGCTAGCCTTTGCTCAAACGACTGCGAAAGCGCAAGCAAAATGGCAAAAAGCGCGATGAAACCTACCGTGAAAAGCAGGTATTTTTTGTTTAAGCTCTTTAAATTTAGCGTGCCGTAAAACGCGAGCGCACAAAACGCACCGACCCACGCCGCTCTGGAAAATGAAAAGATCATAAAAAAGGCAAACAAAAGCAGAGCCGCAAATTTAAGCGCTAAAGGCCGCCGTATCGCCGCCGCGCTAAGGCAGAGCCCAAAGCCCATAAAAAGCCCTAAGATATTGCGGTTCGAAAGCGATCCGCTAAGACCGCCGCGAGCGGAATTGCTTGAAAAGACGATCGCATCGGGACTACTTACAAGCTGATAGACCACGCTCACCGATAAAATTCCAAGCCCCACGAACAGAAAGGCAAAAACGGCGTTTTGATCAAAAAATTTAAGCTTGTAAAAATAACAAAGCACCAAAAATATAGCACCGTATCGAAGGACGAAAAATATGGTGCTCTGCCATGCTTTTTTTGAGATAACCGCCTCGTTTAGGAGGTTTGAGATCGCTAGCGTCGCCACTAAACAGACAAAGCAGATCGCAATAAATCGCGTTTTTTTCAAAATTTCGCTTAGGATTGCGTAGCTTTTAAAATACAATAGATGCGCCAAAAAGAATAAATTTAGCGCTGCAAAGGAGATCTGATAGACCGCGTTTTTAAAAAACAGCGACGCGCACCAAAGAAGTAGCAGCGTTAAAAATGTGATCCTCCAGCCGTTAGGCGCGCCGTTTTCATAAAAAAATTTTTTCATATTAAACTCTCATAAACCTTTATCGTTTTTTCTACCATCTGCTTTAGGCTGAAGTTTTGCGAAACGTAGCCGTAGCCGTCAAATTTCAGCTCGCGCGCGGAGGCAAACAGCCCCGCCAGCGCCTGTGCGTCGCCCACGTCAAAAAAATAACCGTTTTCGCCCTCTCTTACAATATCCAGCGCGCCGCCGTGGCGGGTCGCGATCACCGGGCAATTTAGCGCTATCGCCTCGGCCATCGAGCGCCCGAAGCTCTCGGGCTTGCTTGAAGCGCTTACCGTGACCGACGAGAGCGAGTAAATCTCGGCCACCTTGCTCTGCGAGCCTGCAAAAATTACGCGCTCGCAGAGGCCAAGCCCCTCTACGAGCGATTTTAGCTCCGAAAAATACTCGTCGCGACCCGCCCCCACGCCGCCTACGATCAAAATTTTAAGCTTTTGTTCGCTTGCTAAAGCCGCGGCGCGGATTAGGGTTTTGTAATCCTTAATCTGCGTGATGCGCCCAACGCCGGAGACGATGAAATCATCTTGCGCGAGGTTAAAATTCTGCCGAAATTCCGCGATGAAGCGCTCGTCTAAATTTTTGGGATTAAATTTTTCTAGATCGATGCCGCGCGGAATAATCGTGATCTTGGCCGCATCCGCGCCGTAGCTTCGCACCACGTGATCGCGCGTATAGCCGCTTGGGCAGATGATCGCGTCCGCATCCGTCATGATTTTGCTGTAGAAATTTACGGAATTTATCCCGTGCACGGTGCTTACGATCTTTGCACGCGGGCGGGCAAATTTAACCAGCCACGCCGGCACGCGGGAGCGGACATGCACTATGTCGGGAGAAATTTCGCTTAAAATTTTACGCAGCTTTAAAACGCGCGCCGCAACGCTTAGGATATTTTTGGAGCAAACGTCGAGCTGTACGTGCACGCCGCCATCTTTTTCTATCTTTGGCGCCAATTTGCCGCCGTTACTGATGACGAAATTTTCGATGCCGCGCCGTGCGAACTCCCTATTTAGCTCGACTACGCCGCGCTCGACGCCGCCTTCGTTCAGCTCGGGCAGGATTTGCACGACCCTCATATTTTTATCTCCCTCACAAACGCCTTAAGATTGTACTTCGCAGTCTTTTTTGGCTTCACGCCCTCGCTGTAGCGCCTAGCATGCCCAGTAGAAACGAGAGCGCTTATAAAATCGTTAAATTTATTATGAGCGACTTTGCGTTTTAAACTCAAAATGGCTACGCTCGCACTCCCGTTAGATACGGCCTCGCTTATCATCGAGACGCTGTCCTCGCTGATAAAGACCCACTCGCACTGCGCCAAAAAATCGCCGATCGGATTTACGGGCTCGCGGCTATAAATCACGCTGTAATCCCAGCTGAGCTTTTCTAGCGCACTCTCGGTAGCCCTCGGCGTGCGCGGAGAGGTCGTTAGCGCAAACTCCCAGTCCGCAAACTGCGCTCTTACGCCCTCGATCTGCTTTAAAATTTCATCCCCCATCTCAAAGCAGGAATTCGGCCCGCCGATGATAAATCCTACCGCCTTGCGCTGCGGCCGGTACAGCCCCTGCGGGCGCGAAAAGCTAAGCGAGACTGGCGAAATTTTAAGATTTGCGCGCGGCTTTGGGCGATCGTGCGCGCCTGCGATGATGACGCTAAAATCCTTGCGGTAGCCCTTCGGATACATTAGCGCTATACTCGGCTTAGCGTATCTGCGCGCGTAAAATTTTAGCGCGTAATAGGTCGTAGAGCCCGCGCCTACGAACAGATCGAAATCTGCGAAATTTAAATTGCGATCTGCCGGAGCATCTAAATTTGCGCTATTTTGCGAGGCGGAGCTGTTTAGAGCGGAACTATTTAAATTTGATCCGTTTTTTGGATCCGCCGCCGTGCCGCTCCCGCCGAGATCGCACTTAAAAATTTTAAAATAAAGCCCTAAAAAATCAAGCACGTAGGAGCAGAGTTTAAGAAACTTGTTTGCGTAAGCGATCCTACAAATGCAAAACTCAAGCCCTCTTAGCTCGCAAAATGCGATGCTTTGATTCTCGTGCCCCTTGCGGCCATCGCTTAAGATGAGCGCTTTTCGATGTGGATTTTTTGGGGCGGACGGATTTGCAGCGGAGTTTTCGCCATTAAAATTTAGCGGCCCACCATCTGCGTGACATACGCAGCTTGAGGCACCCGATCTTAAATTTTTACCTTTAAAATTTTCACGCCGCAAAGCACAAGAGGAGCCGCCGCAAAACGATATAAAATTTTTGAAATCCGAATTTTTGCTCGCTCGCGCGGCGGCGATCGCTACGAAATTTTCGCGATTTAAAATTTTACCTTCTCGCGCGGCACTACCTAAATTTACGACGTTTTGCTCTTTTGCAAAAAAGCGCGAGCCCTGCAGCGCGGATAAATTCCCAACGACTCTGTGTTTGTTCTCGCCTCTTGAAATTTGCCGCGCCATAGCTAGTCCATCTTCCATCGTTTATGTATCCAAAACCACTGCTGCGGCGCGGTTCGCACGACTTCTTCGAAAATGTCGTTGCACTTTTGCGTGATAAATAACTCGGCCTCGTCCTTATCTAACCCCTCAGGTAGCGGCGGGAAATCCTTGATCACGATCTCGTAGCGATCATCCTCTCCGCGGCGCGCAAAAATGGGTATCAGCACGGGGCGAAATTTCAAATAAAGCGACGCGATAGTCTTCGTGGTGTAGCACTGTCGTCCAAAAAAGGTCGTAATCAGGCTGTTTTTAGGACCTGGCTTTTGATCGGGCAAAATGCCTACGTTGCGCCCCTGCTTTAGCGCCTGCACGAGCCTGCGCATCGCATCGTCCTTGTAAATGAGGTCGTTGCCGTAGCGCTCGCGAAACGGCGCCACTAGCCGCTCCTCGATCAACTCATTATCGCTGCGACGCCCGACTACCGAGACGGGAAAGCCATTGGCGCCGAAAAAATTAGCTAGAATTTCCCAATTTCCAAAATGCGCAGTAAAAAATAAAATCCCGTGCGGATTATCACCTTTTAGCTCTCGGACGCGCTCTAGCACCTGCTCGCCGTTTGAAATCAGATCATCAAATTTTAGTCTACCATTGTAAAATAAAAGCGTGTCGGTAAGCGTCCTAGCGATACTGCGAAAATTCTCGATCGCAAGAGCGTGAAGCTCACTTTCGCTTTTTTGCGGATAGGCGGCGCGAAGGTTATCCTGCGCAACTTTAACGCGCCTACTAAGCTTCCACGATGCAAAAAGTGCGAGCTTGTCGAAAAATGCGAATATGAAGCTTTTCGGCGCGAATTTTGCAAATTTTATCAAACCCAGCGCCAAAAAATATTGGATTTTTTCCTTCATAAAGACCTCGTTTTAAATGCGAGATTATATTGAATTTTGGCTAATTAGTAGCTAAAACGCTATTTGCCGAGGCAAAAATTGCTAAACATTTCGTCTAAAATTTCATCTCGCTCAAATGGACGCGAAATACGTGCAATCGCCTCAATCGCGCGATTTATCTCAAATGCAAAAAGCTCAAGCTCGCCGCAAGCTAGGCGCTCGCTTGCATTTTTAAGAGCCGCAAGCGCGCTCTCGCAAGATAGAATTTGCCGCTCATTGCTTAGCATAAGACCATCAAAATTTTGAGAATTTAAGTAGCTCTCAAGTGCGGTTAAAATTTTATCTACGCCCTCATTTGCAGAAATTTCAAGTGGCGTAAAAATGGAATTTGCTTGGGTATTTTGCTTAGCGGAATTTATTGCAGAGCTATTAGGCGCGATGGAATTTGCAGAATTTTGTTTGGAATCATCCTGCGTGAAATTCTCCGCAGCACAGCTTGCAGTAGTGCGCTCGGTATTTGGCGACGCTAGCCCGGCTTTTGCAGTGGAATTCTGTTCCATCAGATTTATGGAATTCGCAAGGGCTATTTGGCTTGTAGGCGCGGAATTTGTGGAAGTAGAATTTTGCGCGCTTAAGTCACGCTTTAAATTTTTAGCTTTTAAATTCTGCGCGCAGGAATTTAAAAAAACATCGCAGGTCCGACTTTGCTTTAAATTTTCGGCTGTGAAATTCTCTGATATGGGATTTTCGGCTGCGAAATTCTCTGCAGAAAAAGCCTCTAAATCCTCGTCAAGATCCTCCGCGCTAGGATGAAATTTACGCGGCAGGTCACATTTATTTAAAACGTAGATGATTTTTTTGTCTTTTTGTTCGCGCAATATTTTTAGGATCTGCGCGTCCTCAGCATCCCATTCGCGACTTGCGTCAAACACCGCCAAAATCACGTCTGCCTCGCTTGCAGCGCGAAGCGAATATGAAATGCCGATACTTTCGAGCTTTGAGCCGCTGTGTCTGATACCTGCGGTATCGACTATACGGATTAGATGAGTACCTATTTGCAAGCTTTCTTCGATGAGATCGCGCGTAGTGCCCGCTTCGTCGCTCACGATGGCGCGCTCGAAATTTAAAAGCGCGTTTAGTATACTTGATTTGCCGACGTTGGGCCTGCCTACGATCGCCACCTTAAAGCCCTCGATTAGCCCTTTGCGACTGCGGCTGATGTGAGTGATTTTTTCTAGCGAAGCGATATTTTGGCTAAGCATTTCTTGCGAGTTTTGCAGCACATCAGAAGGCAGATCATCCTCCGCGTAGTCGATGCAAACCTCGACAAAAGCTAGCGTCTTAACCAGAGCTGCGCGCAGATTTGCGACGAAGTCTGCCAGCTCGCCGCGCAGGTTTCTAGCTAAAATTTTAGCCGCACTTTGTGAGCGAGAATTAATCAGATCGCTTATGGCTTCGGCTTTACTAAGATCCATTTTACCGTTTAAAAACGCTCGCTTACTGAACTCGCCCGGATTTGCTATGCGCGCACCCAGAGCTAGCACGGCATCTAATGCCAAGGATGAAGCCGTAAAGCCGCCGTGAGTTTGCACTTCTATGACATCCTCGCCGGTAAAGCTATGCGGAGCTTTAAAATATATCAAAATCGCCTCGCCGAACGCTTCGCCACTCGCGTCAAAAAGATTTACAAGCGTAGCATAGCGAGGTCGCAAAGAACTGCGACGTGAAAGGCTTAGAGCGATAGATAGCGCTTCCTCGCCTGAAATTCTAATTATGCAAATTCCGCCGATGCCGTGAGCCGTAGCGATAGCGGCGATAGTCTCGCTCACGATTAGCTTTTTTCGTCTACGATGACGATTTTGCCGCTACGCGTGGATTTGATGCCTACGAAACGATCTGGATATGCTTGTTTTAGCTTGTCG
This sequence comes from uncultured Campylobacter sp., assembly GCF_937959485.1. Lineage (NCBI taxonomy): Bacteria > Pseudomonadati > Campylobacterota > Epsilonproteobacteria > Campylobacterales > Campylobacteraceae > Campylobacter > uncultured Campylobacter sp. Next base: position 113,684 of record NZ_CALGPY010000012.1, read on the forward strand.
GCTACGATTTTGATAAATGCGCCGTCAAAAGCTTTCGTGACGATACGCTCATTTCCAGAGCGCTCTACGAGCGCATTTACGTAAGACTCGATAAATCGTTCTTGATTTTGTAAAAATTCCGCGATTTCAAAAACCACAGCAAGATCATATCTGATGCTGATCCAGTTGTAAATCATATACGAAAGTGCCTTGTAGCGGTGTCCTTCTTTGCCGATAAGCAGCGCGCTATCCTCGCCTTGCAGCTTGATATAAACGGTATCTTCGTCGATTTTGCTAACATCGCTAACTTCGATATTAAACTCACTTGATCTGAAAAGTGCAGATAGCTTCTCTTTGATATCGGATAGAATTTCATCCGTCACAACGCCCTTTTGCTTTTCTTTGCGATGTTTAGAATGCGTGGTGCGCGGACTTTGAGACTCTGATTTGTCGCCCTGCTTTTTTTCTGCTTTGCCGGTTTTGTTTTGAGAGGCGCTAAATTCCGGATTTTCGCTAAATTTTTCCCCCTCCAAAACCGCTTCTATTACGGCATTTTTTTTAAAAAAGCCCAAAAATCCACCGCTTGGATGCTGCAGCACGCGCACGTTAAGCTGCGTTACTGAGCATCCCAGCTCAGCTGCTGCTTTATTATATGCGTCTTTTAAATTTTCTGCTTCAATTATCATGATTTTTTCTCCGCTATTTGAGCTTGTTTATGCCTAGCAAAGGCTTTATTAATGACGTATTGCTGGATAATGGAGCAGAAATTATTTACCGTCCAGTATAACGTAAGACCCGCAGGAAACATTACGAAAAATACCGTAAAAATAAGAGGCAAGAATTTCATCATCTTCTCTTGCATCGGATCGGTAAATGTAGTCGGCGTGATCTTTTGCTGCAAAAACATCAAAATTCCCATCGTAATCGGCAGGATGTAATATGGATCTTTAAGCGACAGATCGTGGATCCAAAGCGCCCATTCCGCGCCCTTTAGCTCGATCGCGTTAAGTAGCACGCGATAGATCGCAAGAAATACGGGTATCTGAAGCAGGATCGGCAAGCAGCCACCCATTGGGTTGGCGCCGTTTTTCTTATACAGATCCATCATATGCATCTGCAGCTTTTGCTTATCGTCCTTATATTTTTCCTGAAGCTCCTTCATCTTAGGCGCCAGATCTTTTAGCTTATTCATCGATAGCATTCCCTTGTAGCTTAGCGGGAATAAGATTAGGCGGATGATGAGCGTAAGCACGACGATCGACCAGCCCCAGTTACCGATATAGCCGTGCAACCAGTTTAGAAATTTAAACATCGGGCGGGCGATGAAGGTAAACCAGCCGTATTCGATAATGTGCGTAAGAGCAGGATTTATCGAGCTTAGCGTTGCGTGATCTTTCGCGCCGATATAGCCCGTAAGACTAAGATCGCCGTCTGAGCCTATAAAAACTTGCGAAATTTTATCCGCGTCGGTCACGGTCACATCCATATTGTTGCCATAAAATAGCGTCGTATAATAGCGATCGGAGCTCGCAGCGATATTTGCGCCACTTATTCGCTCGTTTTTATCCACATCACCATCTTTAAAAATTTCTACGCTTTCGCTTATAGCCTGCGAGCCTGTAAAAAATGAAGCGATTTTATCTGAAATTCCAGCTTCGCCAGGTTTTCCTACGATGACGCCGTGAACCGTATAGCTATCTACTTCTACGTTCGGACGCGAGCCGGGGCTGATAAAATAATGCGCATTGCCGCTTAACTTCAGATCCAATTTATAACTACCATCTGGATAAAAGGTAAGAATTTTATTTATGCTAACGGCGCCTAAACTTTGACTTAATGTAACACTAGCCTCTCCGTTTCGTACGTCCAGCTCGCCAGATGAAGCGCTGTAAGGAGTATCGAAAGCCATCGTATTCAACGCCGCGTCCTCAAAGCGCATCTCAAGCGGTTTAGAATGCGATTTAGGATCGATCAAATTTATCGCATCGCCGTTTTCATCATGGAATTTCGCATCGTTTAGCACATACGAGCTTATGCGACCGAGTCCGTCGATCGTAAAATTTGCTTCTTTTCCGACTACGCGTACTAACGGTGCAGAGATGGAATTTGCGGTATTTAAATTTGCTCCCTGCGCGCTCACGCCAGCGGCGGAAGTTTGCGGAGCGGACTTGGCGGCATTTTTTTGCGCGATTTGCGCCGCGGTTGCATTTGCCTCCATTGCAGCGCGAATTTTTGATAAATAAAAATGATCGTAAGCTACAAAAAATATGAGCGCAGTTGCTATCGCGATAGCAAGGCGCTTTGATTGAGGAAGTTTATCTAGCACTATTTTCTCCTAGTCGTATGACGTAATATCTATTTTTTTTATATGGTATAAACCAAAGCTTAAATTTATCCACAGAGGCATTGCTGCTGCGGATTTTAGAAAATACGCAAAATTTGAAATTTCGCGCGATTATCGGATAATCTATGCCACCGCTAAAGAGCGGATTGCATCTTAAAATTCTAGCCGTTACAGCGCAGAGTGCGCCAAAGACGCCGTTAAACTTAAACTCATAAAGCGCGTATTCCGAACAGCTCGGATAATAACGGCAACAGCGCGGTAGCAAAGGCGAAATAAATTTTCGATAAAACCCGATTGCGACTATAAAAAATCTCTTCATTTTACTGCGCCGATCTTTTTAAACGCCCATTTTAAATTTCGCTCGATGTCTTCAAAGCTCATATCTATGATCTGCTTTTTTGCGATTAATATAAAAATTCCGCTAACAATGGCGTCTTTTTGATTATAAAACGCTGCGCGCAAACGTCTTTTAGCGTAATTTCGCGTAACTGAATTGCCTATTTTTTTACTGGCGACTGCGCTAAATTTACGCTGTTCGCTAGCCAAAAAATACACAACAGCGCATTCGCAATGCCACTTCGCCGCACTTTTATAAACCTCCGAAAAAACCCTGCTATCGCTTATCGCAGCAAATTCGCCTACGCAGCCAATCTTCTTCTGCCTTTAGCACGTCTTGCACTTAAAACTCTGCGGCCGTTTTTTGTTTTCATGCGGACGCGAAAGCCGTGAGTACGCTTTTTAGGGGTATTGTGGGGTTGGTACGTTCTTTTCATAACTGTTCCTTAAAGAAAATGTAAAGCGGAGATTTTATAGAAACTTTACTTAAAAACCGATAAACAAAAGCAGCCCTAGCGCCGATAAGCGTCGCCTTGCAGCTTTTTACGGCGCAGTTTTAAGTCCTGTTCATTTCTATTGTTTCTCTCCTTGATGTCTTGCATCGGCTGTTTTTTGATCGAAAAATCATCGTGATCGCCTACGCCTTTTGATTCACGTTGCAAATTATTTTGCAGGCTTTGCCTATCTAGTTCATTTTTTTGACGATTTAGCAGAATTTCACTATGGTTTTTCTCAAATTCTGATTGTTTATCGTTCGCAACGTAAGCGCTGGCGCTAAGGCTTACTGCACCATCTTGCGCACTTAGTACCATAGAATCAGCAAATATCGCGCCACAAAGCAGCCAAAATATCAAAGCCTTTTTCATTTGCGTTTAAATTTACCTGCCATCGCGCGATAGATCGCCGCCTCATTTTGTAGCGTCAAATATCTTTGATTTAGCTCGTTTATCTTAGCATTTACGGCGTCAGTGCGGGCTTCTAGCATATCCTTTAGCTCGCTTGAACCTGCTTCGTATTTCGCAGCGTAAAGATCGGCAATGCGCGCCTTTTCATCGTAAGCAGCGCTTAAATTTTTAAGGCTAGCCAGATTGATCTGGTAAATTCTATATAAATTTAGCACCTCATTAGTAGCGTTAGAGAGCGTCTGTTCGTAATTTACGACGTTTTTGCGAAAAGCGATCTCCGAAATTTTAAGGCGATTTTCAACCCTCGCATAATCCAAAAATGGCAGACTTATGCTTACGTTGCCGCTTAAAAAATTTAGCTTGAAACTATCGTTAGCGCTCACGCCTTGCCCGTTAGTAAGCCCTGCGCCTAAATTTACGCTAGGAAAGAAATTTAACTTAGCGGTCTGTTCGTCGTAAAAGCTGGAATTTAACCTAGCGATCGCAGCTCTAATGTCGGGACGGTTAGCAAGCGCCGTGTAAGGCACATTTAGATCAACGCCTTGAAATTCTATGGAATTTATCGAATCGGTGTTATCATCAAACTGCAAGCTGGAGGAGATGAGATTTCTCATATATTTATGATTATCCTCGATATTTTTTTGAATGCTTAAGACCTTGTTTTCAAGCCCTAGGATAGAATTTTGAATCTGCCTGTAATCGAGCTGCTCGGACTTGCCGTAATCATATTTTGCCTTGATTATTTTTTCGATCTCGCGGTAATCGCTTAAATTCTGTTTTGTCCATTTTAGCGAATCGTTTAGATAAAGCATCTCGAAGTACCCGCTTACGACGGAATTTATAAGAGTCAGGCGAGTATTTTCAAGGTCAAACTCACTAGCTTTGGCGTTCCAGCCCTCGGCATTTACCGCCGAGCGGATCTTGCCGAAAAGGTCAAGCTCATAGCTTACGTTAAAACCAGAGCTATAGGTTTTGTTCCAATTCGAGCCGGTGCTTATGTCGCGATTAGCGCCCGCACTCCACGAGCTACTTAGCGTAGGAAAAAGATCAGCCCTGCTTAGCCCTAAATTTGCATAAGCACTCTCAACGTTTAAAGCCGCCGTTTTTAGATCGTAGTTATTCGCAAGAGCTTGATCTACAAGCTTATTTAGGTACGATTCGCCATATTTTTTATACCACAGCGTATCGATTTCATAGCTTGCATTTTCGTCCTTAAAATGCTCTACAGGCTTAAATTCTACCTCACTTTGATTTGAGGCGCAACCGCCGATAAAAACAGCTAAAACGCCGCTTAAAATTACTTTGGAATTTATCATTTTCTCTCCTTGTTTATTCTTGTGCTAAAGCATCTATCGGATTTAATCTGCTGGCGTTTCTTGCCGGCAGATAGCCGAAAACTATACCGATCGCGGATGACGCCGCAAAGGCGATCACGAAAGGTGCGGTAGTAAATTTCATCGCAAAATCCGGGCTTATGGTATTAAACGCAAATCCAAGCGCCAAAGCAATTAAAATTCCTAAAGCTCCGCCCAGCGAGCAAAGCAAGATCGCCTCTATCAAAAATTGCTGCAAGATGTTGGATTGCTTCGCGCCGATCGCCATCCTGATGCCGATCTCGCGCGTGCGCTCGGTAACGCTTACGAGCATGATATTCATCACGCCGATGCCGCCGACGACGAGCGAGATCACTGCTATTGATGAGATCAGAATCGTCATCGTGCCGGTAGTGCTTTGTATTGTTTGTTTGATAGTATCTGCGTTCATCGTATGAAAATCCCGCGAGCCGTGTCTTTGGATAAGTAGCTGAGTTAGGCTCTCTTCGGCCACTTGGGTATTGACATCGTCTTTTATTTTGATGGTGATAGAGCTGATTTTTCGATTGCCCGTGATTTTATTCATCACGGTTGAGTACGGCGCGTAAATTCTTAAATTTTCGTTGCTTCCGAAGGCGTTTTTATCCTTGCCCGAAACTCCTATGATCTTAAGCGGCTTACCCGAAAATAAAATCGTCTTGCCGATAGGATCGGTGTTTTTAAAAAATGTTTTTTTAGTGTTTGGATCAATAATCGCGACAGAGGCAGAATTTTTAATATCATCGTCGCTAAAATTTCTGCCATCTTCTATATCTATGCCATTAACCGCCAAAGAATTCACGCCGCCGCCGCGCAGTTGAGCCTTGGAGCTTAAATTCGCATAGGTTGCCGTACCGCTTGCAGAAGCATTTGGTGTGGCATAATCGACGTAGGGCTGGCGCGCCAAAACTTTAGAATCGCTTATCGTAAGGGTGCTCACAAAGCCCGCTCGCACGTCGCCGAAATTTTTACCGGGATAGATATCGATCGTATTAGTGCCAATTTTACGGATCTCGGATAAAATTTTCTCCTCCGAACCCTTACCGAGAGCTACTACGCAGATAACCGAGGCGATGCCGATGATGATACCAAGCATCGTCAAAATTGATCTTAATTTATGCGAAAATATCGCGCTAATCGACATTTTAAAGCTCTCGATCAGTTGATCTTTGCTGAACATAAAGGAATTTTTCGTTTTAATCTGCTCTTTTTTGCGCTCAAAAACTCGCCCAGCCTTTCTTTTATCGCTTAAAATTCTGCCGTCTTTTATCTCGATGATACGATCCGCAAATTCCGCGATATGCGCATCATGCGTAACTATGATGATGGTGTGGCCCTCTTTGTGCAGCGCCGTTAAAATTTGCATCACCGTCTCACCGCTTTTACTATCAAGCGCGCCGGTGGGCTCGTCGGCCAAAATCACTTCGCCGCCATTTATCAGAGCGCGGGCGATACTTACTCGCTGCTGCTGTCCGCCGCTAAGCTTGCTCGGTAAATTTTTAATGCGATCGCCAAGCTCCAGCTTATCCAAAAGCTCCACCGCCCGTTTCGTCCGTTCGCTCGCCCCTACGCCCGCATACACCGCAGGCAGCGAGACGTTTGCGGTAGCATCCATCGTGGCGATGAGATTGTATTTTTGAAAGACGAAGCCGAATTTTTTGCTTCTAAGCGCCGCAAGCTCGTCGCCACTTAAATTCGCGGTTTCGCAACCTTCGATCTTATAGCTTCCACTACTTGGCGTATCAATGCAGCCGATTATGTTCATCAGCGTGGATTTTCCGCTTCCGGATTGCCCGATTATCGATATAAACTCGCCCGCTTCGATATTTAAGCTTACGTCCTTTAGGACGTGGATTTCGTTATCGCCGAGAATGAATTTTTTGTTTATATCTTTAAGCTCTAGCATCTTTACACCATAAAATTTTAACTAAAACACCATCGGAGGCCCGTCCATATTTAACGGCGCGGCTTTTCCGTCGGCGATAAGCACCTCATCTTTTTCATCCAAACCGCTTAAAATTTCAGTATTCAAATCGTCGCTGACGCCCGTTTTTACGTATCGCTGCTCAGGCTCTTTGCCGTTAAGCACCGTGACGTAATCGCCTCCCCTGTCGCGCTTAATGACGGAGGTAGGTAGGTAGCTCGTATTGTTCGCTTCGCTTACGATTATGTTGTTTTCGGTCGTCATTCCGATCTTTAAAAAATCATTTTCGTTATCCACGAGCATCTTTGCGTAAAAATAGATCGCGCTGTCGCTGCTACTGGAGGATGAAGAGCCGCTGGAAGTTTTATCGTAAGTTCCGTCGCTAAGCGTGGTAAGACCGGGATCGATCTTGTAAATTTTAGCTTTTTTGATATTATCCAGATCCGATAGTATGGAGTATTCTACGTCCATTCCGACTTTGACTTTGGATATATCGCCCTCTGCGATTTGCATCTTGATCTCCATTTTGCTTAGATCGGCGATCTTTACGATCGTAGGCGTAGTTTGGTTGGAATTTACCGTCTTGCCCTCCTCTACCGGCATGGAAACGATCGTGCCGCTTATCGGAGCCGTGATCTTGGTGTAGCCGAAATTCGTCTCTGCGGTGCTTAGCTGAAGTTTGGTCTGCTCGATCTGCGCCTCGATCTGCTTCTGCTCGGCCTCTTTTAAAGCGGCGCTATTTTTGGCGTTTTCCACAGCCTCTTTGGAAGCGGCGTTTCTTTTATACAGCTCAAGCTCGCGATTATACTGCGTTTTAGCATTTGCCGCGGCGATCTTTGCCGAAGCCAAATTTGCCTCGTGGATCAGAAGCTGTGCCTTTTGCTGCGCAATCTCGTTTTCTTGAGTGACTGAGTCGATCTGCGCTATCATATCACCCTTTTGAACCTTATCGCCCACTTTGACGTAGAGCTTTTTGATCTGACCGCTTACCTGCGCACCCACATCGACTAAATCCCTGGCGTAAACCTCTCCGGCAGCCGTCACCGTGCCTCTGATATCGCCCTTTTCAAGTCTAGTCGTAAGAGCTTTCGGTGCCTCTTCTTGCTTAAAAAATTTACCGTATAAAAAATATATCGCAATAAAGATAAGTACGATAGAGCCGATAAATTTCAAGGTTTTTTTCATTTTGCCAACTTCAAATAAAATAGGGGCTAATTCTAATGTAAAAATATAAAATTTTAGTTAAATACTAAATTCTTTGCTCGCGCACGGCGTAAAATTTCATAATCTTTTTATGTAAAATTAGCGAAACATAAATCAACGCCGAGCCCGCAAGTAGGCGCGCCAGATCGGCATCTTTTTGCCAAAATACCAAATTTACGACGATCGCTGCGGGAATGAGCGCGTTATTCATAATCGCAAGCACGCCGCTATCGACCTCGCACGCGCCTTTGTTCCACAAAAAATACCCTAAAGCGCTGGCTACCGTACCCAGATACACAATCACCGCACCTTGCGAGAAGCTGGGATTAAATTTAGAAAAATCCCCGAGCACGATCGCAGCAATCGCCGTAACCGCGGTAGCCCCCACGAAAAAGTAGCCGAAAAGCTCCTTCTGCTCGCTAAAGCCGTGGCGCTCCAGCATAAATTTATACGCGCTCTGCCCGAGCCCGAAGCATAAATTTGCGCCTTGTACGAGAAAGAAACCCGTCAAAAACTCAGAGTTTATCGCGCCGAATTTTATCACCAAGGCACCTAGCACCGCGACTGCAACGCTAAAAAGATATAGCGCGCGAAATCTAAGCTTAAGCGCGTCGTAAAGCAGCGTCACGTAAAACGGAGTAAATATCGTAAAAAGCGCCACTTCATAGACCTTCAAATACGCAAAGCTGCGGTAGTAGAAGATATACATCACGCCGATCTGCACGGCGCCCACGGCGCAAATTTTAAGCGCCAAGGCTGGATTTACGCCGCGAAATTTCATAAACGGCAAAAAGCAAATTAGCGCCAATGATACGCGCGAAAACGCCAAATACGCGCTGTCTATGCCGCGCAAAAACTCGCCTATCAGAGAGAAGCTAAAAGCCCAAATACAAGTAACCAAAATCAGTTTTTTCAAAACGTCCGCCTAAGCTTTAAAATTTGAGCGGACATTTTATAAAATTTTAGTTAAATTTGGGATTTAAATTTCGTCCGCGCGGCATAAATTTAGGTTTTTATTTATTTTAAATGTGTTAAAATTATCCAATTTTTGAAAATTTAAGGGTAAAAATGAACGACATTTCGGTTATAGTTCTTGCCGCAGGACTCGGCACTCGGATGAAGTCGCAAAAAGCCAAGGTTCTTTTCGAGCTTTGCGGCGAGCCGATGATAATCCACATCTTAAAGAAAGCTTACGAAATTTCAAACGATGTGAGCGTGATTTTACACTATCAATTCGACGAGGTTAAAAGCGCGGTTCTAGCGCACTTCCCAAACGCTAAAATTTATAAACAAGACCACGAGCATTTCCCCGGCACTGCAGGCGGACTAAAAGAGGTCGAAATCAGCGGAGCCAAAACGCTCATAATCTGCGGCGATATGCCTTTGATAAAAAGCGCCGAACTTCGCAAGCTCTGCGAGGGGGACGCGGAAGTAAATCTAAGCGTTTTTAGCGCGCGCGATCCTTTCGGATACGGCCGCGTAATTACTCGCGGCGGCGAAATTTTAAAGATCGTCGAGCAAAAGGACGCAAGCGAAGAGGAGAAGGCGGTAAAAGACGCAAACGCCGGCTGCTACTGCTTCAAAAGCGACGCGTTAAAACAAATCCTACCGCAGATCAAACCGGATAACGCGCAAAAAGAATACTACCTCACGGATGCGATCAAAATCGCCAAAGATATGGGCTTAAAATGCGCCGCCGTGTGGGTGGACGAGCAAAGCTTCATGGGCATAAACGATAAGCTCGCCCTTAGCATCGCCGAAAATTTAATGCAAAACGAGATCAAAGAAAATTTGATGAAACAAGGCGTTTTGATGCGCCTACCGCAAAGCATCTACATCGATGGCAGGGCGAAATTTATCGGCGAGTGCGAGCTGCAAGAAAACGTAAGCATCATCGGTCCTTGCGTGATCGAAAGCTCGCTCATCAAAAGCGACTGCGTCATCGAAGATAGCGTCGTAAAAAACTCCGACATCGGTCCGATGGCGCATCTGCGCCCAAAATGCGAAGTTATTGGTACTCATATCGGAAATTTCGTCGAGCTTAAAAACGCGAAAGTAAACAAGATCAAGGCGGGGCATTTAAGCTACCTCGGAGATTGCGAGATCGATGAGGGCAGCAATATCGGCTGCGGCACGATTACGTGCAACTACGACGGCAAGAAAAAATACAAAACGATAATCGGCAAAAACGTCTTTATCGGCTCGGACACGCAGCTAGTAGCGCCCGTGCGGGTGGCTGACGACGTCATAATCGCCGCGGGCACGACGGTTACGAGCGACGTTCCAAGCGGCGCGCTGGCGATCAGCCGAAGCAAACAAATCAACAAAGATGGGTTTTTCCATAAATTTTTTAGGAGCGAAGATGAATAAGAAAAAGGTTTTACTCGCGGTTTGCGGGAGTATCAGTTTTTACAAAGCGTTTGAAATTTTATCCGCTCTGAAAAAGTCGAATTTCGACGTCTATGTCGCGCTTAGCGACGGCGTGCAGGAATTTGTCAGCTACAAAGCATTCGAGGCGCTGTGCGATCACCCCGTGCTTTGTAAAGCCAATGAAAACTGGCAGGCGGGCGTCAACCACATCGCTTATTCCAAGGTGGATTTAGTTTTGATCGCGCCTGCGACGGCAAATACGATAAACAAGCTCGCGTGGGGCGTCTGCGACAACGTATTTTTAGAGGTGCTAAACGCGGCTTTCGCCCACGCCAAGGTGGTTATCGCGCCGGCCGCAAATCCCGCGCTACTTGAAAACAACATCACAAAAAACTGCATCGATATGCTAAAAGCGAGCGTCAATGCGTATTTTGTGGATCCGATAGAAAAAACTCTAGCTTGCGGCGATACCGGTAAGGGCGGATTAGCGAGCACCGAGGCGATCATGCAGACGCTAAAGCGCGCGCTTTACAACGATAAATTTTGGGAGGATAAAACCGTCATCATCACCGGAGGTGCGACGATCGAAAAGATCGACAGCGTGCGTGGTATTACGAATTTCTCTAGCGGCAAAACCTCCAAAGCGATTGCCGACGCGCTGTTTTATCTGGGCGCGGACGTAACGCTGATCTCTAGCAACGAATATGAAAATTTACCGTACAAGCTCGTTAAATTTGAAAGTACTATCGGACTAAAATCGGCGCTTGACAGCACAAAATTCCCGGACGGCGCATATTTGATAATGGCCGCTGCTGTAAGCGACTACTCGCCGAAGGTGCGCTACAAAGACAAGGTGAAAAAAGCGGAGATCGGCGAAATTTGGAATTTACGCCTAGGCGAAAACGAGGATATCTTAAGCTCCGTGCGCGGAAATATCAAAAAGGTGGGCTTTAAACTCGAAACCGATCGCGAAAATGCCGTCGGCGAGGCCAAACGCATGCTTAATGAAAAGCATCTCGACGCCGTATGTCTAAACGTGCTCGACGACATCGTTAGGCTCGGCGGCGACGTCCTTAAGGTCACCTTTATCACGAAAAACGATCAGGTCGTAATCGACACCGCGCCGAAGGACGAAGTCGCCCTAAAAATCGCAGCTGAGCTGAAAAAAATCTGATCCGTGAATAGCCTAAATCATCTCGCCCTTGTGATGGACGGCAACGGGCGCTGGGCGAAAAAGCGCGGTCTGCTGCGCACCGGCGGGCACGAAGCAGGCGCGGAGGTCGTGGAGCAGATCTGCGAGTTTTGTATCGATGAAGGCATCGCAAACCTCACGCTCTACGCTTTTAGCACCGAAAATTGGAAGCGCCCGAAAAGCGAAGTGGAATTTTTGATGAAACTGCTTCAAAAATTCCTAATTTCACGCCGCGAAAAATTTATCCAAAACGGAATAAAATTCTATCCGATCGGCGACATATCAGCTTTTAGCGGCGATCTGCGAAGCGAGATCGAATATCTTTCAAATTTAACTCAAAACGAGCGAGCGCTAAATTTTAACCTAGCGATCAATTACGGCTCTCGCGACGAGATCGTGCGGGCTTGCGAGCGGCTGCTTGCAAGCGGCGAGCGACTAAGCGAAGCGGGTATCGGCGCGCATCTGGATACTGCGCACAGCGGCGACGTGGATCTGCTGGTGCGCACGGGCGGCGAGCAGCGGCTATCTAATTTCTTGCTCTGGCAGGCAAGCTACGCCGAGCTTGCGTTTACGCCGACGCTGTGGCCGGATTTCACGCGCGAGGAGCTTGCGCGCATAGTGGATGATTTCCGCCGCAAACAGCGCCGCTTCGGCGGTCTTTGAGCTGCGTCGCGGTCGCTCTGACGGTCGCTTTAAATTTTAAAATTTTAATTTGCAGAACCGCCTGCGACGCAGTAAATTTTAAAATTTAATCCGAGGGCGCTCGTGACACCTTGAAATTTTAGGATTTTAATTTGCAGCGCCGTAAAATTTAAAATTTTAACTACGTAGGCGCGCGGCGCTATAGAAGTTTTAAAATTTCGCCCGCTTAAATTTAAACCTCTAGCGCGAGCTGTGTTGCGCGGCGCGGTAAATTTACGCGGCAGGAATTTTAAAATCGCGGCGCGTTCACGCTAAAACCGACAAGGAGGGCTATGAGCGGCAAAAAGCTTACCAAAAAGTCGATGAAAACTCTAAGATGCCCAAGATGCGGCAACGTATATAAAAAACCTAAGAAATTTATACTGGCGATCCACGTTTGCCTGCTTGTGTTTTTCGTGCTAGCATTTGCTTTCATCCCCGATAAAATGGGGATTTTGGCATCCGCAGGCAGCGGGATAGGCGCATATATTATGTTTTTGTGGATCGTAGATACTTTGAACTTCGATCTTTTGGACGCCGTGATACTGGTGGCGGGATTTTTGATTTTCGGCGGATTATATGAGGCATGGGGCGAGCCGCTCATCGCGGGGCTCATAGCCATTTTATTTTGCGTAGGTACGGCGGCGATTTTCGTAAAATTTTTCCCTTATAAGAGGCAAAAAATCAATGAAAACTAAGAAATTTCTCGCTACCATAAAGCGTTTGATTAAATTTTAAAAAGTTAAAGCTCCAAAGGAAAAAGATGGATTTAAATATCGTTTACGGCGTGATTTTTGCGGTATTCGGCACCTGCGTAGGCTCGTTTTGCAACGTCCTGATCTACCGCTTGCCGCGCGGACAGAGCATAAATTTCCCCGCATCGCACTGCCCAAAGTGCTCTCACGCTTTAAAATTTTACCACAACATTCCGCTGCTTTCGTGGCTCTTTTTGGGCGGCAAATGCGCCTTTTGCAAAACCAAAATTTCGATCCGCTACCCGATCGTCGAGCTTTTAGGCGGCGCGCTTGCGCTTGCGGCGTATTTCGGCGAGCCCGATCTTGCAAAAGCCGCGGTGCTTGGGCTTTGCTTTATCTTACTTATGGCGCTTTCGGCGATCGATTTTGAGTATAAAGCCGTACCCGAGAGCCTTCTTTACGTAGTTACGGCGCTTTCGCTTGCTTACACGCTGATGTATGATTTTAATCTCAGCGGCGTGGGCGCGGCGGCGGGATACGCGGCGATATTTTTCGTGCTGCGCCTCATCGTCACCTTCGTGCTAAAGCGCGAAGCGATGGGAAGCGCGGATATTTTTATCGCAGGCGTTATGGGGGCGATTTTGGGCTGGAAGCTGGGCGGCATCTCGATCTACATCGGCGCGATTTTGACACTGCCTGCGTATCTCATCGCGCATAAAAAAGGCTACGAACTACCTTTCGTGCCCTTTTTATCGATGGGGCTGCTTCTTACCTTTATCTTCAAAAATCAAATTTTAAGGCTCTTGGACGTCATTTATGGATAGGGTGCAGCGCTATTTATTTAGCAATTTCGTTAGCTCGTTCGCGTCGCTTTTTAGCACGCTTTTTATCATAATGTCGATCGTATTTTTCCTTCAGATCGCGCGCATTACGTCGTTTATCGAGATAAATTTTTCAGAGCTAGTAAAGCTCTATCTTTTCATGCTGCCGCGCATCCTCATATTTACGGTGCCGATCGCATTTTTCGTAGCGCTTAGCATCTCGCTTTTTAGGCTATCTAAAGAGAACGAAACCATCGTCATATTTACTATCGGCTACGCCACGCGCAAGATCGCGCTGTTTTTCGGCATAAGCGCCGCGCTGTGTTCTTTAGCGCTACTTTTCGTATCGCTTTTTATGATGCCGATAGCCGAAAATTTAAAGGACAATTTCATCGATTACAAAAAAATTAGCGCGACGCTAAATATCAAATCCAACGAATTCGGGCAGAAATTCTCAGACTGGCTCGTTTTTATCGATTCGCAGGAAAACAACGGCACAAGCACGCTGTATAAGGATCTGGTGCTGTATAATCCAGGTGGATCGCAGGATCACGAGCGGATGATCGTAGCGCGCAGCGGCGAGTTTAAAAACGAAAACGCGAGCTTTTCTGCGATGCTGCACGACGGTAAAATTTACACGATGAGCGGCGAGCAGTGGCACGTAAGCGAGTTTGAAAGCCTAACCCTGCGCACGCAAAGCGACCGCAATATCCGCGGCGGAGGCGGCGTGATCGGATACTGGAGCGATATGAGCGGCAGCGAGAAGCGCAGGAAGGAATTTAGCATCTACACCCTCGTCTCGCTCTTTCCGCTGGCGAGCTTCCTGTTTGCGCTAAGCCTCGGCATCGTGACCTATCGCTACGAAAAGGGCTTCGTTTACGCGGGGATCTTCGGCGTGCTTTTTAGCTACTTCGCGCTGATCATGCTGCTCTCCAAACATCCGAGCATCGCGCTTCCAGTGACATTCGGCGTTACGCTTATCGGCTCGCTGCTTTACTACAGGATCAAAATTGCCCCGAGATACTGAAAAAGACTCCGAGCTTTGCGGCGGCGAAATTTTAAACAAAAGCTCGTCCGCTCGAAATTTAGCGGATAAAATTTTGGCGAGCAAGCCTAACGCGTCTGAAATTTTGCGTGGCGTAAATTTAAAGCATGAAGCGCGAAACGGCGAGCAGGCTTTGATATTAAACGATAAAATTTCAAATTTTAAAAATTCCGCTCTCGCAGATACGGCTATCTATACTGCACCTGCTTGCGATTTGAATCACGAAAGCGCCGAGCGGAATTTGGACGCCGTTCACACCAAAAAGACCGCGCGCGGGGAAAATTTAAATTCCGCCCGTAAAAATTCCGCCGATACCGCGGCTTCGGATATTTGTGCGGCAAGCATAGAAGAGATTTGCACAAGTCCCACAGACGCCCGCGCCGCAGACTCTCTCAAAGCAGATACCGCCTACAAAGCGGGCATTTCCGCAAACACCCTCGCAAGCGCGTCCGAACTCAAAAATATTATTGAAAGCGCGCCTACAAGCGACTTTGCAGCGAGCGCAAACTCCGAGCGCGTAAAGCTCAAGCTCATCTATTCCTATGACGGCTCGAAATTTAGCGGCTCGCAGTCTCAGCCTCACGGGCGCGGCGTCGAGAACGTGCTACGCGCGGCTTTGGGGCGCGTGGGGATCTTTGCGCCGCTAATTAGCAGCTCGCGCACAGATAAAGGGGTGCACGCGCTGCGCCAGGTAAGCTGCGTCGAATGCACCGTGCACTGGGAGCTGCCGCGTCTAAAAGAGCTCATAAACCGCCACTGCGCACCCTATATTTTTGTACGTCACATCAGCTCGGTACCGCGCGATTTTCATCCGCGTTACGACGCCGTGGCGCGCTCCTATCGCTACGTTTTAAACCATGGACGTCCAAACCCCTTTCTTAGCGATTTCTGCGTGTTTTATCCGCGCGTAGATCTTGCCGCGCTCAATGCTGCGCTTGCAAATTTTATCGGCGAGCACGATTTTAGCGAGTTTATGAAAAGCGGTAGCGATATAAAAAGTCCCATACGCGAGCTCTACGTCGCGCGTGCCTACTCTTTTAGAAATTTGACCTTGATAAATTTTAAAGCCAACGGATTTTTGCGAGCGCAGGTGCGGCTGATGGTCGCAAACGCCCTAAAATCCGTGCAGAGCGGGCGCAAGATCAGCTTCTCGCGAGCGCTTAGCAGAATCCCCTTTCCGCCAAACGGGCTGTATCTTAGCGGCGTGAGTTATTAAGACTTGAAATTTATAGCGTTAAATTTTATCCACGGGCGTTTGGATTTCAAGCTTAGAATTTTATCGCGGTAAAATTCTGCATATGAGAGTAGATCGCCACCCTACTTTGATATTAAATCACCTGCGCCGCAATGTGTAAAATCGTAAATTTGCGCGAAATTCGATCTATTTTTATTAGAATTTTATAGAAATTTAGCAATACTTTTAAACTTTTAACTCAAAAAGGAGCAAAGATGAAAAAATTTTCTGTTGCTTTGGCCGGTTTGGCCTTACTAGCTAGCGTTTCAGGCGCTAAGGAGTTCATCAATATCGGCACCGGCGGTATGACCGGCACCTATTATCCGGTAGGCGGCGCGATTTGCCGCTTGGTAAATATGGATAAAAATATGAAATGCTCCGTGCAATCGACGGGCGGCTCAACGTATAATGTCAATAACGTGCTTAAAAAGGAGCTAAATTTCGGCTTCGTTCAAAGCGACGTCGTCTATGATAAATACAACGGTACGGGCAAATTCCAAGGCGCGGCGGATAAAAATTTACGCTCCGTAATTTCGATCTATCCGGAGCTTTTGGCTTTCGTCGTCTCTAAGGAGAGCGGTATCAAAGCCTACGGCGACGCTGCGGGTAAAAAGATCAATATCGGAAACCCAGGCAGCGGCAATGAGCTAACCAGCACGATAGTTTTTGAAAACTACGACTTCGATCTTAAAAAGCTCGCCCAGCACGGCGTCCTAACCGCGCAAGAATGCCCTATGGCGCTAAAAGATAAGAAAATCGATGGATACTTCTACGTCGTAGGACATCCGACCGCAAATATCACCGATGCGGCGACTTCGCTTCCTATCGACTTAGTCGGCATCGACGATGAGCATATCAAAAAAATTCTAGAAAAATATCCATATTTTGCCAAAGGCGTGATCCCTGCGAAAATGTATGACGGCGTAGATCACGACACACAAACTATCGGCGTAAAGGCTGTGCTTGTAACCGACGCTAGCCAAAGCGACGAAGCGGTTAGAGCGGTAGTTAAAGCAATACTTGATAATTTCGACGAGTATAAAAAGCTACACCCTGCGCTAAATTTGGTAAGCAAAGAATCTCTTTTAGAGGGGCTTAGTGCGCCGCTTCATCCTGCGGCAGAGGCGGTGTATAAAGAAGCCGGGCTGCTGAAATAGGCTAGTTGATGGAGAAATCTACACAAAACGACGAGCAGGTTTTAGAGGTAAAAAGTAGAGAATTTACCTCTAAAAAGCTCTTCTGGCTCGTGACGCTGGTCTGCTTCGCGTGGTCGGTCTTTCAGCTTTACATCGCGTATTTTACGCTAAATACGAATATCGCGCGCTCAATCCACTTGGCGTTCGCCATTTTTATAATTTTTTCGCTTTTTCCGTTTCGCCCGCGCTCTAAGGCACATTTTTACATCCCGTTTTACGATTATATTTTATTAATCGTCGGAGTCGCCGCGATCTTGTATCCTGCAATAGAATTTAACGGGCTAGCGCAGCGCCCGGGAAATTATCTAACCAGAGATATCGTAGCGTCGTTTATCGGAATTTTCATACTCTTTGAAGCAGGTCGTCGTATGATGGGACCAGCGCTTGGTATTATCGCTTTTACCTTTCTTCTGTATTGCTACTTCGGTCCTTATATGCCCGATATCATCTCGCATCGCGGCGCAAGCTTTGAACTGCTTGCAGGGCATATGTTTTTAACTACAGAGGGCGTATTTGGCGTACCAGTGGGGGTCAGCACCAGCTTCATTTATCTGTTCGTGCTATTCGGCGCGCTTTTGGAGCGAGCGGGAGCGGGGCAGTATTTTATAAACGTAGCGTTTGCGATTTTAGGTCGCTTCCGCGGAGGGCCTGCCAAGGCTAGCGTAATCGCCAGCGGACTAACCGGCATGGTAAGCGGCAGCTCGACCGCAAACGTCGTGACGGTGGGCACCTTTACGATCCCGCTTATGAAAAAAGCGGGGCTTACCGCCACTAAAGCGGGCGCTATCGAGGTTGCCGCAGGCGTAAACGGGCAGCTAATGCCGCCTATCATGGGCGCTGCGGCGTTTATCATCGCGGAATTTTTGGGTATGAGCTACACCAACGTAATGATTGCGGCGGTGATCCCGGCCTTTGTCTGCTATGCGGGGCTATTTTTCATAGTGCATCTGGAAAGCTGCAAGCTGGGGCTTCACGGCAGTCGCGATTACGCCAAGGTATCGAAGCTAAAGATGATCTTTAGCGGAATTCATTACATAATACCGATTTTGGTGCTTCTTTTTACTCTATTGATTCTAAAAGAAAGCGCGATCTCTGCGGCGTTTAACTCAATCTGCGTGCTATTTTTAATAATGATCGTACAAGAGCCCGCTAAAAAAACGATATTTGGCGAAAAGGTTGGCAAGTCCGATTTTATCGTCGGTTTTGTCGATATTTTTTGGGCTATGGTGGGTGCTGCTAAAAATATGGTCACGGTCGCCGTTGCCACCGCGCTAGCAGGCATCATCATCGGCTCGATCTCGCTTACCGGGCTGGGGCAGGTTCTTTCAGAGCTCGTGGAGGCGGTCGCGGGAAATAGCATAGTGCTGATACTTCTGATGACTGCGATAATGAGCCTGATTTTGGGCATGGGACTTCCTACGACGGCGAATTATATCGTCGTTTCGAGCCTTATTGCTCCGGTGATTTTAATACTGGCCGGCAAAAACGGCTTTTTGATCCCTGCGATCG
Source organism: uncultured Campylobacter sp. (assembly GCF_937959485.1). Classification (NCBI taxonomy): domain Bacteria; kingdom Pseudomonadati; phylum Campylobacterota; class Epsilonproteobacteria; order Campylobacterales; family Campylobacteraceae; genus Campylobacter; species uncultured Campylobacter sp. The sequence goes on from NZ_CALGPY010000012.1 coordinate 132,470, forward strand.
CAGTGCATCTTTTCGTATTTTATTTTGGAATTTTAGCCGATGATACCCCTCCAGTGGGTATCGCAGCATACGCTGCGGCGGGTATCGCAAAGGCAAATCCAGTGACCGTGGGGCTTCAGGGCTTCGTGTATGATCTACGCACCGCGGTGCTCCCGTTTGCGTTTTTCTTCAACAACAAGCTGCTTTTGATCCAAAGTATCGGCGATCCGATGGATTCAAAGAGCATCGTTTGGATCAGTGATCCACTGCAAATCGTGCTGATTTTTGCCACGGCGATCGTGGGTATGTTTGCCTTCAGCTCCTCGCTACAAGGCTGGTTCGTAACCAAGTGCAACATTGTAGAGCGCCTGCTATTGCTGCTAGTAACGCCGCTAATGCTGGTACCTAATATATGCGCGAAATTCATAGAATTTATCCCAAGTGAATACGCAAGCTACGCTATCGGCGCTGCGATATACGTGCTGATCTTTGCAAAGCAGTGGCTTTTAAGACCCAAAGACTCTGACGATACCCATGCCGAAAATAACGTGCCTGCGGTGTAAATCCAAATTTGATCCCGCTAAATTTTAAATAAATTCGCGGGGTCTTATTAAATTTATCTTCTTACTTTGCATTCTTGCGCCAAGATTTTAAATTTGGATCGACTCTTTGCTCTAAATTTAAAACCTCGGCAGATTGTGCTGTGCTGATAAATCTAGTTTAAATTTAAATTTTATCGTTTAGCTCAAATTTAAAGCCGTTGATATGGTGCTGATAAATCTAGTTTAAATTTAAATCCGCCTATATAAACTACTCAAAATTTTAAATTGCGCCGAAGCGATTATGCCCCTTAGTAAGATAAATTTATTCATACGAAGCTACTGTGTTAAAAAACGTCGCATATTAATCCCATGCTAGTCTATAATTATCGCAAGCCGCAGGATGCACGAAATCAATAGAGCAAAGCCGTTTTCGCGTTGCCGCTTGTAATGCCTTCGATAGTTTAAAATATACACGTCCACAAAAGCGAAAATGATTCTTAAAGCAGACAAAATCAAAAACTGTGCAAAATTTCTTCAAAACGATTTGATAATTAATGCCGGGCGTTATAAAATTTTACTTATTTACAGCAATTTCTTGATTATATGTTGTACTTTATTTAAAATAATTTTTATAAAAATATCGATGGAATGGGTAATTATTAGTGAAATTTAATTCTATAAAAATACTTTAATAATTAATATTAAATTTATCCGCTTTGAGTTATAATCCGCGATTAAATTTCAAAATAGAGGAACAAAAATGCAAAATGATATGTATTTTAAAAAGGCGAAATTTATCGCATTATCTATATGCGCGAGCGTTTCGATTTTATGCGGCATGGAAGGCTCGCGCCTAAGCAGTGACGCAAATAGCACGAATCTTGGCGAGATCGTAGTAAGCGCAAGCGGCTTTCGCCAAGATATCAGGCAGGCGCCGGCCTCCATCTCCACCTTGGATAATAAAGAGATATCAAGCGGCAGCTTCACTTCGCTGCACGATATCGCGAATAAAATGCCTGGCGTCAGCGTTATCGCAGGCGACGACGGCCCGGCAAGCGGGATATCTATCAGAGGAATGGAAAGCTCTCAAACCCTTGTGCTTATCGACGGCAAACGCGTAAGTTCCGCGGCGGCGAACCCAAAAGGCGGAGCGGGCGATATGAACTCGAATTTTATCCCGCCCGCAGGAGCGATAGAGCGTATCGAGGTGATTAGAGGACCGATGAGCTCGCTTTACGGGAGCGATGCAGTAGGCGGCGTGATAAATATCATTACGAAAAAGAATTTTTCTAAATTTAGCGGAAGTGCTGCTATATCTACAACTATCCAAGATCACGAGGGTATCGGAAACGGCAAGATGGGCGAAGCCTACGTCAATATTCCCTTCGGGCAGTATGCGGCGCTTCAGCTGTGGGGATATAAGAAACTGCGCGACGAGGATGGCTATAAGGGAGGCTATCAGAAGAGTGATAAATCGGATTCTAACGCCAAGCTTTGGCTAACGCCGGATGAAAATAATAAATTTTACGTTCAAACCGGAAGGCAAAATCACGATTATTCAAGGACTCTTGGTAAAACCGCCGTTTATCCCAACGCGCGCGGATTAAATCACTATAAATATAAAAGAGAAAATCACGGCGTCGGATATTTGGGCGAGTTTGAAAGCTTAAGTGCTGATATAAGTTATCTTTGGGATAAGACTCGCCGTACGAGCATTTTTGATAGCCTTTCGCCCGCAATCGTAAAAAATAGAAATTTTAATTCCAAATTTACGACTTATCTCGGTATAAATACGCTTACCTTCGGCTACGATTTTAGCAAACAGGATGTGCAAACGACTTTCATCGTTTCAAACGCGAATAGGCAAAATTTACGCTCTCCGCAGCGATTTTCTATGAACGAGCATGCGGGATTTTTAGAGGATGAGATCGAAATTTTGGAAAATACGCTATTTTTAACGCTCGGCGGCAGGCTCACGCATAACGAATACTTCGGCAACCACTTTTCTCCTAGAGCCTACGCGACGTTTAATATAGGTGATACCTGGACGATCAAAGGCGGCGTCGCAACCGGTTATAAAACTCCCGACGTCAATCAAATTTCGCCGGAAGTAGGCACGACTCAGGGCGGCTGGAGGATTATAGATTTCGGTAACAAGGATTTAAAGCCTGAAAAAAGCACGACCTACGAGATCGGGCTTTATTACGACAATGCAGACGATCTGCGCGGCAATATCACGCTATTTAAAAACGACTTCAAAGATAAAATTTTAGATACCGATGGCAGCAATATCAATAGGATTCCCGCCTACGGAGGCTGCGCCGGCGCACCGAGCGTTAATTGCCCGGGTTGGGGAACGTATTTTAATATAGAAGGAGCCGAGGTTTACGGCGTTGAGCTGAGTGGTGATTACGATATTACTAAAAAGCTAAATTTCAAGGCAAACTACACCTATAGCCACTCCGAGATCGAAACCGGGGATCCTACGATCTATACGCCAAACGGCGCCGTTAAATTTAGCCAAACCAATCTTAGTAGGCTGGATGGCAAATCCCTGACCGCTACTCCGAAGCATGCCGCACATGCGACGCTTAGCTACAGGCCTATCGCTCCGCTTTCTACCTTTATCGGTCTTAATTACGAAAGCGAGCTTACAAGCGTGCAATTCGGTCCGGGCAATAGGGTTAGCAAAAACGACAAAAAGCTTTTTACTACGGATTTGGGCACACAATACGATTTAAACGATAATCTGAGCCTAAATTTAACCGCTTATAATATCTTTGATAACGTCCGATACGACGAGGGTCTCGCAGACGACGGCAATTACTATTGGTACCCCGAGGAAGGCAGGAGGTTTTGGTTTAAGGTAAACGCTAAATGGTAAGCCCAAAGAACTTCCTTGTGATATTCGACGCACTCTTTTTAGTATGCTTATTCGCTTGCGATCTGAGGGCAAAACCGCCGCAAAAGATTGAGCAGGCAAGTGGAGCTGCGCACGAAATGTTTAATGTGAGCGATTTTATTCTAAAAAGCAAGAACGGCGAAAAATATAAAATTTTTATAGCTCGCCAAAAAAATGTCGCTCGCTACGATAGGGTAGTTTTTATGGTTGATGCGAACGCGCAAGTTGCTATGCTTTTAAACTCTTATGCGCAAATTTATGCAGATCCAAATATAGCGAAAGAAAACGTCGAAACCAGTTCTAAATTAAATAAAACCGTCCTTATAGTAGGCATCGGATACGACAGCCCGCTAGCGTATGATATTAAGCGTCGCACGAGAGATTTAACGCCCGCGGCGAGCGGCGAAGAATATGCAAACGGCGGCGGCGCAGGAGAATTTTACGATTTCGTAAAAGATGAACTATTTCCGCTCGTGGAGAAAAAATACTCTACGGCAAAAAGCGATAAAATTTACTTCGGACATTCTTTTGGCGGGCTATTCGGGATTTATGCTTTGCTGCGCGACGATGGGATTTTCGACGAGTTTTTTATCGCCTCGCCTTCGTTATGGTGGGGTGAATCACAACTGATCAGAGATGCCCTAGACGAAGGAAAGCTTAGATCAAATTTAAAAGCGAAATTCATAATGCTCGTTGCCGGCTCGAGTGAAATGCGTAAAGGGAAAACCGATAAAGCGGGAATTTTAAAAGCGGCCGATCTAGCTGAAATTTTAAAATCAAGGGGGTTTTCTTGCGAGTTTAGGCTCTACGAAGGCGCTTCGCACGGCGAAGTAATCCCATTGGCTTTGCAAGATTTAGCGCTATTTACGCAAAGATAATCTTCTATTTAGCCGGTAAAGCCTTGATCTAAACCCGGCTCGTTTATATTTGCAAGCGCAAGACCGTATGGCGCGGACTCGCTGATCGCGCCGAAACGCGTCGCCGGATTTAAGAAATTAAATTTTAAAGCTCTTTTGGCTAGTATCGCGCAAATTTAAAGGATGGAAAATGCAAAATTTCAAATGGCAAATTTCAAAGCAGCTCAAGCAGGCGATGCGCGAGCGAGATATCGATAATCTCACGCTCGTGTGCCGCACGGACGAGCTGTATTCGCGCTCGCACCCGGGCCACGACGAGGATATGCGTGCCGAAGTTTACACGGTTTTGGACGAATACGCGCCCAACGTCGATATTGAAATTTTTGATCTAGTCTGCAGGGTGCTCGGCGTCAAAATTGAGCTAGGCGAGACGCTTGATTGAGTAGTCGTAGCCGAATTTTATCCGTGCCGCAAGGCTAAATTTAGCGCTATGATAAATCGCAAAATTCTACCTAAAGCCTAGCTACAGAGCTTGCTTAAGTAAATTTTGCCGCAAAATTTCGCCCAAAATCCGCAAGATTAATATCTATTTTAACTGCAAAGTGCTAAATTTAGCGCTAAATTTTAATCAGAGGTAAGCTTTGAACTACTTAATCCAATTCAGTGTGATTTTAGGGATATCTTTTGTTGCGGAGATTTTGGCGGCGCTCGTGCCTGTGCCGATCCCCGCTAGCATCTATGGGCTAGTCATTATGCTTTTAGCCCTGATCTTCAAACTCATCAAAGTATCGCAGATCAGAGAAACCGTATCGTTTTTTATGCAGATTATGCCAGTGATCTTTATCCCTGCGGGCGCTGCGATCATCATCGCAGGCGACGCGCTACGCCAGCATCTTTTCGCAATCATCGCTATTACGGCAGTCTCTACGGTAGTAGTCATCGGTGCAAGCGGCGCGGTAACGCAGATCTTTTATAAAATCGCCCTCGCCCGCGTTAAGCGCAGACTCTACGCAGCCGCGCACGAACAAGACGGCGTGAATACAAAGGGCGTGGATGCGAAGCTGGAGCGCGAAATTTTATCCGGAGACGACAAAAAATGAGAGAAATTTTAATGAACTCCGCTTTTTTCGGCGTGTTTTTGTGCCTGGGCTCGTTTGAGCTGGGACTTTATCTAAAAAAGCGCTTTAAGCTAACGATTTTCAACCCGCTTCTAATCGGTATCGTGCTTACCGTCTGCGTGCTTTTACTCTTTAAAATTCCATACGAGAAATTTAACGCGAGCGCCTCGCACATTAGCTTTTTCTTAACGCCGATTACCGTCTGTCTAGCCGTGCCGCTATACGAGCAGCTGTCGCTTTTGCGAAGTAATTTTTTAGCTATTTTTGCAGGACTGATTTCGGGTATGATCGCAGGGTTAGGCAGCATCTATGCGATGTCGGTGATATTTGGGCTAAATCACACAATGTATGTCACGCTACTACCAAAATCCGTCACGGCACCGATCGGTATGGGTATCAGTGAAAGCTTAGGCGGCATCGTGACACTAACGGTGGCCTGCATCATCGCTACGGGCATCATCGGCAGTGTATTTGGCGAGGCGCTACTTAAAATTTTTGGCATCAAAAAGGCGATGGCAAAAGGTATCGCCCTAGGCTGCGCGAGCCACGCGATGGGAACGGCGCGCGCTCTTGAGATCGGTGACGTAGAGGGCGCGATGGCGTCTTTAGCGATGGCGGTTACGGGACTTCTTACCGTCATCGGTGCCGGTATTTTTGCACATTTCATCTAAGGAGAAAATATGATAATCTCGATCGCTAGACAAACGGGCGCAGGCGGGCGCGAAACCGCGCGCAAACTAGCCGAGCGCTTAGGCTATACCTATCTAGCCAAGGCGGATCTGCTCCGCAAAGCAGACGAGCTTGGCTGCTTCGAGCAGATGTATGAGTTCTACAACGAAATGCCCGTAAATACGCTACTTCAGGCAATATCGCACAACGAGCTAGCCAATGAGCAAAAACGCGATCGCATCGTAGCAATCTACGAAAAGATCGTCTCGGGCGGCAACGTTATAGTGCTTGGGCGCTGCGCCGGGTTTTTCTTGCGCGGACATCCGGATCTGCTGACGGTATTTTTACGCGCGAGCGATGAGTTTAAGCTCGCTAGATTGGAAAAAGAGGGCCATACCGACGCGCGAGAGTATATGGAAAACAGCGACGCGGGCAGAATGAGCTTTCATCAATACTACACCAACCAAGTCTGGGGCGCGTCCGCAAACTACAATATCTGCATTGATACGTCGTATTGCGGCATCGATAATGCGGTAAATATCATCGAGTATCTAGTCAAACATCACATTGAAAAGTGATTTGTGCCTAAGCGCACAAAAGTGGAATTTGTCTTTTAAAAGATAAATTCCACTTGATCTCGCAAACCCACCCTATTTCTATCATAATTTAAAATTCACATCTCTTTCAGCTTGAATTCCATTTGTAAATGACGCATTTAGCTGTATTATAAAGTCTCTCGTTCAATGCGACATTAAATTCTAAACCGCGCTTTATCGCCACAAAACAGTAAAATTTAGCTAAAATTTGACGAAATTTAAATTCAAATTTAAGGAGATAAAATGCAAAGCAAAGCCCATCCATGCCCAAAATGCGGCGAAAACACGATATATTTCGACGGCATTTGCCACTCGTGCCGCCAAAAGCAGAGGCGAGAGGAGATTTTAAACCTAAGCGCGGACGAAGTGGAGGCGATGATCCTAAAAATCGCAGACCGCATCGATGAGATCGAAAAATGGGATGAGATTTACAACGACTTTTGGGCGCTTTTTAGCCTGCTGGGTATTCACGATCCAAGGATTGCGCGAGCCGCAGCAGCGGCGGAGATCTACTACCCGCCCGAGCTCTACTTTGGCGCGCCGAAGGACGTGAGAGACGCGCTCGTCCGCAAGCTCGCCTCGCTGCAGGACAATGCCAAAAACACTCTAAATGACGTTCTGTGCGCGCTTGCGTGGCAGGGCGACGAGCAGACGACGCAGCTTTTTTATGAGCTGTATCAAAACCCAAAGCCGTGGCGCCAAAAGCTCTACGCAGGCACTGAAATTTACGCGCAAATCGGCGGCTGGAGCTTTGACGAGGCGGGCGAGCGAAAATCGCTCGTTTTTGATAAGTGCCTCGCGGTAGTGCGCGCGAGAGACGGCGCGGAGAAAAACGGCGAGCGCGCGCGCGCAGAGATGAAAGCGCGAGCGAAATTTCAAATTTCAAAGGCCGCGCGGGCAGCGCAAATTCCGAACAAAACGCGCAAAACGGCGCGGATAAAATTTCAAATTTGCACGCGGGCGCGCAGTGTGCTCGCGCAAGCATAGACGAAGACGCGAGCTTGCAGAACGAGCGCGTAAATTTCAAAGCAGACGCGCAAAAAGGCGCTAGCAGCGGTTTAAATTTAAGCGAAAATGCAAAGGACGCCCGCTGCGAAGGCGCAAACCAAAACGCGGATGAGCCCGTACGTATCGGCAGGCCTACGGGTCAAAAGTGCGAGTTTTGCGGTTGCGAGATGCTAGATATGCTTCGTCTTAAGGCCGATGAGCCGCGGCTTGCGTTTCTAAATTTAAAGCACGATGCGATCTTTCGCTGCTGCCCTACCTGCGTCGGCTCGGTAATGTATTTTTGCAAACGCGGCGCGGACGGCGAGATGGAGTTAAGCTGCGAGGGCGAAGGGATGGAGAAGAGCTACTTTTCGCAGCAGGATATGACGCGGCTGAGCGGTATGAAATTTAAACTAGGCGGCGAAGTATCACCCTTTTACGGCTGCTTTGACGAGCTTGATACGACCGTGGGCGGCTATCCGCAGTGGGTGCAGGACGCCGAGTATCTGAGCTGCCCTAGCTGCGGCGGGACGATGAAGCATCTAGCGCAGATCCCATTCGGCGAGCTGGTGCAGGGTGAGGGGATCATATACGTGCAGATCTGCGAGAAATGCGAGGTTTTGGGCGGCTGCTTTCAGTGTACGTGAGGGCGGGGCTTTTAAAATTTGCGTCCCGCGCCTGCAAAAATTAGCTATAATTGCGTTTAAATTTAATTAAAGGAGAGATTATGGGGCTATTCGGTTTGGGCAAAAAAGTTGAAAAAGCGCAAATTCCAAGTACCTTTGCCGGCAGAGTGGATAAATTTTGGGCGGAATTTAGCGGCGTGATAGATGAGATCAAGGCTGATCTGGCGGCGGAAGAGTTTGAAAAGGCGATGCAAAAGACCGACGAGAAGCTTCGTATCTGCCTTGCCGAGCCCTATTTTATGACGGGGCTCGCGGGCGAGCGGCTCGATCTGGTACTAACTCCGGAGGGTATGAGGCACCGATTATTTTGGCTAAGCTTTATCAAAAACGCTATGCCTAGGCAGCTCGAATCCAAAATGCGCTGTACGCTCGGAAAGCCGCGTGCGCCGCGAGGTATCGGCGGACTTGAGATGTACGGCACGCGCGTAAGCGCCGAGGAGTCGATGATCTACGCGCAGTTTAACGAAAGCGACGTGGATATTAAAATTTACAACGAAAACCTAGCGGCTCTGCTCGCGCAGGATGAAGGCAAGGCGGGCAATCTAAGCTTCATCCTACTTGATAATATCATCGGCGAGACGACAGTCATTAACACTTTGGGCATGCTTGAAGTGCTGGCCCAGCCGCAGGAAAACGGCGTGCCGCTAAGCGAATTCGCCGATCTGATTGATGAGAAATTCGGCGAAAAAGCCGCGCGCGAACCGCTAAAGAATTTTTTCAGCTACAAGATGGAGCCGCGCGGCAGCGAGGTGCGCGAGGACGTGGTCGTGGGCACAACCTGCCTGCGAAATCTCATAGGCGAGTACCTAGGCGGCAAGCGCGACATCTATAACGAAGCCTTTGAGCTCGGCATCAAATTTTGCTTTCTTAGCATAGGTAACGGCGGCGACGTGCAGGCGGGCTTTGATCTGCGAAATAAAATCGAGGATGAGGAGCTGGAGAGCTGTGGCTCGTTTCTGGAGATAATCGGCGGTGCAACCGGACAGAGGCACGCATACATCGATCTCATCTGCTACGACGAGGAAAGGCTAAAAGAAAAAGTAAGCGAGCTTTGCAAAAAATATAGCGCAAATATCGAAATTCATGACTTTAAGCGGTAGCGACTTTGGTTTTTACCGCTACCAAAATTTGCGACTTAAGCGGTAGCAGCTTCCGTTTTTGCGGCAGATAAATTTGAAATTTTGCACCATCGCAGAAAATAAATTTTAAAATTCTACGCCGCCGCGTAAAATAAATTTAAAATTTGCCGCGCCGCACGCTTTTCATTCGGTTTTACCATTTCGCCGACACGCGGTAAAATTGAGCGAGCCGTGAGCTTGCGATATAAATTTTTGGCGATTTAGCAGTAAAATTTGCGAGGTTCGCAGTGCGAATTTACGATGATAAAATTTTGCTTCGGTTTCGGCGCAAAGCGCGCCGATTAGGAAGCTTTTGAAAGATAAAATTTTAGGGAACGAACATGAAAATTATCTCGAAATTTAAAGATAATTACGATTTTATGGTGTCAAAATACGGGCTTGACGAGACTTTAGTCTATGACCGCAGAAACTCTACTCTAGTCGATGCGGACGAGCTATGGAGGCTTGACGAGGGCGATAAAAAGGTCTTTGAAAGGAAGCTTAGCGGGTACCGCTTTATCCGCGGTAAATTTATAAACTGGAGCAAAACGGACGTAAATAAACTGCCGCGTCTGCTTCACTCCGTGATTTTCATCGGTAAAAATTTAATCCATATTTTCGCCTCTCAGGGTAAAATTTACACGAGCCTAGAGCTTGACGAGACGGAGCTAAGAAGGCAGTATTGGGAAGACAGAACTTTGAGCTTTAGCGATGGATTTCGCGCCCATATCATCTCGTGGCTAGGTAAGGTCAGCGAACAGGCTACGCGCGAGGAAATTTTGCAGCTCGTGGCGCTAGAGGGCGACCGCAAAACGACGCTAAAAAATATTGTTCGCGACGATAAAATTATAAGCAAAGATGAAATTTTGAGCGCCCCAATCGTATTTTTTAAGCTCACACAGAACATTCACACCGCAGCGATAAATCCACAGTTTAACGCGATGGGGTTTTATCTGGACGCCGATTTCGTCTGGCAAAGCTTAGTCGAGTTTTTATCCGCCAAAAAGGACGCCTCTGCTCCGGCGGGCACGATACCAAATGATATAAAAATCGCTAGCAAAGGCTTTGACGTAAAGCGCTCGTTTCGCCCAAAAATGAAATAACTCAGCTCGCGCAGCAAATAATCCGTGCAATCGTCGCTAGAATTTATCCCTCTTTACTTCGCTGTTTTGACGCACCTCATAAATCGAGCGAAATTTTATAAATTTTTATAAGTTTCGACGAGCAAGCGCACGAAAGCTTAGGCGCAAAATAAAACGCGGATAAAATTCCGCAAAAGCTCTTTTGCAAAATTTTAAAAGAATTAAAATATTTCCTTGAGGAATTTTAGAATTCCGCATAAGGCAAATTTACAAAAATCTCGTGAAAAATATGGAATTTCGTGAAAATTCCGCAAAATTTTAAAATTTTACCGCAGCGGCGTCCATCGCGCGCATTAGCCGCAGCATTTGAGCATGTTCGAAAACGTCGTGTGTGCGGATGATCGCGGCGCCGTTTAAAGCGGCGACCTGGTGCAGATAGAGTGAGCCTGCAAGCCTGTCCGAGACCGCAGATGGGCTGTAAAAATCGATAACGCTCTTTCTGCTCGCGCCTACAAGCAGCGGGCAGCCGAAGTGTAAGAAATGCTGTAAATTTTTAATCAGCACCAAATTTTGCTCGGCGGTCTTGCCAAAGCCGATGCCCACGTCAAGGATGATCTTTTTAAGCCCTGCACTTTGCAGCTGCTGTAAATTCTGCGCAAAAAACTCATCGATCTCACCCATCAGATCGTCATATTTTGGCGCAAGCTGCATATTTTGCGGCTTTCCCTGCATGTGCATCAGCACGTAAGCGGCGTCGTAGCGAAGCGCAAGCGGAGCGAGAGCGAGGTTTGCGCTGATGTCGTTGATGATGCTAAAGCCCCGATCTAGCGCAAATTCCAAACAATACTCATCGAAGCTATCGAGGCTAAATTTAGCCTTTTCGTGCAGACGCAGGCGGTAAATTTCGTTCACGATGTCCTTTATGCGCGCAAACTCCTCATCCCTGCCGCAATACTGGCTGCCCGGGCGCGAGCTCACGCCGCCGATATCGATGATAGCGGCGCCCTGCTCGATCATCTTTTCGATCTTATTGGTCGCCTCTTTTAAGCTTGCCGCGCGGCTTGCGGGGTTGAAGCTATCGGAGTTGATATTGACGACGCCCATTATTTCGCAGCTTTGCGGCTTGGCAAATTTCTCGCTTAGAAATTTCGCGAGCTCCTTTAGCCCGAAATCCTGCAGCGCTTCTTTTTGCGCCAAAACTTCGATCTGATGGTCGTTTGCGATCAAAACCGCGTCCGTACCATCGCGCCCTAAGATCACCCCTTCGTTGCACGCAAGCTCGGCGCCGATACTAAGGGCATCTTGTTTTAAAATATTCGCCGCGGGCGCTCGCAGATCTTTTAGATAGAAAAAGTTTAGGCGCGATTTTTTCTGCATTATCGCCCGCCCCGCATTTCGTACGCCGATGCGCTCGCAAATCAGCGCGAAATCGGCTTCGTTTGAAATTTTATAAATTTTCATCTTTTCTCCTCGATCATCAACAGTAACGGAGTAAGCACGGCGTGGGCTTTGGCGTTGTGCTCGGCAAGGTAGCTTAAGCGGTCAATCCGCTGCAGCTCATCGCCGCTTAGACTGACGCCTGCTTCGAAGCACTCTAGCGCGATCTCGCCGATGAGCGCTTTTAGCGCCGTCTTATCCAGCTCGCCCTTGCGTTCCAGCGCGATCTGCGCGTCGATAAACTCCACCGCTTCCTTTAGGCTGAGCCTAGCTAAATTTAGTCCGGTGCGGTATCTGGGCTTTCGCACGCATAGGTTTTGCACGATCAGGCGCGAGCGGATGGTGGGCAGCAGGGCGTTGATGAAAGGGGTGATCAGGAAAAACACCGTATTTTTAGGCGGCTCCTCTAAAATTTTAAGCAGAGCGTTTTGCGCCTCCTCGCCGAATTTCGTAGCGGCGATGACGATGATCTTATCCTCGCGCTCGGCGACGTAGGCTTCGTCAATGATCTTTCGCGCCTCGTCGATCTTAAGCTCGACGCTTTCGAAAAACCTTAAATTTTTGCGCGGAATTTCGGCTAAAATTTTATCTTTAAAGCCCTCATAATCGTTTGTTAAAACGATCTGATTTATGATTTTCAAAGCACCACTTCGTCAAAAAGCACGGCGTCTATGCTTTTGTCTAAAATTTTAAAAAGCTGGATCAGTTTGAGATCCAGGCTCGGATCGCTCTCGCTCATGTAAAAGCTGTTTTGCAGCCTCTCGTCGATGAGCCACAGATAGCTGTCCTCGTGGCTTTTGGCGATTTTGGCTAACGGATGGTTGCCGTTGCCGATGTAAAAATATATAAAGCCGTTGGCAAACGCGAGGCTTAGCATATCGTTTAGCAGCAGCGCGTCCTCCAGGCTATTTACGCCGCCGCGATAAAGCGAGCGCAGCGAAAAAAACGGTAGCAGCGGGCGTGAGTTGGTAGAGGAGTTGATATTTTTGATGATGTATTCGCTAAACCAGCTTCGCTCATCGTCACAGATGACGATGAAAGCAAAGCCGTCGTGGAGGAATTTCAGCTTTGAAGCTAAAAGCGGCGTCCAGTCCTCCTTGCGATCCTCAAGCCACTCAAGTCCGGGCTCGGAGCGCATCGCCGTAACGCTCCAAGTATGCAGATCCTGCATTATTTATCCAAATCGTAGGCTTTATGCAGCGCGCGCACGGCAAGCTCGCCGTATTTAGCCTCTACGATCATCGAAATCTTGATCTCGCTCGTGGAGATCATCTGGATATTTATCCCTTCGTCCGCGAGCGTCTTAAACGCCTTGCTGGCTATGCCGCTGTGGCTTTTCATACCAACGCCGACTAAAGAAACCTTTACGATATCGGCGTCTGATTCGATGATGGAATTCGGATTTGGATTTACCTCTTTCATTACCCTATAGGCCGTTTCCAGCTCGTTTTGCGGCACAGTAAAGCCCAAATTCGTCTCGCCATTTCGTCCGATATTTTGCACGATCATATCGACGTTGATCTCCTTGCTTGCAAGCGCGGAGAAAATTTCAGCCGCGACGCCAGGGCGATCCTCTACGTTTCTAATCGTGATTCTTGCTTGATTTTTATCCAGTGCAATGCCGCTAATTACCGCATCTTCCATCTTTTCTTCTCCTGTTATGAGTGTTCCTTCATGATCGTTAAAACTGCTTCGCGTCACCAAATTTACGTTTAATTTCTTCGCAAGCTCAACGCTTCGATTTTGCAAAACCTTTGCTCCCAAGCTCGCAAGCTCAAGCATCTCGTCGTAACTGATGCGATCAAGCTTCTTAGCCTTTGGCTCAATGCGCGGATCGGTCGTATATACGCCGTCTACGTCGGTGTAAATTTCACACAGATCGGCATTCAGCGCTCCTGCGACGGCGACTGCGCTAAGATCGCTTCCGCCTCGCCCGAGCGTAGTTACTTCGCCTGTGGTGCTGATACCTTGAAAGCCCGCGACGACGACGATTTTGCCCTGCTTTAGCGCCTCTTGCATACTTTTTGGATCGATAGAGACGATGCGAGCTTTGGTGTGAAAATTATCCGTCACGATGCCTGCGCCTCGCCCGCTAAACGCGATCGCAGCATAGCCCTTAGCATTTAGCGCGATAGCTAAAAGTGCGCTCGTGACGCGCTCGCCCGAGCTTAGCAGCACGTCCATCTCTCTGCCTACGGGAGTTTTAGTAAAAAATTCCGCCTGCTCAATGAGCTGATTGGTAACGCCGCTCATCGCAGAGACGATTACTACGACGTTATGCCCTTCGTTTTTGGTTTTGATCACGCGCTGCGCAACCGCCTCGATCCGCTCTAGCGTGCCGACGCTCGTACCGCCGTATTTTTGAACGATCAGCATTAAATGTAACCCTCCTCCTTAAAATATTTTAAAACCGTCGCGTAAATCGGCTTTTTGAAGTGATTTACGTGCCTTAAAACCTCATTCGCGCCTACGAATTTAAATGCGTCGAACTCCGGAAGTTTGGTATTGATGTTTATATCGGCTAAGCTTCGCAATCTCACCAAAAAATACCTTTGAATTTGCCCGTCGTATGGGCGCATCTTTTGAGCTACCCCATCGGGAAAGTCGTAGCTAAGCCACTTCGGGCACTCAGCGATGATATCGACTTTGCTTGTTCCGATCTCCTCACCTAGCTCTCTGCGGATCGCCATCCTAGGCGTCTCACCATCGTCGATACCACCTTGAGGAAACTGCCAAGCGCCTTTGATGTCGCTTCGTTGCGCGATTAAAATTTCGCAATTAAACGGATACGAGGGCGAAAGTACGATTGCAGCGACATTCGGTCTGTAATTTTTCTCTTTTTCCATCTCGTTTTCTCACAAAAAATTTCTCAAAATTCTACCTAAAAATATTAAAATTTGCGTTAAGAGGCTTAAAATTTATATAAATTTTCAAATTAATTCGCTAAATTTTGCGACGTAAATTTAGCCTATAGGACTGCCCTTGCACATCTACATCCACGTGCCGTTTTGCACCTCAAAATGCCCGTATTGCGCCTTTGGCTCCTTCAGCGACAAATTTAGCCTCGCAAAAAGCTACTTTCGCGCGCTAGAGCTTGAAGTGCGCGACTTTTTGGCGAAAAATCCACATGCGCAAATCTCTACGCTTTTTATCGGAGGAGGCACGCCAAGCGCCGTGGATGCAGGGCTTTACGACGAAATTTTTGCGCTGCTTGCGCCGCATTTTGCCGCCAAAGCCGAAATTAGCTCGGAAGCCAACCCAAACTCCGCCAGCCCCGCCTGGCTTAGGGCGATGCGCGGTCTCGGTGTAAATCGCATCAGCTTCGGCGCTCAAAGCTTTAACGACGCTAAGTTAAAATTCCTCGGTCGCGCGCACAGTGCGGCGCAGATTTTTCTGGCGGTGCAAAATGCCAAAGCGGCGGGCTTTGACAATATAAATTTAGATCTAATCTATGCAAGCAAATTTGACGATAAAAGGAATTTAAAATTTGAAATGGCTGAGCTTGCGCGCTGTGAAGTGCCGCATCTAAGTGCCTATGCGCTAAGCCTTGAGGAAAACACGCCCTTTTTCGGACGCGAAAGCTTTAAAAAGAAAAGCGCGGCTTTAGCTAAATTTCTCTTTGCTCTTGCGGCGGATAGCGGCTTTAGCCAGTATGAAATTTCAAATTTTGCCGCGCGCGGACTGCGCTGTAAGCACAATCTCGCCTACTGGCGCGGTGAGGATTACGCCGGGCTTGGAGCGTTTGCCGTGGGCACAAGCGGGCAGGTACGCCTTAGCTCGCCTAAAAATTTGCGAGATTACATTGCAGATCCGCTGCAAAAACAGCGCGAAGTTCTAAGCGCGCAGGATAAAAAGTTTGAGCGCATATTTCTCGGGCTGCGCTGCGTTTTGGGGCTTGAAGCGCAAATTTTAGACGCCTCGGAGCTAAGCAACGCGCAGCTGCTCGTGAGCGAAAAAAAGCTGAAATTTGTCGAGGGCAAATTTTATAATCCCAACTTTTTGCTTGCCGACGAGATCGCGCTTTTTATCACGCAAGAAAGCCGCAATGGGCGCTAAATTTAAGATTAATGAAATTTTAGTTACAATACGCCACTTTTTACGTTAGGAAATTTTATGTTTGGTATCAGTATGCCTGAAATTACGGTCATTTTAATCATCGCGATAATCGTGCTGGGGCCCGAAAAGCTTCCAAAAGTGCTGGTCGAGCTAGCTAAATACTTCAAAGTCATCAAAAAGACCATCAACGACGCAAAATCGAGCTTCGATCAGGAGCTTCGCATCGCCGAGCTCAAAGAGGATGCCAAAAAATACAAAGAGAGTATCACACAAGCAAGTGAGGGCGTGCGCAAAAAGCTCACGTTTGAGGAGCTCGACGAGATAAAAGGCGGCATAGACTCGGTCAAAGAGACGCTAAATGCGGGGCTAAAAAATATAGAAGGCTCCGTAAAAGACACGCTAAATTCCGCGGAGGTCTCGGCGCAAAAACAGAATGAGACGGCAAATTTAAAGTCAAATTCGGGCGGAGAAAATTCCGTGCAAAGCTCCACTGGCACCGCAAACTCTACGCAAGGCTCCGCCGACAGCGCAATGAATTCCGGCGTTGAAAGCAAAAGCGCGAATTCGAGTGCCGAAAACAAAGGCGAAAATTCCATGCCGAGCACGAGCGGCGGTGCGCAAAATTTGAATGCAAATTTAAACGGCGATGCGCGAAATTCTACGCAAAATTCCGCGCAAAATAACGATACGCAAAAATCATAATGAGAGAGAAATTTAATGTTTGAAGAGCTAAAACCCCATCTAGCCGAGCTTCGCAAGCGCCTAGTTATCTCCGTGCTTTCCGTCATCGTCCTTTTCATCGCGTGCTTCGGCTTTTGGGAAGATATTTTAGGCTTTATGACCCGTCCGCTGGTGCGCGTGCTTCCTAAAGGCAGTGAGATCATCTTTACCCAGCTTGGCGAAACGTTTTTTACCGCGATGAAGGTATCGTTTTTCACCTCGCTGCTTCTAGCGATGCCGATAATTTTCTGGCAGGCGTGGCTTTTCGTAGCGCCTGGGCTTTACGATAACGAGAAAAAATATGTCATCCCTTTCGTTAGTGGCGCTAGCATTATGTTCTTTTTAGGCGCAGCGTTTTGCTATTTTTTCGTAATCCCCGTCGCATTTAATTTCTTGGTAAATTTTGGCGCCAAGCAATTTACTGCGATGCCTACGATCGGCGAATATGTAGGCTTTTTCGCTAAGCTCGTCGTCGCATTTGGCATCAGCTTCGAGCTTCCTGTAGTAACCTTTTTCCTCGCTAAGATCGGGCTTGTAACAAATAAAAGCCTGAGCGATTTTTTTCGCTACGCAATCGTCATTATTTTCATCTTTGCAGCGGTGATGACGCCGCCGGACGTGCTTAGTCAGTTTATGCTCGCAACTCCGCTAATTGCGCTTTATCTGCTTTCGATCTTTATCGCCAAAATGATAAATCCGTATAAGCACGAGGATGACGAAGGCGAAAATTCCACGGACGTAGCGCAGGCGTGAGATGGCGGATCTAAATTTAGTCGGTAGCTACGATTACGAGCTTCCTAGCGAGCTCATCGCAAGCGCTCCCGTGATGCCCAAACAAAGCGCGCGCCTGCTGATCTATGACCGCGCCAAGCAGCAGATCACTCACGCGCACTTCGGCGATCTAGCGGACGTCCTACCGCCCTGCGATATTATTTTTAACGACACGCGAGTGATTAAGGCGCGCCTTTTCGGTCATAAAAACAGCGGCGGCAAGATCGAGCTTCTGCTAAACTCGCCACTTGAGGGCAATAAATTTAGCGCCTATATTCGCGGCAGCGTCAAAGTAGGCAGCGAGCTTAGCTTTGAGGCGGGTCTTGAAGCGCGCGTTTGCGAGCTGATGGAAGGTGGGCTTCGCATCGTGCAGTTTGAGCGCGGCGGTAAGGCTTTAAACACCCACGATGTTTTTGAAATTTGCGAACGTATCGGCCATGTGCCGCTGCCGCCGTATATCAAGCGCGCCGATACCAAGCAGGACGAGAGCTGGTATCAAAGCATCTTCGCGCGCGAGCAAGGCGCCGTCGCCGCACCCACCGCGAGCCTTCATTTTAACGATGCGATGCTAAACGATCTGCGCAAAAACCACGAAATTTATTTTATCACGCTACACGTAGGCGCGGGCACCTTTAAGCCCGTGGAAGTAGCGGATCTGCGCGATCACAAGATGCACGGCGAGCTCTACTCTATCCCGCCGCAGACCGCGCAAATTCTAAAAAGCGAGCGAAAAATTTTAGGCGTGGGTACGACGGTGACGAGAACGATCGAAAATTTTGCACGTAACGGGCAAAGCAGCGGGATCTGCGAGCTGTTTTTGCACCCGGGCAATCCGCCGATAAGACAGAATTTTCTGCTTACGAACTTTCACCTGCCCAAATCCACGCTGATAATGCTCGTGGCGAGCTTCATCGGCCTTGAGCGCACGCTTGAGCTCTACCGCATCGCAGTGGAGCAAAGATACCGCTTCTACTCCTATGGCGATGGGATGCTTGTGCTATGAAAGCCGTGGTTTTAGGCGCGCTAGCAATATTGGCTGCGATTGCAGGCTTTGCAGCAAGAAAGCTCTTTTCTAAAAAGCCCGCCGTAAGCGGCAAAATTTTCTCCGCTGCGCCTAAAGCCAAAGAAAGCGATTCCGTCGTGCCTAGACGCGAGGATATCGCGCAGATCGATATTTTAAAAATTTTAAAATTTCAAAGCGAAATTTTATTTGAGGAGTGCACGAAATACGATAGCACGCTCTATCTTAGTTTCCCACCGCAGCTGCCGCGTATCTACGGCGGCGAGGTGCTAAATCTCACTAGCGCGGTTTTTGACGCGTGCGAGTTTTTCCTGCAAAATATCGCTGAACCAATCCGCGTAAGCGTGGAATTTAGCAGTAAGGAACTTAGAGCGAATATGAGCTCTATCAAGCTCGATGTTCGCGTAGGCATCGATCGTGAGCTAAAGGATCCGCGCACCTATGCGCTTAAAAGTGCGCTAGAAAGCGCTGCTAGCACGGATGATGAGTATCTTACTTCGGCGCAGACCCATTTGCGTGCACTCGGTTCGCATCCGAGTATTGGAGCCGACGGGCGCGGAACCTTTATCAAAATGGATGCGGTACTTAGCTGCTTCGCGCAGCAAAGTTTTAGCGCCAAAAAATACGACTACAATGTCATAATCACGCATAAAAACCGCGCGATCTTCGAAGAGCTGCGAGATTTTTTGAGCGGGCTTGGCTGCGACGTGATGCCAAACTCTAACTGGGAGAGCGCGAAGAGACATCTAAACGACTTCATCTACGTAGCCGACGTCGTCATCCTTGACGCCGAGATCCTACGCGCCAATATAAGCGAAATAAACTACCTCAACGCGCTGGAAAAAGACGGGGTATTTTTTATATTTTTGCTCAAAAACAAACACTCGCTCAAGGTGCTAGAGGGGCTGAATTTTAAATTTTTCAAGCTCGAGATGCCATATTTCTACGACGAGTTTTACGCCACGCTTGATCTCATCGAAAAGATCAAAAACGATGAGAATTTCTTGGGGCTGTAGCGAACAGGCAGCGATAAATTTAAAACCTAAGAGATTGAAGTGCTATATTTCGACCTAGATTGGATCAAGGGCAATATAAACGACAGCGAATATGCCTTAAGGCAGCGGCGGTACGAGGCGTATTTGGCAGGGCTGCATAAAAATATGCATACGCTAGAAAGAATTTTTGCGGGCATAAGCTTCAACGATGCGCTATTGCTACCCAAAAAGCAAATTAATGAAAAGTTGCATTTGAAATTTTACATCGGAGATTTGCAAAATGGATATTATGAACTAAAATGCGTTATGAGCTCGGATCAAAGATGCGACGCGGCGCCCGGCGAAATAATAACGAGCGAGATATTTTACGAAAATGGCAATTACCGCTTCTCTTTCATCCTTACCTGCCTGAAGGAATACGCCGTTAATTTTTCCAGGATAGATAGCCTTAAATTTAACGCGATTTCGCAGAAAAAATACCACTTTGAGCATAAGAAATTTAAACTTTCATAGAAAACCGCGCGCCTCAGTCGTCGCGCATAAAATTTTGCCCGTAAAGATCGCGCCCTTAAATTTATCCCGCTTGCAAGCCGCAAACAGCGTAAATTCCGTCGCGCCTTGCAGCTAATTTATTAAATTTAACATAATCCGCGCACAAGTAAGTTTATTTCGTCCGCTTACCTCAAAAACGCTCAAGCTCCATTTTTAAAATTTACGCCTCAAGCGGACTTAAGAAATTTCAGAAAGCGGCGCAATATGTTTTGAAGCACGCCCGATAAGACGTATATAAAGCGAGTAAATTTAAGAATTTAGTGCGGATGGCTTGGCTTGCGATTTAAATTTTATCTTTCGCTCTCTTTTTTAGCCCTGACCGCTTCATAAAGCTCATCGATCGAGGTTACGGACGAGCCCGAATATTTCTGCGCCGCTTGCATAGTCTTTTTGCCCCACTTGCCGTCGATTGCCACACCGTAGCTACCGAACATCAGACTTCGCTGGATATAATAGACTTTATCTTGCTGCGTCATATTTTGTTGCTTCTGCACTTCGCGCTCGGCGTCTTTTGCCTGCTCACTTTCATATACGGAAGCACCCGCTAAATACCCTAGAACTAAAGCTCCAGCGATCGGAACGACAAGGGTAACAAATCTATTATTTACGTTAGAAGTCAAGCCTTCCAAAAATGCCTTTGCAACGCAAAACACTATAAAAGCAGGAATGGAAGCTATAACGGCATTAAAACCACCCAAAATGGCTATGACGCCAAAAACGATAACTGCAGCTGCAAGTCCATCAAAAGCACCACTACCAGCAAGGAAGCCCAGGAAAAAATTCATAATTTATCTTTTAAAATTTAAGTAATGTAATTCTTCAAAATTTAAATTTAATCGGAGAATTACAAAATTTATCCCCGCCAATAGACGGCGGAACATAGGCTACTTAACGTGCTTCATGATCCTATGAAATTGCGGACTATGATCTCGCGCCATAAAAATAGACCCAATGATACCTAACACGCCGATACCCAAGACGATATAAAATAAAGTACCGCTATCCTTGGTAAAAGCCCCTCCAAAGAACAGCCAAAGTATAGAAATAAGAAGCGTCTTTAACCAGAGTCTACTATAAGAGATCTCCGCCTGGCACCCACCGCATACGACCGCACCGTATTTGATGTCGTCTTTGCCGCAAAAAGGACATTCCAAATATTCCGCTTGTTCATTCTCTGCCATAATTTCTCCTTTGAAAAAATATGGGTGAAATTATATATATAAGAGTGAGCTTAAATTTTAAAATTTAGAGTTTAAAATAGGGGGAATTTTAGCGGCTCTACGCCGCTAAATTTTAAAGATTTTCGAATGGATTTACGACCACGTCTTTGCGATCGACAATGTAAGGTATAAGGGCTGCCTGGCGCGCGCGTTTGATAGCCTTTTCTACCATCTCTTGGTATTTTTTGCTAGTGCCGGTTAAGCGACGCGGCATAATCTTAAAGCGCTCGCTTAGGCAGTGCTTTAGCAGCGCCGTGTCCTTATAATCGATAAATTCGATCTTTGCCTCTGTAAATTTGCAATACTTCCTAGTATATTTTCTCTTATCTGCCATGATTTTTCCTTAATTAAAATGGGATCGTGTCATTGCCGTCATCGTATTTATCGGCATCGACGTCGACTTCCGGAATCGTGCTTTCGTAACTCTGCTCTTTTTGTTTAGATGCGTTGTAATCGTTTTTTGCGCCTCTAGAATTTGAGTTTTGTCTATTAGCATAGCTATTTCCGCCGCCATAATTACCGCCGCCGCCGCCATAGCTAGAATTTCCTCCGCCGTAGCCGCCGGAGCTTCCACCATAATTGCCGCCCTCGTAATTACCGCCTTGATTATAGCCGCCGCTTCCACCTTGATTGCTTCCTAGCATCTCCATCGTATCTACGCTGATAGAGTGTTTGCTTCGGTTCTGTCCGTTTTGATCCTGCCACTGATCTAGCTTTAAGCGACCCTCGATCAAAATTTTACTGCCTTTTCGCAAGTATTGGTTTGCGATCTCGGCCGTGCGACCGAAAAAATCTATGTCTATAAAGCACGTTTCTTCGCGTTTCTCGCCGTTTGAGCTATTATATCTGCGTGTGACGGCGATGCCGGTTTTGCCTACGGCGGTGCCCGTTTGCAGATATCTAAGCTCGATATCTCGGGTCAAATTACCTACCAAAACTACTTTATTGAACATATTTTATCCTTTATTCGCCCTCTTTGGCTGCTTCTTCAGGCTCTTTTGGCTCTACCGGCGCTTTTGGCTCGCGCTCTTTTTTCGCAGGGCTTAGTTTGATGCCTTTGCTTAGCTTGTCCCAAGCCGAAATTTCACGCTTAGTCTCATATTTGACGGTCAAAAATCTAATGATATCTTCGGTGATGCGCAGATTTCTAACAAGTTCGGAGATCAAGCTCGGCTCGGCCTTAAAATAGATTACGAAATAAATTCCGCGCTCATATTTGTCGATCTTATAGGCTAGCTTTCTAGTGCCCATTTCGATCACGGAAGCGATCTCTCCGCCGTTTTTGGTTATGATTTCTTTGACGAAATCGACTTTTGTTTTAACTTCATCGTCGGTAAGCGTGGGCTTAACGATGAATAAAACCTCATAGTTTCTCATAAATTCTCCTTATGGATTTTAGCTCGCAAACAGCGTCTGCGGGCAAGGATTTTGCAAAAAATGCGAAGGGATATTACTAAAATTTCACTTAATATTTGCTTTTTGTCCTAGCGAACTTAGCAGCATGCGCTGCAACCTCAAAAACGACGCAAGCAAAAGCTCGTCCTTCGCCGCGTTTTTTTCGCTTTTTAGTTCAAATTCCAAATCGTTTAAGTGGGCAAAAATTTTATAAAACGTCCGCGTTGAAAAACCGGTGGCATAGCGCTGCATCTGTGCGGCCACGGAAGGTGGCGGTTGATAGCCTAAAACCGCCTTAAAATCAAATCTACCGTTTATTTTCACGTAAGCGTGCAGCCGAAAAATTCTATAAATCAACCGGTAGAAATAATTTATCAGCTCCATCTCGTTGTATCCGCCGCCCAGAGCCATTTTGTAAAAATCTATGCGAAAATCGCTTAGTCCAAAAATTTTATCAAAAAGCTCGTCGTAGCTCACCTCGCTAAGACCATAAACCATTAAATTTACGTTTTGCAGGCTAAGCTCAAGCCCTAAACTTGCGAATTTCTCTATCTCGCTCGCGCTTAGGCTCAGGCTTTCGTTGTGGATGGCGTAGATCCTGCTAAGCGCGGCGGTGTTTGCAAAAAGCCCGCACATCTCGCATTTTTGCGCAAGCAGCGCTATGGCTTCGTTTACGCCCGATGGTTTGAAAAATCTAACCTCGTTTCGTTCAAATTCTTTGATAAAATCCGCACTCACCGAAATTTCGCTATCGTTTAACTCGTAGATCAGATGGTTATTCGCGTCCGACTTACACAGCGCGATGAGCCTTCGCAGCTCCTCTTTTTTGATGAGAGAGGCGGTTTTGATGTGAAGCGTGTTGCTGCCGCCGAAAAGCGAGGGCTCCAAGAAGCTTCGCGCCTGCTCAAAATCATACTCCAAAAAATACAAACTCAAAAAATTTTCCGAGGCGTAAATTTGCTTCAATCGCTGCGCGTAAAGCTCGTTTGAAAAATCGTCTCCGCCGCGCAAAAGCACGAAATTCGGCACCCTGCCACTTGCGATAAGCCCGTCAAATTCTTTCCTATACATCAGATTTTCTTTACCACCCTGCCTAAAATCACTCCGCTAGCGATGTTTGCGTCCGTAAGCTCCACCAGCACGGGAGTTAAAATGTCGCCGGCGAAATTTGAAACTAAAATTTTAGCCCCCTTTAGCTTGTCGTCTAGCTTTGCGGTGACGGAATTTCCGTTTTCGTCGATGTAGCAGCGAAATTTTTTGCCCAAATTTTCCGCGGCCCAGCGCGCAAATTTTCGGTCCATAAAATCAAACGCGACCTTATCCGCCTCGCGCTCGAGCTCGTTTAACCGCGCGCACGTCGCGTCGATGTTTAAAAGCAGGTAATTATAAAATTTTTCATCTCCCCTCATCTGCGCCTTTAGCAGGCGGTGCAAAATGAGATCGGAATAGCGCCTGATCGGGCTTGTGAAGTGCGTGTAGTTATCAAATCCGAGCCCGAAATGCCCGCGCGATTCGGACGCATACTCGGCGCGCTTTTGAGCCTTGATGATGAGCTTATCGACCTCCTCGCGGATCCCCATGGTATCGGCTTGCGCTTGGATTTCACCGATCATTTTAGCAAGGTTGCTCTGATACGGCGCGTCGATGCCGAACAGCGCCAGATCGTCAAGCAGAGCGTAAATTTTTTTAAGCTCCGCCGAGCCGTGATTTCTAAAAACGCCCCGCTCGATGCGCGCCGCAGCGGCTTTGTTGGCTAGCAGCATACAATCCTCGATGAGTTTGTGCGACGGAGTGTCGGTCTCAAAGCGGGTGGAGCTTATTAGTCCGTGCTCATCAAGCGTGATGCGAAGTTCCTTGGTGCGAAAATCAAATCCGCGCTTCAGCCTCGCGCGGCGCAGGCGCTCGCAAATTTCATTAAGCGGCAAGAGCCAGCTTAAAATTTCAGGCTCGCACGCCTTGCGAGTGCGTAAAATTTCATCGACCTCGTCGTAATCGTAGCGGCGTTTTGATCTTATAATTGCTTCGAAAAGCTCCTGCTTTTGCGGGTTTAAATTTTCATCCAAAGAGATTTTAAAAACAAAGGCCAGCCTCGGAAGATCTGGCATCAGCGAGCAGATGTTTTCGCTAAGCTCGCGCGGTAGCATCGGCACGGATCTGTGCGGGAAATAGATCGAAAAGCCGCGAAATTTCGCCTCCTTATCGATAGGCGAGTATTCGCTTACGTATTCGCTCACGTCGGCGATCGCGACGTAAAGCGTGCGCTCTTTTACGTCAAAATAGATCGCGTCGTCGAAGTCTTTGGCGTCGATAGGATCGATAGTGCAAAATGCAAGATGCTGCAAATCTACGCGCTGCGGATACAGCGCCTCGTCCACTTCGCTGCCGAAGCTCGCGGCTTGCTGCTTGCACGCTTCGTTAAATTCGTCGTTTTTATCGTAGATCGCTAAAGAAATTTTCTCATCGACGAAGGGATCGGATAAGCTTCCAATCACCTCGGTGATCTCGTTCGTTAGATTATCGATCTTTAAAAGGGTGTCTGACGGCAGCTGCTTGAGCGATTTTTGCGTGGCTTTGAGCGGATTTGCGAGACCGGTTTTGACGTTTACGCCTAAAATTTCGCGCCCGAAGCTTTTGGTATAAACCACGCTCGTTAAAAACGCAGGCTTAACGCACATCAGCACTTTTGCGTGCAGGCGGGACTTTCTTGAGCTTAAAATTTTTGCTAGGATCAGATCGCCCAGGTGTACGCCGCTTAAATATCTGTTTTCGATGATGAGATCTGCCTTGAAGCGATCGTCGAAGCTTTGCAGATAGCCCGTGCCGTCGCGCGCGATGTCGAGCCTGCCGAAAACATAGCCGTCGTTTAGATAGAGCTTGCCTTTGTGCGCGCTGATGGCGCCGATATTTAGGAGATTGCGCGCGAGCTCCTTTTGCTCGCCGCTAAGATCCTTTTCAAATACGCCCGAGTTAAAGGCGCGCAGGAACTCTTTCATATCAAAATTTCGCCTTTCGCCTCTAAAAACGCTTCCTGCTCGAAGCCGAACTCGACTAGTAAATTTAAAGCGTTATCGATGCTAAGCTCGTCGAAGTGATGGTAGATATTGACCGCGGTTTTGGCGATCTTTAGCATTGCATAGCGGGATTTGTTCTCAAAAGGCGCATCGTCGGGGACGTTTGAATACAGCGCGTCCTGCGCGACCTGCTCTAGCCCGAAATGCGCAAATAGCGCGTGCGAGACGCTTTCGCGGTTCGTGCCGCTAAATTCCATCTCCACGTCGGTAAAATCCTGCGGAAAGATCGAGCCCTTGATGGCGTGGTAAAATTCCTCCGCCTTGCCCGCCGCGCACACCTGCTCGTCGATAAAAACTCGCCCGAACTCCACTAAAATCACGCTTGAAAGGATGTTTTGCTCGATCTGCGGGTAGGATTTGATCCACGAAAACATAAGCAGATTTCGCAGTAGCGAGACCTGCGTGAGCTTTTCGCGGTCGATGCGATACGCCTGCAGACTCGGCTTTAGCATCGCGTCAAATACGGCGAATAGAAAAAACGCCCGCATCTGCTCGCGCCCGTAAAGCTCGAACGCTCGCTGCAAATTTAGCGCTTTTAATGCCGCGGCGCCCTGCTCTTGTCCTTGCTCCTGCGCTCTTCCCCATTCTTGCTCCTGTTTTTGCTGCTGCGCTTGCCCCTGCTCCTGCTCTCGTTCTTGCTGTTGCGTTTGTGCAGCTCGCGTAGAGATACTCGAACCTAGCGCGCAATCGGCTTTCGCAGCGGCATGCTGATTTTGCCGCTGCGTATCGCTCGCGGCCTGCGAGGGGTTAAATTTAAAATTCTCGTCGCTGCAGTTCGCGTCGTTTGCGTCATTTGAATGATTAAATTTAAGACTATCGCCCTGCTCTGCTAAGTCTGCGCCCTTTTGCTCGCTCGAGGTACACTCGTTTTGCCGCCACTCGTCTGCGGCATCTTGTAAGCCGCATCCTATGGACTTCACAGGCTCCGCGCCTTGTAGATCGCACCGCCCGTTTGCGGCAGTAAAATTTTGCCTTGCAAGTCCTTCGGCGCTAAATTTAGACAAACCGCAAAAGGCTAAATCTAAAATTTTATCTGTGAGGGGAGCATTTTTTGAAATTTGCAAAGCGAGCCTGGCGTCCGAAACATCCGCGTCAAACGATGCTAAAATTTTTAAAATTTCATCGCTAAAACCCGCGAGTGCGCCTATTTTTTGGGTTATAAATTTATTCATTTTGAAAAGCCGTTCAATATAAATTTCGCACAATCATATCAAATTTTAACTCAAATTGCAAAGCAAAACGCCACCGTTGCGTCCAAATTCCGCTTCGGCTCGCGGGCTTTTGAAGTGCTTTTTTGCGTTTGAAAATCGCAGATTAATCCGCCCGTTTATCGTGACGGCAAACCTAAAATTTCATCCGCTGTTTTATAAAATTTTAATCCCCTTTCGTATAGAATGCATCGAAATTCCGTTTATAAAGAGCTTGATTTGGATAAATTTGAAGTCAGCACTGTGCCAAGAAAAGAAAGGACTAGGGACTACGACAAAGAGCCACTAGTTTTGCGGGATTATTCTGGCTTTCCTTTGATTTTACATTATCTGTTTATTTTGATATTTTGGATTACTGCTTCTGGATTTTGTATTAATTGCTTAGATGATTTTGAAAGCGGTATTTTAGATTTTGATGACACAAAACGAACGATAATAAAATTTGGCTTTGCAATAGTTGTATTTTTGATATTTGATTGTTTTAATATTATAAATTTAAAGAAAAAATATACCTATTTTTATAATTCAAAAGTTGCATATTATGATCAAAATTTTAAAGAAACTAGCAGTGAAGATATAATATTTAACAAAGACACAACTTTTAAGGCAATCTGGTTTTTAGATATGATATTTTCAACTATTTTTGGTAAGGTATTTTTAGTTAGTTTTTTCATAATTAGCTTTATTAAAGGAACTTTTGGCATATCTTTAATAGGTGTATTACTTTTAATATTTATATTATTGTTTGTGGAATTTTTAGAAATTATAGTTTTTTTGGTAATTTATAGATATGAAAATAAAAGTTTTAAAAATTTTTGGAAAATATTTCCAAAATTTCAAATAAATCTTGAATATATAAAAGAAATACACTGGTATGATTATAGCTGGGAGAATCAAGGACTTTATTCTATACATATATTTTCTTTCAATGAAAAAAATTACAATAAGGTAAGAGATTATATTTTTACGGTCTTTAATATAGATATAAATAAAAATTTAAGTAAATAACATTTTTTTTGATAAAGAATAAAAAATGAGAAAGTTTGAGGCGCTAAAAACATATGCAGGGCTAGCTTGGGCGGGGTATATGGGATTGAACAATTAACAAGCTGTGGTATAAAAAAGACTGCCATGGATTTTGGGTTTAAATGAGGGCTAATTCAGATCAAACAGATCCAAATATCAAATTTATAAATTTAAATTTACTTGTTGCTTGAATTTAAAAGCAATAGCAAGTTTAAATTTGTAAATTTATAAAATCCAATATCGGTGATACTGATCGAGATTGAATTTAAAATGAAATTGTATAAAAAGGATGAAAGGTGGATAATGATGTTTTTAATAAAAACAAGAATTTAAGGGATTATGACAAAGAGCCGTTGATTTTACGTGATTACAGTAGAGAAATATTGCTTCACGGTATTTTAAATTTAATATTTTTCTTTATTTCTTTGCTTTTTGTTTTTACGATACAGTACCACATCGAATTTGATAAATTTGACGAAATAATAAGAAAAATTTATATCTTATTTTTGATATTTATAGTGTTTTTATTTATTTCTTATGTAATAACTATTATTTCAAAAGAACGCTTTGTCTCACTTTCGTCTAATATGAGAGCAGTATATTACGATAGCGATTTGCAAATACGAAAAATTCAGAGCTTATTGGGGAATAAAGAATTTTTATCGTTTTTATATTTCATACTTAGTAGCAAATTTATAACATTATATCCTATTTTAATTGCATCAATAGGTGGATTTATATTTACTTTTGATAGCGAATTTATAATAAGTTTGCTTCTTTACGCTTTTGCTTTGTTTTTAGCGATTATATATGATATTTTATTTCGTATGTTACTTTATAAAAAATCAAATAAAAATTTGACAAATTTTTGGGAATATTCGCAAAAATTTGTAATTGATATAGGTTGGATAAGAGGTGTTCGTGTAATAATACAACAAGGGGCAACAATAGCTTTTTTTAATCAAAAAGACCACGATTTATTGAAAGAATATTTTCTTACACTTTTTCACATAAATTTAGATAAAGATATATAAAAGATATTAAAATTTTTCTAATAAGGAGACAAAAAATGAGTAATTCAAGTAGAATTAACAAAGCAACAAACGAGTTGGATAAAGCAGAAAAAAGACTGCTGTATTCTTTGGGTTTAACTGAGGGCTAATTCAGATCAAACAGATCCAAATATCAAATTTGCAAATTTAAATTTACTAATTGTGTGAATTTGTAAAGTAAGTTTAAATTTGTAAATTTAATAAATTCAGTATCAGCGATACTGACCGAGTTTAAATTCGCAAGTTAAACTTTAAATTTGAAAGGAAAAATATGAAAAAATTATTTAAAATTTTATTTATAATCTTTATTTTATTTATTTTGTGTCTTATTATTTCATTTGCTTATCAACTTTATAAAGACGACAAAAGGCATACTGCCGAATTAGAAGCTATGTTTGACAAATACGATAAAGTAAAATATTTGGAAAACATGATAGATTTTAAAACAGCAACCGAGCATGAAAAAATTAATTTTTACAT
The DNA here is from genome assembly GCF_937959485.1 of uncultured Campylobacter sp. Taxonomy (NCBI): domain Bacteria; kingdom Pseudomonadati; phylum Campylobacterota; class Epsilonproteobacteria; order Campylobacterales; family Campylobacteraceae; genus Campylobacter; species uncultured Campylobacter sp. The sequence continues at coordinate 162,010 of NZ_CALGPY010000012.1, forward strand.
AAAAGATTTTCTACAAAAAATTCACTATTTAGACAATTATCCAGCAAAAGATATAAAAAAGATGAAAAATATCCATAGAGATATAAATGACTTTGCTGAAACAAGATTTTATATTTGCAATGGAGACAAATACCCTGATGACAAATGCGAATTTTTCAAGCTTGATAAAAGATTAAATTTAGAATATTTACTAAATTTAGGTTCTAAAATTTGTAATGCCGACACGCCTATACAAAGCGCACAAGAGATAATTGATAATGATGAAATTTTAAAAATAGAACCTTTTTATCCGTTCAATGAAAAATACATTATTGATGAAAATGGTAAATTTTTGGAAAATTTCGTTTATATTGGCGAAAATAAGCATATACTTTTTTCAGATTTTGTATTTATAAATAAAAAAGTCTTAAAATATCACGATACAAAAAACGACATAGTCATTGTATCAAATATTATGTTTTCTTGGCTTTTAGCAAATGCTATTGTCAATAAAGAAATATCAGAATTTTGCGTTACCCATAATCTACTGACAACGAACAAAAAAAGATTTTTTGAAAAAACACATGGGAGAGAATATTATTTTAAATATATTCCTGCCAATAGACCTACACTCCAAAATATCGTTTTTAATGATTTTTCATATAATGGCGATTACTATTATAATGCGATTTTAGAGCAATACCAAACTTTAAAAAAACAACAATTTCAATAAAAATCTAAATTTACAAGGAGACGGCAATGCCAAAAATTGATTTAAACGGTGGTGGAGTAAAAACAATATCAAGAAAAAACAGTAAAACATACTTTGACCTGGATAATAACAAATTCGCAGAAAATACCTCTTGGATAGACAAAAATGACGGAATTTTAATCAATAAAACCTTAATCACAAATAGCATAACAAACGGAAGCGAACTATTTGGAAATCATACTTTACTAAGAGATGGAAGTTTGGCTAATAACGGCTTTGAGGCCCTAAAAGAATTTGCAAATTTAAATTTACTTGTTGCTTGAATTTAAAAGCAATAGCGAGTTTAAATTTGTAAATTCATAAAATTCAGTATCAAACGATACTGACCGAGATTGAATTTACTAGGAAATTTTATAAAAAGGATCAAATTTGGTAAACGATGTTTTTAATAAAAACAAAAATTTAAGGGATTATGATAAAGAGCCGATTATTATAAAAGATTACAAACCACAAGTAAATTTGATTGGTATATTTTTAATGATTTTAGCTTTTGTTATTTTGTGTATCGCAAAACCAGAAAAAGTCAATGGTTTTACGATTTTATCTCTTATGGTAGCAATTCCTTACATTATGAAATTTTTGGGCAAAAATTATTTTATTCTGAAAAATGAAATGATAAGCCAAATTAAAAATGATAAATCTTTTGATTTTATGCAAGTAAAAAATATTAAAAATGTTAAATTCAGCGTTGATTTTAGAGATGGAAGCGAACAAATTTCACTAGTTGCCAAAATTTTACTTTTGATTATTATTTCTACATACATATACGCAATTTTTGCATTTAATGAGCCTATTATTTTGTTTTTTATTTTTGCACTTATCGTTGTATTTTATGCAATTCCAAAAATCATAACTCATACAATAAATGGTGGCAAAATCAATGATAGCGTTTATGATTGTCTTACCATTTACAGCAAAAATGGAAAAGTGATGAATATTATGATTTGCAACGACAAAGAATTTAAAGAATTTAAAAAATACTTTTTAGAAAATGTGAAATTAAATATTTCAAATGCTAAAACTAGCTTTGGAATTTTTGATAAAAATTTTTATAACACAAGGAGCGAACGATGAATTCAACAGGTAGCAGAGAAGCGAAAGCAAGAGTTGCTTTGGATAAAGCTGAAAAAAATATTATTGAAAAATTTACTAAATTCAATCTTTCTGAAAATAGTAAAGATAATTTAAAAAATATTCGTAAAATGTGGAATAGTGCAAGCAGTGGTTATAGTATTGCTGAAAATTTCACTGATATACCCGAGAAAATTTTAAAAAGCAAAGCTAGGGCTATTGTTTTGTTTGTAGAAACCGCAGCAGGAAATGTGTTAATTGATAGCACTATGGGTGAAAGTAAAATGAAACAAATGGTTGGGGCGTTAGGAGATGCAATTATTGCTGGTGCGGCATTATTGACACCGCAAGGTTGGATAATTACTGGTGTAAATTTGGCATTATCTCTTGTTGATTGGGATTTGGGAAGTATATTTAAGAAAATATATGGAGAAGATAACGATAATATAAATATTACTTCAAATGGCTTTATAGAAGTTAGGAATAATGATGGTTCTATTTATACAAGACCATTATCGACACAAGCTAGAAAAATTTTAAACATTAATGGTGAGCCAAGTGGTTCTATATTTGGCGACAGGAAAGGCGATGTATTGTTCGGCAGTAGTGGAGATAACTTGCTTCAAGGTAGAAATAGCGATGATTTGCTTCTTGGGGGAGCCGGCTATGATACATACTTTACCGACGGCAAAGACACCATAAAAGACTCTGACGGCAAAGGACAAGTATATTTTTATGGTCGCAAACTAACAGACGGCACTCAAGTAGAAAAAGGTTCAAACATATATAAAACAAAAGACAATATAAAATATGAACTAATTGATAATAAGCTTATAGTGAATGATAGCCTTATTATAGAAGACTTTAATCCATACCAAGAGTGTCTTGACATAACCCTACACAAAGCAGATGAGATAGCTGTAAATGTATCAAATGCAAATGCGGTAGAAAAAGCAGGAAAGATGAATTTTACAATCTCGCTTAGTAGAGAGTTAAAAGAAGGTGAATTCGTAAAAGTAACCATACCTGCCATAAACGGCAATGAAGCAAAAACTTATATGTTTATGCACCATAGCAACCCAAACTATACGCTAGGAGCAGCATAGAGCATGTATTTACTGGTAGCACAAATTATGAATATTAACAATATTCTAGCCCCTTCGAATGTTATTTCGTCGGCATTGCCTAGAGCCTTAATTAGCTTGCCGCCTTGCGTATAGTGATAGTGTCTATGCATTTTAACCGTTCCGCCTCTGGCCGGTGAGCTATAAAATTTAACGGCTATAAAATCATCTAAGACTTCGACCATAGTGCGCTTATGTTGCGGCAAGATAAAATTCCTGACTACTTTGTCAGGATCTGATTTAAAAATTGGATTATCCTTAATTTTGGTAAAAACTTCTGCCATCTTTCTTCCTTTGTATAGTAATTTTAGGCAGATTATAGAATTTCCTCAAAGGATTAACAAGGCAGGAGCGCAGAAAAAACTACTATACAATTTTTTAATATATAGTAGTTTTTCTTAAAATATATGTATCAATCGGTAGTTTCAAGTATTAGGAATTTTTTAAGACTAATTTTAAAATTCCCAAAAATAGGGCTTAAAAAATTATTTAAAAATTCAAAAAACAAAAAAATAGGGGAAAATTTTGATAGATGGTGCGACCGACGAGATTTGAACTCGTACACCTTGCGGCACTACCCCCTCAAGATAGCGTGTCTACCAATTCCACCACGGTCGCATAAATTTTAAAGCTTAATCTCAAGCCTTGAATTATATAAGTTTGAAGCCCGATTTCTCGGACTTTTGATTAATTTGCAGCAGCCTTTAAACCCGCTGTCAAAAAAGGATTTACGAAAAGCAAGATAAATGAAATAACTAATGCATAGATAACCTGCGCTTCGATCATCGCTAGCGAAATATACATCGTATTCGATAGCTTGCTAGCTACGCTTGGATTTCTAGCGATGCCGTTAAGTGTCGCGCTAGCGGCATTTCCCATACCTAACGCGCCACCCAAAGCGGCTAGACCTAAAACGACTGCAACGGTAATTGCAGAAAAAGAAACGATCTGAGTGTAAGCACTTAGCTGCTCGCTAGCGAAAGCCGCGCCGCAAAGCGCAAATAACAATACAAGAACTTTTTTCATAAAAGTCTCCATAAATAAATTTTAAAACGAGTTTCGGCTCAATACCCCCTACTCCAACGTTTTAAGTGTGAAATATTATTAAAATTTTGCTTTTGATTTGTTTAATCTAGCGGAATTTGCGTTAAATTTAACAAATCCCGCCGAGCAATCTAGCGCTTAGCGTCCAAATATGTATTTAGCGCCGCAACGTAGGCCTTTGCAGACGCTAGCATCGTATCTACGTCAAGTCCTCTGCCGATGATAGCACCCTCGTCTTTAAATTCCACCTTGACGGTTACTTTCGCTAGAGCGTCTTTGCCCTGTGAAACCGCTTTTACTTGGTATTCTTTTAAGCTACCGCTGATGCCGCTGATGCGGTCTATCGCTTTAAATATCGCATCCACGCCGCCGTTTCCAAGCGCGCTATCGCTTAAAATTTCATCCTTATACCTTAGCGTAAGAGCGGTGCTAGCGTGTCCTTTGTTGCAGCTATTGGAGCTTAAAACCAACACTTCATAGGTCTTTTCGGCTCCCACGAACTCGTCGTTTACGAGCTCTCTAATATCCTCGTCGAAAACGTCCTTTTTACTATCTGCAAGCACTTTAAATTTATTAAACGCGATCTCAATCTGCTCGTTACTAAGCTCATAGCCCAAAGATACCAGCTTGTCTTTGAAGGCGTGGCGGCCGCTGTGCTTACCCAGCACGAGGGAGTTTTTATCAAGCCCGATATCCTCGGCATGCATGATCTCGTAGGTTTCTTTGTGCTTTAGCACGCCGTCTTGGTGGATGCCGCTTTCATGCGCGAAGGCGTTTTTTCCGACGATCGCTTTATTGGGCTGCGGCTCGATGCCGGTAATGCTCGCGACTAGGCGGCTGGATGGATAAATTTCTTTCAAATTTATATCGGTATAAAGCGGCGCAAATTTATCTGTGCGCGTCTTTATAGCCATTACGATCTCCTCTAGCGCCGCGTTGCCCGCGCGCTCGCCGATGCCGTTTATCGTGCACTCGACCTGTCTGGCTCCTGCTAAGATAGCGGCTAAGGAATTTACGGTAGCCATTCCCAAATCATTGTGGTTGTGCACCGAAACTATGGCGCGTTCGCCGATAAGCTTAACGAGTTCGCCTATTCGGGCGGTGATCTCGTCCGGATAGAGATAGCCCACCGTATCGGGGATATTTATGGTGGAGGCTCCAGCGTTTATCGCGGCGTCGCAGATCTCTTTTAAAAAGCTAATATCGCTTCTGCACGCATCTTCGCAGCTAAACTCCACGTCATCGCATAGACTTTTTGCGTATTGCACGGCCTCTACGGCGCGCTTTATGACCTCTTGCGGCTGCATTTTGAGTTTAAATTCCATATGAATCGGGCTTGTAGCGATGAAAGTATGGATACGCCCAAGCTTCGCGCCCTTTACCGCTTCTCCAGCGGCTTTGATATCTTTTTCTAAAGCGCGCGCAAGAGAGCATACGCGAGCCTTGCTAACGGCGCCCGCGATCTTTTCTATCGCGTCAAAGTCCCCGGGGCTCGCCGCCGCAAAACCCGCCTCGATAACATCTACGCCCAGCTTTTCAAGCTGCAACGCAAGATGGATCTTTTCGTCCGTATTCATCGACGCTCCGGGGCTTTGCTCGCCGTCACGAAGCGTCGTATCGAAGATTATGATTTTATTTTTATCCATTGCAGATCCTTTCAAAGGGTTAAAATTTGGCAAAATTATAGCCGCGCAAACTTAAAACAATCGCGGCGATAAACATATTTGAGATTATTTCGCCGTTTCCTCGGGTTTGTCTTTTTTTTGAAATTTAGCCGCGCTTAAATTTAAAGCTCCGCGAACCAAACCGTAAACGATATAAACCAAAGTAAGTACCGCCGGGAATTCCAGCTTGAAAAGATATAAAAGCGAGAAAAACACGACGATTAGAAGCACTAAAATTTTAATCGCATTGGGACGTTTTAGGCTGATCTTTTTAAAGCTCGGAAAGCGGATGTTGCTTACCATCAAAAACGATAGCGCCGCCATTGCGATGATCAAAAATACCCCAAACCCTTTGGAAAGCTCATATTTTAGATAAATTCCGATCCAAAACGCCATCGTAATCGCAGCCGTCGGAATCGGCAGCCCGATAAAAACGCTAGGCTCGTAGGTGCCCGTGGTGACGTTAAATCGCGCCAGCCTGATCGCGCCGAAAACCACGTAAAGCGCAGCTACGAGCGAACCGACCTTACCGTAATCGTGCCCGACCGCGCAGTAAAACAGTAGCGCCGGCGCAACGCCGAAAGCCACGATATCCGCAAGGCTGTCAAATTCCACGCCGAATTTCGACGTAGCATGCGTTAGCCTCGCCACGCGGCCATCTAGCCCGTCGCAGATCAAGGATAAAATGATATAAAAGATCGCGGCGCTGAAGTTGCCTTTGATCGTAGAAATTATGCTGATAACCGCCAAAAATACGCTTGCCGCCGTGAAAAAATTCGGCAATATGTAGATTAGTTTTCCCTTTTCCTCTTCCATCTCTCACCCTTTAAATTTTATTTTCGCGCCGCTTTTCGTTCGGCGCCGCAGATCGCGCACAAAACACTTTGGCGCGCGATCGCCTTAAAATTTAGCCCTAAGTTCCTGCTCTGCGCGAGGCTTTAAATTTAAGCCTCATTCTTTGCGCTTTCGATATCGTCGTTAGCACCTAAATTTCGCACCAGACGGGTAGGCATGCCGTTGTCTTTTTCAAATTTAGAGATAATCCCCACGATTTGTTCGCCCGAGACCGTCTCCTTCTCATACAGCGCCTTTACCATCTCCTCAATCGCCGGAGCGTAGGTCCTTAGCGTCTCTTTTACCGCCGCGTAGCGCTCATCTAGAGTCTTGCGGACATATTCGTCGATCTTAACCGCCGTTACCTCGCTGTAATCCTTGATGCTCTGTCCGCCGTTTAGGAAGGAATACTGCTGCTTTTCTAACACCGCAAGCCCGAGAGCTTCGGTCATTCCGACCTGAGTAGCCATAAATTTAAGCATATCGGTAGCGCGCTGTAGGTCGTTGCCCGCGCCGTCGGTAATCTCGCCTAAAAACACGTCCTCCGCCGCGCGCCCCGCCAAAAACGTATCGATCTCGGCAAAAATTTCATGGCGCTGGTGTAGGTATCTATTTTCAAATGGCGAATTTAGCGTGTATCCCGCAGCGCTCAATCCGCGCGGCACGATAGTTACTTTAGATACCGGCATCGCGCCTTTGGTAAGCTCGGCGATGAGCGCATGGCCGCTTTCGTGGTAGGCGACGATCCGCTTTTCGATCGGGCTTACGCGGCGCGATTTTTTAGCCAGTCCGATACCGACGCGCTCGATCGCTTCGAGTAGGTCTTTTTGCTCGACCTCCGCCTTTGCCTCGCGACCCGCTAAAAGCGCGGCTTCGTTGATGATGTTTGCAAGATCGGCTCCCGCAAAGCCCACGGTAAGGCGCGCGATCTCTTCGATATCGATGTCGCGGGCAAATTTAACGTCGCGCATATGCACCTTTAAAATCGCCATTCTGCCGTCAAAATCGGGTCTATCGACCAAAACCTGTCTATCGAATCTGCCCGGACGCAGAAGCGCCGCATCCAGCGTCTCGGGGCGGTTGGTAGCCGCAAGGACGATCACAGGGCTTGATTCCGAGCCGAAACCATCCATCTCGGCAAGCAGCTGATTTAGCGTCTGCTCGCGCTCGTCGTTGCCTCCGCCGATACCGCCTGCGGTTCTGCTTTTGCCGATCGCGTCGATCTCGTCGATAAAAACGATTGCCGGAGCCTGCTTTTTAGCGTTATCAAATAGATCGCGCACCCTGCTGGCGCCTACGCCTACGAACATCTCGATGAAGCTGGAGCCTGATACCGAAAAAAACGGCACGTCCGCTTCGCCCGCGACCGCTTTGGCTAGCAGCGTCTTGCCCGTGCCCGGAGGTCCAACCAAAAGCACGCCTTTTGGAATTTTAGCCCCGAGGCTGATATATCGCTCGGGGTTTTTTAAGAAATCTACGATCTCCTTAACCTCCTCTTTCGCCTCTTCGACGCCCGCTACATCGCTAAATTTAACCTTCGGCTTTTCGGCGCTTACCAGGTTTTTAGAGCTTCCTATACCGAGCACGCCGCCGCCCATATTACGCTGCATGCGATTGGCTAAAAACATCCAAATTCCAAAGAAAATCACAAGCGGCAAGACCCAGCTAAAGAGCAGATCGGTCAAAAAATTACTCTCGTTATACGCGCCGTATGGAATTTTTCGCGATTCTAAAATTTGAACCAGCTCGGGATCATCCACGCGCTTGGCGGTGTAGATTACGTTGCCGACTTGCGCTTTAATCGTGGAGCTTCCGATGGAGACCATGCTTACTTGGGAGTTTTTGATCTGCGATTTTAGCTCCGAGTAGCTTACGTTTCTGCTCTCGCCCGAGACGGAGCCCAGCATACCGTCGCTATCAAAGCCGCCGCTTGGCGATATCGCTTTAAACACGACTATCAAAATAAGCGCGAAAATAATAAAAACGCCGATCGGATTTTTATTGAAAAAATTGTTTCCGCCGCCGTTTTGAGGGGGTTGATTGTTTTGGTTGTTATTCATATTTTCCTTTCATAAACGAAGCTGAGCCATTCGTTTTGCTTTTTCATCTGCACGAAATTTAAATCCGAAAAGGCTTGCTCTATCCTATCTTTATATTTTTCTAAAATTCCCGACAGCACGAGCTTGCCGCCCGATTTTAGCGCTTTTTTCAGATCCGCGCTTAGGATCAAAATCACGTCGGCGATTATATTTGCGACGATTAGATCAAACTGCGGCTGCGCGGCTGCGCTTGAACTTTGCTCGTTTAAGCTTGAAACGCTGCCGAGCCAAATTTGATCGATCTGCACGCCGTTTTTCTCGGCGTTTTGCTGCGTAGCCGCCACCGCCTGCTCGTCGGTATCGCAGGTACTTACCTTTGCGCCCAGTTTTTTCATCGCGATACTTAAAATTCCGCTGCCGCAACCTACGTCAAGCGCGCTCATGCCCGCGCGAGCAAGCTCGCTAAGCAGCGCCAGACACATATTGGTGCTTTCGTGATGCCCCGAGCCGAACGCCAGCGCAGGATCGATCAGCAGATCGATTAGCGCGCTATCTTGCGATCTTTCGCACCAGCTCGGACGGACGTAAAATTTACCGACCGCTACGGGCGCAACCCCTTTTTTATATTCGTCGAGCCAGTCTTTGTTTTGCTTTTTTGAAATTTCGATCTGCAGATCGGCGTCTAAATTAAGAGATCGCGCGAGCCCCTTTTTAAACTCTTCAAACGCAAATTTTAAATTTTGCAGATCCTCTTCGTCGCGGATTATGAAGCGCTCGCCATCCTCCTCGACGCAGGTAACGCCGAGCTCAAACGCAAAGCTCTTGAAAAGCTCACTTGCATTCTCGCTTTTTACGATCATCTCATAAAAAAAATCTTTCATCGCCTCACATCGCCTTTAAATTTTAAAATTTGCATATTACTAAAATTTAGTTCAAACTTTGCTTACGCTCGGGCGTTTTTATAGAGCCTCAAACGCCTTTTTAAGATCAAGCGTGCCTTCGTAATACGCCTTGCCGACGATGACGCCCGCGATGAGCTCTGCGTTTTTAAGCGCAATTATGTCATTTATATCTTTCACGCCGCCGCTTGCGATAGTATCGATGCCGCAAGCTTTCGCGATAGAGCGGCTAAATTCTACGTTCACGCCGCTTAGCATCCCGTCGCGCGATATGTCGGTGCAGATGATCGCGCAAACGCCCGCGTCCGCGTAGTCTCGCGCCAGATCAGTCGCTTTTACGCGGCTTAGCTCCGCCCAGCCCTCGGTCGCTACTAGACCCTCTTTTGCATCTATGCCCACGACGATGCGGTAAAGCTTCGCCATCTGCTTCACGAAATCCCTATTTTTAAGCGCCGCCGAACCTAGGATAAATCTATCGACGCCCAAGCTCAAATACTCCTTTATGCGCGCTTCGTCGCGGATGCCGCCGCCCACTTCTACGCGCAGGCGCGTGCTTTTTACGATCCGCTCGATCGCTTTGAAATTTACCGCCTCACCCGCAAACGCGCCGTCGAGATCAACCAGATGCAGCCACTTAGCGCCGAGATCTTCAAATTTTTTGGCTAGCTCACAGGGGTCTTTGGAATAAATTTTTGCGCTTTGCATCTCGCCCTTGCTAAGACGCACGGCGCATCCTTGTTTCAGATCGATCGCAGGGAAAATTTCCATCACAGCTCCGTAAAATTTTTAATGATTTTTATGCCAGCATCGTGGCTTTTTTCAGGATGCGGCTGAAAGGCGAATACGTTTTCGCGCCAGATCGCGCTTGCAAACTCATAGCCGTAAAACGTGGTCGCAAGCGTGATCTCGCGCGCGCAAAGGACGTGGTAGGAGTGCACGAAATACAGATACTCAAACTCGCCTAGGCCCCCGTTTATCGGCGAGCGCTTGATAAAATGCGCGCTGTTCCAGCCGACGTGCGGAATCTTTAGGCTTTCGGCGCGAGCGGAATTTTGCCCGCTGCGCTCGCTCAGCCCTGCCCCGTCTGAATTAAATTCCGCCCCGCCCGATCCAAATTTCATATTTTTTCTAAATTCCATATTTTCGGATCCGGATTCCGCCCCCCGAATATTAAATTTCGTTTTATCAAATTTTACGACGCGACCGGGTAAAATTCCAAGCCCGCTGCGCGCGCCGAATTCCTCGCTTTGCTCAAACAGAAGCTGCATCCCTAGACAGATGCCTAAAAAATATCTGCCGCTTGCGACGAACTCTTTAATCGCGTCGTCCATACCGCTTGCGCGAAGCCTATCCATCGCCTCGCCGAATGCGCCCACGCCCGGAAGCAAGGCCTTATCGCAGCTCAAAAGCTTCTCAGGGCTGCGCGCGAGGCAAAATTTAGCGCCGCAAAAGCTAAGCGCGTTCATCACGCTTTGGATATTGCCCGCGCCGTAATCCACGATACCGATCAAGCCGTGCCCTTCATATCGTTCAATCGGTGCGAAAACTCGGGCACGATACGCTTTAGCTTATCCGCGACCTGCGCGTCCTCGCACTCCGAGAGCTCCTCGATCTGCGAGCTTAGCTCCTCTAGGTCGTATTTTGCGGAGTGGGTTACGAATATGGATTGGTACTTCGTGCTCTTGTCGTTTTCGTCGATCAAAAGCTCCTCGTAAAGCTTCTCGCCGGGACGCAGACCTACAAATTTAATGCCCAGCTCCTCCTTGCCGGCAAGCTGCAGCATTCGCTTGGCAAGATCGGCGATCTTTACGGGCTCGCCCATATCCAGCACGAAAAGCTCGCCGCCCTGCGCGATGGAGGCCGCCTGAAGCACGAGCTGACACGCCTCGCTAACGAGCATAAAATATCTCGTAATCTCGGGGTGCGTAACGGTAAGCGGCTCGTTCGCTTCGATCTGGCGTTTAAATTTAGGGATGACGCTGCCGCTTGAGCCGAGCACGTTTCCGAAACGGACGGCGACGATCTGCGTGTCGCTTGCCGCGTCGTTGGAATTTAGCGCGTAAAGCTCGCAAATGCGCTTCGTCGTGCCCATAATGTTCGTCGGTCGCACCGCCTTGTCGGTCGAGATCAAAACGACCTTTTTCGCGCCATGTTTTTTGGACAGATCGATTACGTTTTTTGTGCCGATGATGTTGTTTTTGACCGCCAGGTGCGGATTAAACTCGCATAGCGGCACGTGTTTATACGCCGCTGCGTGCACGACCACCTCTGGATGAAATTCTGCAAAAACCTCTTCCAGCTCGCGATGATAGACGATATTTATCATCTTTAGCTCGTTGCGCGCGTCCGCGCCGGTCGCTTCGTTGATCGAGTAGAGGTTAAACTCGCTGTGTTCGACCATGATAAGACGCTTTGCGCCGAATTTTAAGCATTGCTTACAAATTTCGCTTCCTATCGTGCCGCCCGCGCCCGTTACCAGCACGATTTTGTCTTTGATAAAATTTTCGATCGCCTTGGTGTCGAGGTCTTTGGGCTTGCGCGCGAGCAGATCCTCAATCGATACGTCGCGGATCTTTTTGCTCTCATCCTCCAAAAGCGAAAAGAGCTTGATATCCTTTAGCCCGTATGCAAACAGCTCGTCGTAGAGCTCCTTTAACTCGTCCGGATATAGCGCCAGCGCGATGATTGCGGTTTTGGCGCCGCTATCTTTGATCATCTGCGGAATTTCGCCCTTGGCTCTGACGACGTAGTTTTCGCAATACGTCCCTACTAACTCAGGCCGCCCGTCCACGACGCCCACGGGATAGTAATTGATATATTTTTGCCGCATACCTTTTAGGACGTGAAAGGTCTTGCTCGTAGCGCCCACGACGATGCAGGGCTCGTTATTCGTGATGTTTTTCTTCTCGCTTAGAAACATCCGCTTTGAAATTCTAACCCCGCTGATTAAAATAAACGAGATCGCCGCATCGATGATGATGACCGAGCGCGGGAACGGGTTAAAAATTTTACTCGCTAGAAAAAACAGGATCAAAAAGGTAAGCGCCGCCATCACGTGCGCGTAAAAGAGCTTTCTAGCTTCGTATAGTCCGAAAAATCTCCACGGAACTAAATAGATCCGCAAAAACCAAAAGTAGCAAATTTTAATCGCCGTGAGGCTCGAGGCGCTAAGCAGCGCGCCTTTGTAGAATTCATTCGGTATATCTCCGCTAAATCGCAGCAAAAACGCGATATAAACGGAGAGGATCGAGATAAAAATATCTCCTAGTAAAAAAAACGCAAAGCGGCTAAATTTAGTGGGTTTTAGTAACATCAAATGTTTTCTTTTACGATTTTTACGACGCGCTCGATCGTCTCGTCGCTCATATCTGTGCCGCTAGGCAGGCAGATGCCGCGTTCAAACATATCCTCGCTCGTGCCGTCAACTACGCTAAGCGCGCCTGCGAAGATGCTTTGCAGATGCATCGGCTTCCAAAGCGGGCGAGATTCGATATCGGCTTTATTCAGAGCGTCGATAACCTTTAGATGAGCGCCTTTTTGCTTAAATAGCAGAGTAGTAAGCCATCTGTTGCCCTCGCCGCCACCAACTTCCGGCATAAACTCCACGTCGGTGCCCCTAAACAGATCCTCGTAAATTTTAAAAATTTCGCGCTTTCTTTTAACGCGCTGCGGCAAGACCTCCATCTGGCCTACGCCGATAGCGCCCAAGACATTGCTTAAGCGGTAGTTATAGCCGTAGTCCTTGTGCTCGTAGTGAAGCAGCGGCTCGCGCGCCTGGGTACTGTAAAATCTAGCCTTAGCGATTAGCTCCTCGTCGTTTGAGATCAGCATTCCGCCACCAGAGGTAGTGATGATTTTATTGCCGTTGAAGCTTAGCGCGCCGCATTTTCCGATGCCGCCCAGCGCTTTGCCTTTATAAAATCCGCCCAGCGCCTCCGCAGCATCCTCGATGAGATCGATATTTTCATTAGCGCAAATTTCGCATATCTCATCCATCTTCGCAGCCTGTCCGTAAAGGTGCGTGACGATTAGCGCCTTTGGCTTTTTCGGCGATTTTTTGATCGCTTCTTTAAGTAGCTTCGGGCTTAAATTCCAGCTCTCGTCGCTGTCTATCAGCACAGGCACGCAGCGCTCGTAAAATATCGGATTTAGCGACGCCATGAAGGTAAACGTGGACCCTAGCACCACGTCGCCGTCCTTTGCGCCGCTGCAGCGAAGCGCCAGATGAAGCGCCGCCGTGCCTGCGTTTAGCGCCAACGCGCCTCGCGTTTTGGTATAAGCTTTGACGCTGTTTTCAAATCTATCGACATATTCGCCCAAAGGCGCTATATAGTTGCTCTCAAATACTTTTTTTATATACTCAAGCTCATCGCCGCCCATATTCGGCGGGCTTAAAAATACTCTTGCCATCTCTATCCTTTCTTGATTTTAAAATTTAGCCTCGCCTGACGCAAGGCTAAATTTAGCTTTCGGCATTAAATTTAAATGCTCGGATTTTATCACTTTTAATGTTATAAATTTTAAATTTGATCGCTTTTTTTAACTATCCGAGCGGGTACGCCTACCGCCGTGCAACCGCTAGGTATGTCGCGCACGACCGCAGCGCCCGCGCCGATGATGCAGCGCTGCCCGATACTTAGCCTCTGAATAACGCTAGCGCCGATGCCCACGTGCGAAAACGCCCCCACTTTCACGCCGCCCGCAAGCGCCGCGTTAGGGCTAATGTGCGCAAACTCGCCGATCTCGCACTCATGCTCGATTACGACGCCTGAGTTGATTATCGCGCCTCGGCCGATTTTAGCTCGCGCATTTATCACGGCGCCCGGCATTACGACCGCGCCCTCGCCGATAGCGGCGCTTGGGCTAACGATGGCGCTTTGATGAATCAGCGTCGCTATCTCAAAACCCGCTCGCGCCACCCTCTCTTGGATCTTTGCACGAGTTTTATTATCGCCGATTGCGATTATTACGGGATGCTTCGGCAGATCCTCGCTAAATTTCAGCCCTGCCGCGTCGTCTAAAAAAACGACCTCGCTAAATTTAGCCCCACGCGCGGCTAGCGCGACGTCCGCGACCACTAGCCCATGTCCGCTCGCGCCGTAAACGTAAATTTTAGTTGTGCCCATTAAATTTCTCCGTCGTCGCCACGCCCTCTTTATTCACTCCCTCTTTTGCAAGCACCTTTTTTATCGTTAAAAGCGCGATCTTAAGATCGAGCGCGAAGCTTAAATTTTGCGCGTAATACGTATCGAACTCAAATTTTTTCTCCCAGCTGATCGCGTTGCGTCCGTTTACCTGCGCAAGCCCCGTGATGCCCGGGCGCACGCTGTGTCGCAGGCGCTGCTGCGGCGAATAAAGCGGCAGGTATTCGGTCAGTAAAGGGCGCGGCCCGATGAAGCTCATATCGCCCTTTAGCACGTTGAAAAGCTGCGGCAGCTCATCCAGGCTTAGTGCGCGGATTTTTTTGCCGTAATCGTTCAGCCGCGCTTCGTCGGGTAGAAGTTCGCCGTCTGCGCCGCGCTCATCGCTCATCGTTTTAAATTTATAAATTTTAAAAATTTGCTCATCAAGCCCAGGGCGAGATTGCGTAAAAATCGCGCTTTTGCTAATGTGCTTACGGATCAAAAACCATGTAAGCGCCATCACGGGCGAAACCAAAATGATCAAAACCAAAGCCGCCGTAAAATCGAGCGCGCGCTTTAAAAAACACCTATACATCGATAAATTTCCTATAAACCTCTAAATATTTTTCCGTGACGATCTTTTCGTCGTAATTTGCGAGCACCATCTCACGCCCGTTTTGCCCGAGCCTCTCGCAAAGCGCAGTATCGTCCAATAAAATTTCGATCTTTCGCGCAAGATCACCCGCATCGCGAGTGCGGCATATTAAGCCGTTGACGCCTTCTTGCACGGCTTCTACGCAGCCGCTGCAATCGCTTACCACGCAGGCTCGCGCCATGCTCATCGCCTCTAAAACCGTGCGCGGAAAGCCCTCCTTGTAGCTAGGCAGCACGAACATATACGCGCTTTTATACAGCCCTCGAACCTGCTCGCTCCAAGGTATCCAGCGCACGAACGGGCTTTTTAAAAAGGCTTCGTCCGCGCTACTTCGATTTCCAGCATATCCGCTGCCTACGAAGACGAAACTTGCGTCCGTGCGATCTTTTAAAAGCTCGGCCGCTTCGTAAAATTCCTTAATCCCCTTGTGCCAAAGCGCGCGCCCCATCATCAAAACCACCTTCCGCTCGCCCAGATCCGCCCCTTCGCATACGTCCGGATCGAAGTAGCTCGCGTCCACGCCCACGCTTTTGATGCGGTAAATTTTATCCTCGCGAGTAAGGCCCTTAGCCAAAAAATAATCGGGATCGGCGTCATTTACGAAGATGCAGCCGTCGCTAAGCGCCAAAGATCGCTTATAAAGCCGCTCGATCACAGCTCTAATTAGAAGCGATTTTACGTCGCTATCCACATAGAAGCTGCCGAGCCCCTCTACTAAATTTAACACGGTTTTGACGCCCGCCTTTTTCGCCGCGAAGGTGCCGAAGACGTTTGATTTGTGCGCAGAGGTCTGAAGCATATCTAGGTTTAGATCGCGCAAAACGGCGGCCAAATCCTCGCTGTTTTTAAGCACTTTGAAAGGGTTGATCGAGGCCTTGTCAAGCTCGTAGGTCGCGGCGTGAAATTCGCTCGCAAGCCTTTGCGTGTAATCGCCCGCGGGCGCGATTGCGTAAATTTCATGACCGCGCTCTTTAAGAGCCCGCATTATCGGCGCGCGAAAGAAATACAGGCTCATGCTTTCGTGCGAAAGAAACCCTATGCGCGCCACGGCTCACGCTCCGTTTTGAAATTTTGCGACTTAAGATTTATATGATTTTGTGCGCGGCACGCGGAATTCTCGCCGTCTGGATTAAAATTTCGCGCGAAATTTTGCACTCTAGAATTTCGCGCTAAATTTCGTGCTTTGAAATTTTGCGCGATGAAATTCGGCGCCGCAAAAAACCCCCGCTCTTTTTTAAAATTTACCGCCGAAAAAAGCGCTCGCGACGCTTGAAAAAATTTCATTCGCTCTCCTTAAAATTTAGCCTAAATTTAATCCCAAACTCACGCACAGTAGCAAAATTTAACGCTTTAATTTATACACCTTCACCGCAGGATTTAAGATCACCGGCTCAAACAGATCGCTTTTGTAGCGCTCAAATACGAAAAGTTGCACGTAGCTAGAGTTTAGCATGGCTCGATCCATCAGCAAAAATCGCCCGTAATCGCGCATGAAAACCACGTAAAATTGCGCGCTACTGTCCATGTTAAGCTCCTTGACCGCCAGCTTGCCGCTCGCGTCGTAGCTCGTTTCGTAAAAGGTATTGATCGCGAATTTTCTGCCGCTATACTCTAAATTTAAAAGGCTCGGCGAGATCGAAAAGCCGTTGTCCATATGCACGCCGCTTTGATCCTGAACGAACCTGTCGCTCGTTATGAAAAACAGCTCGCCTAGCTGCTTGCCGTCGGTGATGTCGATGTTCGAAAACTGCGTGACGACGGGGAAGATATTCATCATGCGATCGGGCAGGATGTAGTAGATGTCGCGCGTAGGCTTCGGCGGCTTAAAATCGGCTAGCCCCAAGCTTAAGATAAAATCATTTACATCGGTCGCATTGTAGTCTTTTAAAATTTGCTTTAGCTTGTTTGGAATTTTTTCGCTATATCCGCGCTCGGTGTATTCGACATCCAGGCGCGCCATATTTGCAGAGCTCATCTGATCCCTAACAAGCGCGAAGCTAACGGGGAAATTGTCGTTGCCGAGGTGTTTGCCGCCGTCGATGAGGGTCTTTACGTCGCTGTAATAGCGTATGCCATATCCGTAGTCCCACCACGAAAGCGCGTAATCCTCGCGCTGCGCCTTATCTTTGAGCTCGTCAAACACCTGCACCTCGCTTTTATAAAAGACCGTATCGACCTTGTACGAGACGATGTGCTGCCACGCGGGATAGATCGCAAACGCCGTCAAAATAAGCAGTATCGCGCGCCCCGCGATCTTTGGCAGATCCAAGCGCTTTACGCAAAAATACAAAATATATCCGAAACTTAAGCCCATCACGCCCACGGCGTAGATCGTAAATCTAAGACCTGCCTTATTCGCCGCAAAGCCCAAAAGCAGAAGCGGGATCGAGAGCAAAAATTCCTTATGCCTAAAGCAAAGCACCGCGTATCCGATCACCGCGATCACAAAGACCGCGACGTGCGAGCTGATGCGCTCCATAAATACTTTAGCCGGCACGATGCCCGATTCTTGGATCGTTTGATTGACGTTGAAAAAATGAAATGCCGTATCGGCGTTGTCCGCAAAGGAGCGGAAGATATAAAATTTTGCCTGAAAGATGATCGGGCTAAGGCCTCCGTTTGCAATGAAAAACGCCACGGCAAAGCCGCCCAAAAGGGCTAGAGATTTAAAATTTAACAGCCTTCCTCTAAACGCAAAGAGCCAAAATAGCACAAGCGAGATTAAAATTTTAGCTACCAAAGGCGTGGAGCAAAGCGCGATCAAAAAGATGATCATCGCTTCGTAATTTACCCTACTTTTTCGCTTAAAAATCAGCGTATAGGCGAAAAACATGGCGAGCATCATGGAATTTAGCGAGAAGCTGGACGGATACCACCACATATAAAATATCGTAAACGCGCCCAGCCAAAACAGCGTGCTGCGCGAGCCGCGCGTGCAAATGCGGATGAGCGCCCACAAAATACACATCGCAAGCACGATATTTAGCATATCGGTGTCGTAATACCCGGCCATCGTGCGGTTGTAGTAGCTATTTGCCACGCTCGCGACAAGCGCGCCGATGAAACCCGCGCGCATGCAGCGAAACTCGCTTGAGATCAGCAAAATAGGCACTACGATGAGCGAGCTGCAAACCACCGAAAGATAAACGAAAATGCTCTCCAGCGAAAACGGTAAAATTTTAGCCAAAAACGCAGTCAAAATCGAAAGAGACGCGCTAAAATAGCTAAGATCGTTGGGCTGATGAAAGCCCGCGAGACGGTCGCGCGCGCCCTCTGCAAAGGCGTAGCCGTCGTTGGTGTTTATCATCAGCTCGCCGTCCCAAAAAAAGTAGTTCGGAAAGCCGCTCGCCCAATACACCCACCACATACGAAACGCCACGCTAAAGGCAAATGCAAGCAAAATCATCAGCAAAATATGCTTGGAGAACTCATAATTTTTTATAAAGCCGAAAATTTTGCGCTTCGCCCTACCCGCGCCGTTTGCGCTCGAAGTACTACTCGAAGCTGCGTTATTACGAGCGCTCTGTGCGCCGCTCTCGCTGCTTGTGCTATTAAATTTGCTCTTGCCGTTCGCATTATTAAATTTATTTTTGCCGCCGCGCCTACCTGCGCCGTTAAATTTAGCCGTGCCGTCGCGAGTAGTGCGAGCCGCCGGGCTAGACCCATCCGCACTTTTAAATTTATCTTCGCCGCGGCAAGCACCGTATGCCAAGCCAAATCCATCCGAGCCGGCGCCGTATCGGCTCTTAGACCTATTCGTGCCTTTAAGCTCGGCTGTGTCCTCAAACTCGGCCGCGCCTCCGCAAATTTTACCTGCGACATTAAATTTAGCTGCACCGTCTTTGTCTGCGCTGTCAGCTTTACCTGCGCCGTTAAATTTATCCACGCTTGCGTACCCGCCAGCGCCTTTTAATTTACCCTGGCCGCGAATTTCGCTCGCGCCGTCAAAGCTCTTAAATTTGCCCGCATCCGCGATATTTTTATTAAATTTTTCCGCTTTCTGCTCTAGCGCCTTAATGTCAAAAGCCCTCATTCTCTCCGCCACGCCTATTTTCCTTCGTCGATTTGTTCTATTTTTGCGATTAGCTCGCTTGCTATCCGTTTTTTATCGAAAAACGAGGCTCTAATTTTAGCCTTTTTCTCATAAAATTTTACATAATTTTCATCATCCAGCGCTTTTTGCATCGCCGCTTGAGTGCTTTCTAGATCGTTTACGCCCACCAGTACGCCCCATTCGCTTTGCCCCATAAGCTCGCGCGCACCGCTTTGATGATCGCTTGAAATCACGAGCTTGCCGCACGCAAGCGCTTCGATAAGCGCGTTTGAAAACCCCTCAAAAAGGCTTACGAAGACAAACGCGTAGCATCTGGCCATATATTTATACGGGTTTGCGTCAAAGCCCAAAAGCTTAACGCGGCCGCTTAAGCCGAGCTCCTCTATCAGGGCCTCAAGCTCGGCTCGCAGCACGCCGTCGCCCAAGATCAGCAGGTCTTTGTCATTATTTTTTAAATTCGCATACGCGCGGATCAAAAGCGCGTGGTTTTTACCCGCATCGAGCCTGCCGACGCTTAGGAAAAAGGGCCGCTCCTGCGCGATAGGCTCGCTCGCTTTACGACCGATCTCATCCAAATCAATCGCGTTATACAGCACGCTCATCTTGCGCTCGTCGATTCCAAAATTATCCGCCAGATCGCGCAAATTTCCGAGCGAGTTTGGAAAGATAAAATCGGCCTTCGGATAGAGCTTGCGCAGCAGAAGCTTTGAAATTTTGGATTTAAAGCTCGCATCTTTATACAGCACCGACGGCGTCGAGCATTCGTTAAAAATCATCGCTCCGCCCAATCCGTAAACTCGCGCCAGCGCCGCCACGTAACAAGGGCGGTTCATCCAAACGAAGTGGATGTCGATACCCAGCCTCTCGCATAGCTTTTTGTAGCGCAACGCCAAAAACGGCAGCTTTGCAAGCTTCAGCAGCCCGTTTTCAAAAGGGGCTGATTTTTCGATGAAATGGATCCGCACGCCGCTTGGAATTTCATAAAAAATCCTCTCGTTCATCAGCACCAGATGCACCTCGTAGCGCGCCGTAAGCTCGCCTAAGAGGTTGCTTACGACGCGCTCGGCGCCGCCGCCGCCCATCGAATATATAAAAACGCTTAATCTCTTCATCCCTTTACCTTTTAAATATCGCTGACACGCCATAAATTTAAGCTTTACTCACGCCTTTTTATGCGAGCATACGCCGCGCACCCCGTTTAAATTTAGCGTATTTTGCGCTACCTCCAAGCAGCCAAAATTTCATCGCGCGATGCGGCTTTGTAAATTTAAACGCGCTGCTACGCTCAGGCGCAAGGCGCTATCTTAGCACACCGAAGTTTAAATTTAATCCCTGCGCGCCGTTAGGGCATCGATAAGCGCCGCACTATTTGCGCGCAAACCGATCGATCAAGCCCTGCCAGAGCTCGACTATGCGCTCCTGCGAAAAATCGTCTAAATTTTCATTTGCATTTTGCACGAGAGTGTCTCGCAGCGCCTCATCGCGCATCAAATTTTCAAGCTTGCTCGCAAGCTCATTCGCATCGCCGCATTTAAACAAAACGCCGCTAAAGCCGTCCTTTATGAGCTCTTTTGCACCCGCAGTGTCGCTGCTAAGCCGTACGCAGCCGTAAAACGCGGACTCGATCAGCACGTTCGGAAGCCCCTCGTTAAGCGAGCTTAGCACAAAAATTTTAGCTTCTTTATACAACTCGCTCACGTCCTGCTTGTGCCCCAAAAATCGCACTTCAAGCCCAAGCCGCGCCGCTAGCTCGCGCAAGCTTTCGCGCAGCGATCCGTCGCCTGCAATTAAAATTTCCCACTTAGCAAGCAGGCTTTTATCGATCCCGCTTAGCGCGTCAAAGTAAATTTCATACCCCTTGACAGGCTCGAGCCTGCCGACGCTTAAGATCACGTTTCGCTTGACGCTTTTAGCGCCATCAACCTCGCCGAAAAAGGGGTTGTGCACGATAAAGCAGTTTTTAACAAATCGCGAATAGTACTCAAAGTCCGAGCGCGTAAGCACCGTAAGCGCGTCCGCTTTTTTATAGCACAGATCGCGCACGCGGCTAAAAAGCCCGCTTGGCAGATAATCGTGCGCGTTGTGCTCTGTCGCGATGAGCGGGATGCCTAGCCCGAAGCTTGCGATCACGCACGCTACGTTCGTCCAGTCCATAAAGCTGATGATGACGCTTGGTCGCTCTCGCTTGAAACACTCGCGTAAAATTCTGTATTTATCGAACCTGCCGCCATTTTCATAAACATCCAGATGCAAAAATTTTATCTTTTCGCTAAATTTATACCTGCCCTCGTCGTTTTCCAAAATCGCGATCGTAACGTTGTTTGCACGCGCAAAATGATTCGCCAAAACCTGAAGCACGCGCTCGGCGCCGCCGTTTCTAAGAGCCGCGATGACGAATAAAATTTTCATTTTAGCTTCCGATAAATTTTATAAAATAGCCGCAAAAGCGCGGGGCTAGCGTAAAACAAGACCATCATCAGCGTCTGCGTGCGGCTTGCATGCGCCGCGAAAAATCCAAAATCCAGCCGCTCGCGCACCAAAGCGTGCAGTGAGTGGATCTGATCCACAGCTTCTGCAGCGCTTAAAGGAGAGCGGGGATCTGCGATCTTTCTTTGCGACGCAGAATTTTGCTTAGAATTTCGCATATAATTTTGCTCGGAGGAATTTTTAAATGCAGAATTTTTACTGCATGCGCAAGATAAACTATCAGCGCCATGCAAATCTGCCTCGTTTGCCAAGCTGCGCGTATTAGCCTTGGAAGGAGAAGTCGCATCCCCATCCGAACTTGCAGGATCAAAACTCGATTTGATAATTAAAAACGCCGTATTCAGCGCGGACTCACAGCGAGTAAAATTAGCCTCACGCGCCAAGCTTGGATAATTCGCAGCGATCGCCTCAGTATAGCGGCGCACCGCAGCGATGACCGCCAGATGCCTGCGCGCAAATGAGTTTACGGTCGAGCCCGCCCTTACGCGATAAAAATATAAAATTTCATCCGTGCACGCCGCAATAGAAGCGTTAAAAATATCAAAAAATATCGCTACGTCCTCATAGATCTGCCCCGTAGGAAAGCGCAAAGCAGCGAAAATTTCACGAGCAAACAGCGCGCGCCAAACCGCGGTGCTAAAATACGGATCCTGCGTGCAGCTGCGTCTAAAAAGCTCTTGCGGCGATATTTTATATTCGCCTGCGTTGGCATTCGAATTTTCGATCTTTTCCGGATTATTAATCTCTTTAGAATTTTGATTTTCTTTAGAATTCAAAGCCGCCTTGAAATTATTTATTTCGCTCTCGTCGCTAAATGCCGCGTAGCCGCACATAGCAATTTTGGTGCAAAATTTCTGCGTCAGGCGAAAAAGAGTCTCAATCAAATCAAAGCTTATCAAATCGTCGCTATCTACGAAACTGATAAACTCTCCGCGAGCGATATCTAAAGCAGCGTTTCGTGCGCTAGCTTGCCCGCCGTTTGGTTTATGCAGCACACACACACGGGGATCGCGCGCGGCGTATTCGTCGCAAATCGCCTCGCTGCCATCATTTGAGCCATCATCTACGAGCAAAATTTCTAAGTTCGTATAGGTCTGAGCCGTGATGCGCTCCACGCAAGCGCGCAGGAATTCTTTGACATTATAAACGGGAATGATGACCGAGATTAGGGGATTTTCGCTCATTATTCCTCCCTGTGTATCGTAGCGGCTATGAAATCCAGCCAGCGTCGCCCGATCGTTTCAATTTTAAAGCTCTCCTCGCGTTTGGAGGCGTTTTGCACGAGTCGCTCGCGTAGCTTCTCGTCGCTCATTAGAATTTCAAGCTTTTTAGCGATACTTGCGCTATCACCTACAGGGCATAAAAACCCATCCACGCCGTCACTTATAAGCTCACTAGGACCTGCGATGCAATCTGTGGAAATTCTAGCGGTGCCGAAAAATATACTCTCCATCAAAATATTGCAAAAGCCCTCCATCTTGGAGGTTACGACTACGATTTTAGCGCGTTCATATAAGCTTTCGATATCGCGCACAAAGCCGATGAATTGCACATTTAAGCGCAGCTTCGCAGCTAGGCTCTCAAGGCTCTTTCGCTCCTCTCCGTCGCCTGCAATCACCATCTTCCACTCTTTTAAAAGATTGAAATCTATAAGCGCAAGTGCCTTAAGAAGGACATCAAAGCCCTTATAGACATTGAGTCGGCCGGCTGCTAGGATGATATTTTCTTTAGGCGGGCGAGCCTCTTTAGCATGGCTGATCTCAAACATCGGATTAGGCATAATCACGCGATTTTGCACATATGTGTAATGATCCAGATCAAATTTACTAAGCACGCTAAGACCTGCAGCCCTCGGATAAAAGATCCGCTTTAGCGCGCGCCAGATCGGACTTTTTAAAAAGCGATGATTGGTGTGTTCGGAGACGATGATTTTCTGCCCGACTCCAAGATTTGCGATAAGCGTAAGGACATTGGTATTATCTAAAAACGAGATTACGACGTCAAATTTACGACTTTTTAGAAGCCTGTGCAAGGCTAAAATTTTATCGTAGCGCTTTTTTATATTGCCAAAAACTCCTAAATCGCCCACTCCTAAATCCAGGCTAATAAGCTCAATCTTAGGATCCAGCGCGTAAAACGGCTCGTCTGCGTCAAATTTTATCACGCAGACTTCATTCTCGCGGCAGAAAAAATTTGCCAGCACGCTTAGCACGCGCTCGGCACCGCCCTTGCCTAAAGCAGAAATCACCATAGCTATTTTCATTTTATGAGCCTAAACTTATTTTTAAAAATTTCATCGAATCCTCTCTTTTACGGCGCAACGCCTCATTTACGCCATCCCAATCGATAGTCGCGTCCAACCGCGCGTCTTTGGGATCTTGCAAAGCTCTATCTTCAAGCCCAAAGGAGCCCAAAAGCGAGCTAAAGCGCGACCCGCCGCGACTAGCGTTAACGAGCACAAAAAACGGCTTATTAAAGATTATGGAAAATACACAGCCGTGAAATGAGTCAGTTAGCACAAACTCCGCGCCTGCAATAGCGCTTAGCCATGCTTTTATGCCGATGCGGTTGCCGCGGTCGTTCACCTCATCTATCTCTAGGTCGCTTTGCTTCTTTAATAGCTCTATCGCCGCTTCTGAGCGAGGCGATGGATCTAGGATATAGGCAAAGCCCTTACGCTTTGGCGCATGGCTTAAAAATTTATCGTAAATCTCTTTGTTAGCCAAAAGCGTAGGATCTAGCACCCAGCGCGCATCTACGCCAAAGCATTCGCGCGCAAGCCTTACGCCGTCGCACTCGCGCACCGAAATAGCTTTAAATTTAGCCAAATTTGCAGCGTGAGCTTTTAAATCTGCGGGATTTTTAAGCCCACAGAGCCTATCTCCGCCGAAGCTTGCAGCATAGGCGATCCGCGTGCAGTTAGGCGGCAAAAATCCAAGGCTAAAGCAATCTGCAAAATCCGCAAAATAGCTAGGGCGAAAAACCTGATCGCTTCCTAAAATCACCGCTTCAAAGCGCTCTTTCTCGCACAGTGCTTTTAAATCCGCAGGCGTGCAAACAGGCGCGGTTGAAGGAATATTTTCCGATACAAACTCGCTAGTATCGCGCTCGTAAGAGGGATTAAATTTCGCGCCGCAAAGCTCCTTTTTAAGCGCGCATACCACTAAAAATTTAATATACGCAATCGATAGTTTACTTCTTTGCAGGCGCAAATTTATGAGACGTGGCTCATGCCCTAGCCCCACTAGTACGCGGCTTAGCGCGTAAGCTTGTAAAATTCCGCCGTAATTATTTACTAGCGGCAGGGTAAAAATCCCGATCTTCATGCAAACTTCCTATAAATTTTATATGCCGCGATCTTTGGTAGCGCCAAAAGCGCTAGCACTTTATTCGCAGCGGCAATTTTTTTAAGCCTAGCAGCGATGAAATCATCACAATCAAAATGCGTAGCACTATATCGCTGGATCTGAAGCTTCTGGCGCAAGATGTAACGCCTAAGCGGGTTTTTCGCGCCATAGAAAATTTCGTTTTTACACTCCACTTGGCTTTGCTGCGAGCGCTGCACCTCTGCTGCGGATATCCGCTCGCAAAAAATCTCCTCGCGTGCCTGCTTCGTAGGCTGCGAAAACAGCGCGTCGATCTGAGCTGCGCGCGTAATTACGAGCGATGTGCCGCGCCACTCGCTTATTTCGCTTTGCAGCCACGCATCCATCAGCACGACGTCGGTGCATTTAGCAAAAACGTCGGTGCAGGCGTTGCACGCAAGCGGCGTAAAAGCGCGCGAGCTCCAGTATGCAAAGGCGCTACTACTGCGATCATCTATCGCCTCGCTGCCGTCTGCAGCGCGGAATTTAAAGCCAAAGCTCATCGCACTTTTGCCCGCGATTTTATATCTGTAATTAACCGTCGTGAGCTGCTTACGCTCTTTAAACGCAAGATCTGCCAGCTTATACGTAAAAGCAGCACCCTTGCCCTGTCCGCAAACCAGCCCGATAATAAAACTTATGCGGGATTTAAGGCGCGGATTTTTGCTCGCAGCAAGCCTTAAGGCCTTAGCAAAGCACGGCAGCGCGCTGATCGCGTATCTGCCCTCGCGGCGCGACATCTCCTTTAGCACTGCTTCAAGCGTGAGCGGATAGTAAGCGGACGAGCGCGCGCGAGTAAGCTCATCAGCATTTTTTATCACGCTAAATTTAAATAGCGGCACGGAATTTTCGCCCATAGAATTTCGCGTGTTTTTAGAATTCTCGCAAGCAAAATTCTGCGTTGATACGGAATTTTCACAAGAAGCTTTATAATTCTGTGCGAAATTTTCATTTGTAAAATTCTGCACGGAATTCTGCGTAAAATTTTCGCAAAAAGAATTTTGCGCACTCGTAAAATTTATAGAATCATCATCCGCCAAATTCTGCGTTAAATTCGGAATTGTGGAATTCTGTTCGGAATTTTCGGTTGCGGAATTTTGCAAATTCTGTGACTGCGCTAAATTATTGCAGGCAGAAAAATCACGCTTGGAATTTTGGGCTATAAAATCCCCCTCGTCCGCAGGCACAGCGCAAATCGCGTAATCAATGAGCCCGCGCGCAAAAAGCTCGCGAAAAATATAATCTCCCGCGCCGCCGCTTGCACTGCTTAAGCGCTGCGCTTCATCCTTTTTGTAGAATTTGTAAGTGGCTAAAAATCTGCCAAAATCAGGACTAAAGCTTTCCAGCTCTGAGTATGATTTAGAATTTAGCTCGTTTTCGAGCATGTCTTTTTCGTAAAACGGGCAGACTTTTAGACAAATATCACATTTGTCGCGACACCCTTCGCCTTCCTCGGGCGCGTAAAATCCATTGCCTCCAAGCCGCATTTTTAGCACGCTAAAAGGGCAGCTGCTCGCGCAGACGCCGCAGCCGATACAGCGGTCTTTCGTAACTACTTCGCTAATTACATTGAAGCTCAAGCCCGCCTCCTTATCTTTGCTGCAATGCCGCCAAAAATCGCGCGCTCGTAATCGTTCATCGCCCAAAAATATGCGCTTAGCACAAACATAGCCGAATAAAGCCCGCCGCAAATTAGCAAAAAGCTCACTCCATGCAAGCCTAGTGCATAATTTATCGCTAGGCTTACTGCGATTGCGGGAGCAAATTTTACTACCATCGCGCCGATATTTCGCCAAAATTTAGCGATGTCAAGTCCGATTACACGAGCATAGTAGATATTCATCACGCAGATATTTAGCAAGGTGATCGCAAAAGCCGTGCCGCACGCAGCGCCCACGCCACCGTAAGCCTTAGCTAGCGGAATAGAAATAGCGATATTTGCGAGCGTGACACAAAACGCGGCGATTGAGCGAAATTTGACTTTGTTTTTTGCCTGAAGCACGGCTAGGCCTAAATTTTGAATCAACGGTACGCTTACTGGAAGCACCAAAATAAGCGCGATTGCGTATGAAATTTCATAATTTGCGCCAGCCCATAGCACGATAAACTCTCGCCCAAAAATCACCAAAAGCGACGCGATAAAAAATATCACGTAAAATTGCAGCCTGCCTATTTTGATAAATTCTGCGCTAAGCTCGGAATCGGTGGAGTTGGCAGAAACCATTTTGGCAATTTTAGGAAGCATTACGCCGCTAATGGTGAGCGAAAGCGTGACGAAAGTGGCATTTATTGTGCTTGCTACGGCATACGTGGAGACCGCTGTAGCGCCTGCGACCGCGCCTAAGATAAAATTATCGACATTCCAGTTTACTTGATCGACTACGATGCCTAAAAATATAAAAAACGAGTAGCCAAAAATTTGCTTAAGCGTGGAGGCGTCGAAATTTCGCACGCTTATCACGGGCGAGACTTTACGCTTGCAGTAGATGAAATCTGCCGCGACGCAGATTAAATTTACCGCCGTAGCGATGATTACGATCGCGATAGCCTTATATCCCAAAAGTAGCGCAGGCACCGCAGCTAGTGGCAGAGCGATCGTACGAAAGATCCCAATTAGCTTGATAAATACGAAATTCTCATGCGCCGTAAGGATCGACGAATAGATGCTAAAAGGAAAGCTAATCGCTAAATTTACAGTTAGTAGCATTAGCATAATGCGAATTTCGCCCATCTCACTAGCGCTTAGCTTAGCGCCAAAAATCGCGTGCAGATTAGCTAGCAGCGCAGCTCCTGCAATCACGATCACCGCGCTCATTACCAAATACACGCTAAAAATCGTGCCGTGCAGCTTATGCATGCGCTCCACTTCGCCGCTTGAGACGTATTTGGCGGTATAGACCGTCACGGCGTTACCAAAGCCTAAATCCAAAATCGCCAAATAGCCAATAACACTGCTAGCTAAAGAATACAGCCCAAACTCGCTCTGCCCCAGCGCCCGCAGAAAAAACGGCGTATAAACCAAAGTAAGTATCGTAGAAACAAAGATATTCACATACGATAGCACGACGCCGAGCTTGCGCTGCGCGGCTTCGGGGGCGTTTAGAATTTTAAGCAAACAAGGCTTCCTTTTGCTCGCCGCTATTAAACGCGGCGGAGTAAAATTTTAAAATTTCAAATCGCACTTTCACGCTAGAACCTAGAGCTTTTTTTCCCAATTAAGCGCGCTTAGGATGATCTCATCTAGGCTCTCGTGCTCAGGCTGCCAAGAGGTTTTGGTGCGAATTTTATCGGCGTTTGAGATGAGGCAGGCAGGATCCCCCGCTCTGCGCGGAGCGATCTCTACTTTAAAATTTACGCCGCTTACTTTTTTAGCTTCATTGACGACCTCTTTTACGCTAAAGCCCGTGCCGTAGCCTACGTTAAAGACCGCGCTGTCGTTACTTTGCAGATAATCAAGCACCGCCAGATGCGCGCTTGCGAGGTCCTCTACGTGGATGTAGTCGCGTATGCAGGTGCCGTCTTTGGTATCGTAATCATCGCCGAAAATGCTCATCTTATCGCGCTTGCCGACGATCGTTTGGGTCGCAACCTTAATTAGATGCGTCGCGTTCGGGTAGTTTTGCCCGATCGTGCCGTCGCTAGCCGCACCTGCAACGTTGAAGTAGCGCAAAATTCCGTATTTAAAATTTGGATTTGCCGCCGCCGTATCTTTTAGCACCCACTCGACCATCAACTTGCTTCTGCCGTACGGATTGATTGGATTTTGCGGAGTTTCCTCGCTTACTTGCGGGATGTCGGGCTCGCCATAGGTCGCTGCCGTGGAGCTAAAGATAAAATCTTTCACGCCGTATTTGTTCGCAAGCGCGATCAAATTCATCGCGTTGGCGGTGTTGTTTAGATAGTATTTTAGCGGATTTTGCGTGCTTTCAAAAACCTCGATAAACGCCGCAAAGTGAATGATCGCATCAAACTTCTCGCGCCCAAAAAGCTTCTCGATCGCAGGGGTGTTTTCTAGGCTTTCCTGCACGAACTCAAACTCGCCTATTTTGCGAAGCGCCTCGATCGCTCGCATCGAGCCTTTGCAAAGATTATCCAGTATGACGACGTCGTGGCGGTTCGCTTCTAAAAGCGCCTTTGCGACGTGGCTGCCGATGTATCCCGCGCCGCCTGTGATTAAAATTTTCATCTCTTCTCCTTCGGATCAAATTTATCAAAATATGCGATTATAGCCCCTTAGATTAAATCGCCGGTCGCACGCGCAAAAATACGGGGAAGCGCGGCTTTTTCTCGCGGGTTAGGTTTTGGTATTGATAGGTGATGATCGTGCCCACCTTAGGCGGATTTGCCCGCATCTCGTCGCTAAAGCCCGTGCCTACTTTAAATTTCGCTCCGCTACGTAGATCCACGCAGCTAAGCGAGCCCATCTTGCCCTCGTTTTTGCCGTAGCCCGGATTGATTTTTACGACCTTGCACTCGCTATCGTGCGTCTTTTTGTATTTTAAAATTTTATCGCTGCGCCCGCTTTCATAAAGCGCGTTTGGATCGCGCAGCACGACGCCTTCGCCGCCTGCGGCGATGACGCGATCAAAATACGCCTGCACGTCGGCATGCGTGCTTACCGGAGTTTGCTGCACGATGAGCAAATTTTGCGCGCCGCTTGAGGCGATAAAATTTCTTAAAATTTCCATCTTTGCGCTTAGGTTTTTCTGCTCCTTCGGCAGGTCAAACGCGTAAAATTTCACCCTGCTCCAGCGCTCATCGGGCACGCTAGAAGAGACGATCGATACGAGCTGCTCAAACTCCCCGCGCGCCGTGTATAGCTCGCCGTCTACGAAAAACGGCGGAAAGCCCGCGCTCCAGCCCTCGGGAGCGTTTATGATCTTGCCGCACCTGGAGCGCAGATTTTTGCCGTCCCAGATCGCGCGCACGCCGTCTAGCTTCTCGCTGATGACCCAGCCCGTGATATTCATGCCCGGGACGTACTCTTTAAGCAGCATCGGTTTAAATTTAGCCTCATCCGCAACCGCGCCGCAGAGCAAAAACAGCGCACCCAAAACCACGCCTTTTAAAATTTTAAAAATTTCACTTCGCATATGCCGCTAGCTCCCTTTCTATAAAGTCACAAAAAACGGGCGTATAGCTCATGCCCGCGCTCTCTTTTTGCAAGAATTCTCCCATTACAGCGATGTAATTCAAATAATCATCCTTGGTGATCTTGCCGCGCAAAAGCTCGTATTTCAAAAACAGCCAGTAGGTGTTGAGCACGTCGGATCTGCAGTACTCGTCGATCTTGGCCTGCTCGCCTGCGTAATATAGTTGCAGAACCTGATCGCCATGCACGTCGTATTTGCCCGGCAAGCCCACGCTGGCGCAGATATGATCGAGCTTGAGCCCGCGAATGGCGCCAAAATCACTGATGTGATCGAGCAAATCCAGATGAAACCGCCCGTCGTAGCGGCTGCGGTAGTTCTCCCATTTGCTCTTGTTGTTATCGCGATCGTTCGTCTCAAAATACGCCGCGGCGCTTAGATCATAGCACATCGCGCGCGCCATAATCATCGGCAGATCGAACCCGCGCCCGTTGAAGCTCACGAGGCGCGGATTAAAATCCTCGATGAAGGCTAGGAATTTTGCGATTTTATCGCGCTCATTCTCGCCATCAAGCGTCGAGACGCGCAAAAATCTGCCGAATCCGTCCGCCATCACGGCGCTAATGCTAACGACGCGGTGGAAGCAGACGGGCAGGAATTCGCTGCCGGTTTTTTCTTTGAAAATCTCCATCGCCCTAAGCGAGAGCAATTTGTGGTTTAAAATTTTGCTTTTATCTGCATTAAAGATCGGCTGCTCACCGTAAATTTTAAAATTTAGCGCGGGATCTTGCGCGGAATTTGAAGCGAGATTTTCGCTCTTTGAGCTTTGGGACGCAGAGCTTTGTAGCGTAGAGCTTTCCGCCGCAAAGCTCTGAAGCGCAGGGCTTCGGAGCGCGGAATTTTCTATCGCGGCGCCCTGTGCCGCGGAGCCTTGAGGCGCGGTATCGTCGTAGGTTAAATTTAGCGACGCGGAATTTTTGGGCGCCGTATTTTGCGACATGGAATTTTCACTCGTAAAATTTCCCTGCGCGAGATTTTCAGCGGAATTTTCACTGGCGAAGCTTTGAAGTGCAGCATCTTGTTGCGTAAAATTTTGAAGCGCAGAATTTTGCTCGGAATTTTCTATTTTAAAATTCTGCTCCGCCAAATTTACAGCAAAATTTAAAGACGCGTTTTGCTTCTCGCTGTCGATCTTTTGCGAGAGCTGCGCGTCAAGAAGCTTTGCAAAGCTTTTTTTATCGAAAGGCTCGAAGCAGTCCGCAATCGCTTCCTCATCCAGCACCCGCACCAGCGCCGCTACGTCTGGGATCGTCTCGCAATCAAATACGCAGATATAATCCTTTTTCATCAAGCTCCTTTCTAGCGGCTTTTACCGCTTTTTTCAAAAACGGCTCTGAAATAATCCTCTATCTTCATGCCGTTTTTAGGTACGCGCCTAATAGAGCTCCTCGCTCATCCGAGGTTTTCATCGCCGCTTCCAACCTTAAAATTTTATGCTGCCGCATTTTCGCGGCAAAAGGGGCGTGCGCGGAGGGGCGGCAAATTTCGCTACCGCTCGCCGTGGCGTAATTACCGTGCACGAAAGCGCGTCGGCCGTTAAATTTATCTTTCGATCAAGCGCCTGATATCGGGCAAAAGCTCGCCGGACGCCTCGCAAATCCTGCTTCGCAGCACGCTAAAATCGCCGCAGTAATCGCCCAGAAGTTGCAAAATATCGTCTCTCATCGCTTGCGAGCGCTCGCTCAGAAGCAGCTCCTGCAAAAGGGCGAAAATTTCGCTCTCATGCGCCAGCGTGCAGCCGTAGTAGGGATCAAGGTAATAATCTAGACACAACAAGAGCGAGGCTTTCTCGGCCTCATCATCACCTCGCAAAACGGCGGCGATGCCCTCTATGCCGCCCTCTGCTATGGCTTTGTGCCTAGCCTCGTAATAGACCGTGCGCGTCAAATTTTGCCCTTTTTGCACGCCGCTTTACTCGGTCTTGGCCGCGTCCCATGCGAGGATCGTCTTACCCTCGGCGTCGGTAGCCACGTCGCCCATGCCCATGACGTTGTAGCCGCAGTCGACGTAGTGCACCTCGCCCGTCACGCCGCTAGCAAGGTCGCTGAGTAGATACATCGCGCTTTTGCCGACGTCTTGCGTCGTGACGTTACGTTTTAGTGGGCTGTTTACTTCGTTGTAGCGTAAAATCATCCTAAAGTCGCCGATTCCGCTTGCCGCAAGCGTCTTGATCGGGCCTGCGCTGATAGCGTTTACGCGGATACCGCGCGCGCCAAGATCGTGAGCGAGGTAGCGCACAGAGCTTTCAAGCGCGGCTTTTGCGACGCCCATGACGTTGTAGTGAGGCACGAATTTAGGTCCGCCAAGATATGTGAGAGTAAGGACCGAGCCGCCCTCTTTTAGCACCGGTAGCACCGCACGCGTGAGGCTTAGTAGCGAATACACGCTTGTGTCCATCGCGATATCAAAGGCTTCTTTTGTGGTGTTTACAAACTCGCCCTCTAGCGCTTCTTTTGGTGCATAGGCTACCGCATGTACGACGAAATCTATCTCACCAAGATCCGCTTTAATACGATCCGCAAGGCCGTCTAGGTGAGCTTGGTTGTTTACGTCAAGCTCATAGACGAATTTGCTGCCAAACTCCTCCGCGATCGGCTCTACGCGTTTTTTTAGCGCGTCGTTTAGGTAAGTAAACGCCATCTGCGCACCCTGCTCGTGACAAGCTTCGGCGATGCCGTAAGCGATGGATTTGGCGTTAGCGACGCCGACGATGAGGCCTTTTTTGCCTTTTAAAATCATTATTTCTCCTTTAAAATTTGCTTGGCTTTTTCTACTTATTCTGCGTTAAAATTTAAAAAATAATGCTCACGAACCATATGTTCGCTCCGCTTATTTTTTAAATTTTGCCTTGACTAAGCGAAAAATCCTTCGCAATTTGACTTAAAATTCTACAAATTAAAATTCGCAAAATCTCGCGAAACGCCTAATTTTAAACGCAATTCGATAGCGGCAGTATCGCGAAACTAGACTAGGCGACCTAAAATTTTGCAATCCAAATTTAATAAAATGTCAAATTCTAAACATAAATCGACAAGCGGAAATATCGCTAGGCGGATTTAAATGTTTTGAAGCAAATTTCGTCCCAAGACTAGGCATGTAGCCTGTCGCAGGGCGAAATTTACGAAATCATTTAAAGACGTCAGCGAGATGACGCGCTAATAAGCTCCAAGAAGCCAGAGGCGTCCCAGCTTGCTGTGCCCACTAACACCCCGTCGCAACCTCTTATCGCGCAAATTTTTGCGATATTTTCGGCATTTACGCTGCCGCCGTAAAGTAGCGGCGCGGGGCTTTTAGCGCGCAAGAAATTTAGCATTCTTTCGATCTGCTCGCGCTGCGCGCTTCTGCCCGTGCCGATCGCCCAGACGGGCTCGTAGGCTAGTACTAAGCTCGGATATTTCAGATCGATACCCTCAAGCTGTGTCGCTACAAACTCCTCGCTGCGGTTTTGCGCAAATGCCGCCTCATCCTCGCCGACGCAAAAAACGATGCGCCAGCCCTGCGCTGCGGCAAAACTAAATTTTTCTTTTATCAGCTCCGCGCTCTCGCCCAAAATAGCGCGCCGCTCGCTATGTCCGATAAGAACGGTTTTGATATCAAATTCCACCAGCATATCGCCGCCGATCTCGCCCGTAAAGCTGCCATGCGCGGCAGGATAGAAATTTTGCGCGCCTTGAGTAAAATTTTTCACCCCTGCGCAAAATGCGCTAGCAGGAGGAAAAACCAAAATTTCATTCTCGCGCGAAATTCCGCCCGCTAAGCCTTCATCTAAAACTTTAGCGTACCGCTTAAAGCTAGCGCGGGTATGGTTACATTTAAGATTCGCCGCCAGTATCATCGCAGCTCCGTTTTAGCAGTAAGCACTCGCACGCCCGGCAGTTCCTTGCCCTCGATGAGTTCTAAGCTCGCGCCGCCTCCGGTAGAAATGAAAGTCATATCATCAGCGTTACCCGCGCGTTCGACGACATCTGCAGTATCGCCACCGCCCACTACGGTCGTGGCGTCGCTATCTGCGATCGCATGCGATATATGCAGGCTGCCGCGAGCGAATTTATCGATCTCAAAAACTCCCATCGGTCCGTTCCACCAGATCGTTTGTGCATCGTCTAGGGCTTCTTTAAAAAGCGCTACGGTCGCAGGTCCGATATCTAGCCCCATCCAATCGCTTGGAATTTCTTGGACGGTAACCTTTTTTGTAACGGCATCTTGCGAGCATTGCGGAGCTGCGACAGCATCGACGGGGATATAAATTTTGACCCCAAGCTCGCGAGCATTGCGGAGAATATTTTTTGCTTCCTCGATTAGATCCTCTTCGAGTAAAGATTTGCCGATGTCATATCCGACGGCTTTTAAAAACGTAAACGCCATACCGCCTCCGATGATGAGCTTATCGACTTTAGGAAGTAAATTTTTAAGCGCCTGAAGCTTGCCGCTTACTTTGCTGCCGCCTGTTACGGCTACAAAAGGACGCGCAGGATCTTTAATAAGGTCTTTGGCGAATTTTATCTCTTTTAGCAGCAAAAATCCCGCCGCTTTGTGTGCCTCATCGTAGAATTTTGTAATCGCCTCTACCGAAGCATGCGCGCGGTGGCATACGCCAAAAGCATCGTTGATATAAAATTCCGCGTAGCTCGCAAGCCTCTTAGCTAGCGCCTCGTCGTTTTTGCTCTCGCCCTTTTCGAAGCGCAGATTATCCAGCAGAAGCACTTCGCCCTTTTTAAGCGAATTTACCGCAGCTCCAGCTTCCTCGCCCGCGACGTCGGAGACAAATTTTATCTCGCGCTCCAAAAGCCTAGATAGCCTCTTTACCACAGGCTTTAGGCTAAGTCTTTCTTCGTATCCGTTTTTCGGGCGTCCTAAGTGGCTGGCTAAAATTACCGCGCAGCCCTCGTCTAAGCAATATTTAATCGTAGGGATAGACGAACGGATGCGACGATCGTCCGTAATATTGCAAAACTCATCCATCGGCACGTTAAAATCGCACCTGATAAAAACGCGCGCGCCGTCTTTAAATTTTAAATCTTTAATCGAAAGAATTTCGCCCATCTTATTTCCTTCTTTTTGCCGCATATAAGGCTAAATCGATGAGGCGCTCACTATATCCCCACTCGTTGTCATACCAGCTCATCACTTTTATCAGATTGCTGTCAATTACCTGCGTGCAGTCGCTAGCTACGATGCTGGAGTATTCTGAAGTACAAAAATCGCTGCTGACGCGGCTATCGTCGTCTACGAGCAAAATTCCTTTCATCTCTTTAGCAGCATAGCGGCGGAAAATTTCGTTTAGCTCCTCGGCGCTCGTCTGCTTGCGCGTTAGCACCGTTAGATCAACCATCGAAACGTTAGCTACCGGCACGCGCACAGATTTTCCGTGCATCTTACCGCTTAGCTGCGGAAGTACCTTACTAATCGCTTTTGCCGCGCCCGTCGTAGTCGGAGCGATATTAAGAGCTGCGGCGCGTGAACGGCGAAAATCCTTGGCTTTTACATCGACTAGACTCTGTCCATGTGTATAGGCGTGAATGGTCGTCATCAGACCCTTTTCGATACCAAGCTCATCGTCTAGAATTTTTGCAATCGGAGCCAGGCCGTTAGTGGTGCAGCTAGCGTTTGAGATGACGCGCTGTCCTGCATAAGTGCCCTCATTAACGCCGATTACGAAAGTAGGCGTATCATCCTTGGCAGGCGCGCTCATTACGACTACGCCGATACCGTTATCTATGAACGGCTTGCATTTTTCGCTCGTTAAAAACGCACCAGTACATTCAAGCACAGCTTCTGCACCATCGCCGGCAAAATCAAGCTCCGCAGGCTCTCTGGTGGAATAGACGCGGATTTTTTTGCCGTCTACGGCTATGCATTCGTCGCTTAGAATTTCTACTTTTTTACGAAACTCGCCGTGAACGGTATCGTATTGAAGCAGGTATCTCGTAAGCTCGCGTTTAGCGGTATCGTTGATCGCCACAAGCTCTACATCGTCCCTGCTTAGCGCAATTCTAGCCGCGCACCTACCGATCCTTCCAAAGCCGTTAATTGCGATTTTTACTGCCATAATGTTCTCCTTATTTGGGATGTTTTCAGCTGGAATTTTACTAAATTTGGGTTAATCTTTGATTAAATAAAAAGTCGCGAAATCTAGGATTTACTTTTTGGCTATATAATTCGCGAACTTTTTTTAAAGGAGAAAAAATGAGACGAATTGTATTCTCGTCATTAGCGGCAATCGCGATTTTAAGCGGATGCAGCCAACCTAAGGCCGATACGGCTCCACAGCAAACGCAAGAGTCCGTAACGCACACGATCGTATTTCTGCTAGGAGAGACCGGAGATAAGCGCATCAGCCTTAGCTCGAACGATATGTTCGCAACAGGCGTGTTAACCGACGAAAAAGGCAAAAAGCATAATCTCAAACGCGCGGCTTCCGCAAGCGGCATAATGCTTACGAACGACGAAGGCATCGAGCTTCTTTTCAAACGTGGAGAGGGAGTGTATACACCGGGAAAAGGCAAGAAGGATATTCCGGTAACCTACACCGAGCACGAGCACAAAAGCGGCGAAATGATGTAGCCGCGGCGGGGTTAAATTTAAGCGCCCTGAAAAACGAATTAAATTTAACCCCTCATTTCTAAATTTCGACTTCTTTATCCATAGCAAAATTTAACCCTTGTTTCGATCTCTTTGATCTGCGATGAAATTTAACCTTTTATTTTCGCTTCTTTCATCTATGCAAATTTAGCTTTTTTGTAAATTTGAGCTTGCGCTCACCAAAAGCAAGCTCCGCAAGCCCAAAATCCCTAAATTTTACAAAATACCCATTTGATCTGCGCTTTACCAGCGAATTTCTTGATCTTCAACCGAATTTCACTTCAAATTCGCTAAACTGCGACGAAATTTTAGCAGGCCGGTGCAAATACGGCGCAAAACAGATCATTTAGCGAGATTGCCGCATGGATAGCATTAAATTTTACCTAAACGATTACGAAATTGAGGGTGAAAGCTTTACCGAAGTCGTCGCTGCGATAAACGGCGAGCCCCTGCTTGAGCTGATTAGGCAGCGCGAGCGAAGCTTTGCGGTAAAAAATGGGCAAGGCTGCATCGCAGGAGGCTACGCCTACTTAAGCTTGATCGATTTTGAGGAGCTATTTTTACGCGCGGCGCTTGAGGCTGATTTGGCGCAAGATGAGCGGGATGTCGTGCTGTTGGGCTGTCCGTGCGGGATCTGGAGCTGCTGGTATCTCGCGCTTAAGAT
This sequence comes from uncultured Campylobacter sp., assembly GCF_937959485.1. Taxonomy (NCBI): domain Bacteria; kingdom Pseudomonadati; phylum Campylobacterota; class Epsilonproteobacteria; order Campylobacterales; family Campylobacteraceae; genus Campylobacter; species uncultured Campylobacter sp. Next base: position 199,516 of record NZ_CALGPY010000012.1, read on the forward strand.
TAAATTTGAAACAGAGACGGTTAAGCTTTACGACTTTACAAACCTGCGCCGCAAAGATTGGCAGTATGGGCTTGAGTTTAAATTTGACCGCGTGAGCTTTGTGGGTGAAATTTCTAAAATCGCCTCTTTTAATAAGCTCTAAAATTCAGTAAATTTTAAGAGCACGCTCGAAACTGCGCCGAAACAAACCTATCTTTGCCTCGGCAAAATTTAGCTTTAAAGCGGAATGGCTGCCGCGCAAGTTCATAAGATTAAAATTTTCGCTTTGCCGCTTCGCAAAACCTCGAGCAAAATATCATAAAATTTACCCAGCCTTAGCTTTAAAATTCCGCCCCTTTTGATGACGACTAAGACCTGCCCGCCTCGCTCGCCCAGCGCGTCGTAGAGCGCGTCTAAATTTGCGACGTATTCGGGCTTGAAATTTAGCGCTGCGGCAAACAGCGCGAAAATTTGATCTTTGCGTCTGATCTTTGCGCCGTCGATGATGATCTTTGCAGCGCGGCACGTTTTAAAATTTAAACTCATTGCACACGCTCGAAGCTTTCGTAATGATCGGCGGTGTAAAAGATCAGCCCGTCGTTTGAAAATATCAGCCGCTTTGCGCCGCGCGGACCGCCGCGATACTCGATGTCGCATTCGCGCCAGATCCGCCCCTTTTTATCAGGTAGTCTGCGCTCAAAATTACCAAAACGATCGCCGCCGATACTCTTGCCGCGCGCATATCGCCACAGATCGCCGCCCTGCCAGCCAAGATCGCCCGCCTGCTTTTTCGTGATAAAATTTTGCGGCAAAGAGCCCGTACGGCGGATATGAGCGCTCACGCACTCCCTGCTTATGCAGGGCTCGTCCGCGAGCTGATTTTTAGAATTTACGTCTGGATTTTGCGAGTTCGAAGCTTCATAATCTGCGCTGTGCCGCGTGTGGACATCCGCCTCGTCTTTAGAATCTGCCGCGCCGCGCTCGTTTGCTCGCGGAGGAGATTTTAAATCTCCTATGTCTGCTCCGCGCCCCGCCCCGCCATCTGCGCTTCTTACGCCGCTCTTATCTTTTGCGCCGACGCCGCTTGCGGGATTTTCGAAGCTTGAAATTTCGCGATCGGAACCGCGCTTAAGATCTTGCACGCCGCTTTTACGCGACGCAGCATCCAGGGTTTTGGAGGTAAAAATCCGCTCATCTTTAGTCGTAGGACTGTGCGAATTGGAGATGAAATTTAGCGCCAAAAGAAGTGCTGCGAAAATTGCGAGCGGGATCAGCTTTTTTGCCACCGCTAGCCTCTTTTGCGCGTGGCGAAGCGAAAATAGAGCACGATCGCCGCTACTATCGCGCCTAGAGCCAGCGGCGCGATCCACGGCGCGCCCTTGATATGCACATAGAGCTCGCGCACGAAATCACCCGCGTAATAGCTCAGTAGCCCCACCACAAGCGCCCAAATGAGCGAGCTTACGGCATTGATGACGCTAAATTTTAAAAATGAATATTTTGTGATGCCGATCGCGATCGGTACGAGGGTTTTGAGGCCGTAGATAAATTTTTTGATTAAAATTATGCGGTCGCCGTATTTGCGAAACAAAATTTGCGCCAGAGCGAGGTTGCGGCGCTGTTTGCGCAGATAGGGCATGATCTCTTTTTTATTGTAGCGGCTTACTAAAAACAGCCCCGAATCGCCTATGAAGTTCGATATGCAGGCGATTACGATGCATAAGACGATATTGAGCTCGCCGGCCGAGCTTAGCACGCCCGCTGCCGCAAGCGCCAAAAATCCTCCGCCCAGCGAATACAAAAACAGTATCAGATACCCCCACGTATGAAGGTTTGCAAACATCGATTCCATCGAATCCTTTCATTAGATCGTATAAAATTCTATAAATTTGACTAAAGCAGCTTTAAAATTCGGCGCGAAAATTTCACTATAACGTCCCACGACGCCACTTGATTTTGCTGCGACATTAAATTAAAATTCCGAGCAGCTGTCGCGAAATATAAAATTTCGCCGCAAAATATCAAGCGAAATTCTAAAATAAAATTTCTAGCATCAAGTAAAATCTCCGCAAAATTTAGCGTTAAAATTTTGCAATTCTAAATTTAATGACAAAATTTCGACTTCTTTAGAATTCAAAGTAACTCGCGAATTACGCAGGATTTACGCGATATCCTCAAATGCCTCCCACCCCGCGAATCGCAATAAAATTACGCACCTAAGTCTATTATTCTGCAGAAATTACGCGAGCAAAATTCCAAGCCGCTAATAAAACGCCCATAAAGCAAAATTTTTCGCTAAGCTATGCGCCTTAGCACCTTTAGCTAAATTTTACTCATCTGCGCCGATTACTCGCATCAAAAGTGCATAGCCCTCAGTATTTGGATCAAAAGCGCGGTCATTTTTGGTCTCCAGCACCGAACCACCCAGGCTCACTCCCGCAAACAGCCCGCCTTTATTCGTAAAGACGTACATATCTTGATTTAGCACGTCTAACGAGCCAGAATCGGCGCTGTAATTACCTGCAACTGCCGTCGCATCGCCTGAGAGCGTGATTTGGGAATTTCGCATTTTTTGGATTACATCGTCATGCATTACGAAAATGACTAGATAATTATCCTCATAGCCGATCTGAAGTCCTACGCTGGCGCTGCTGATCTCAGCGCCGCTTACGCTATGCGCGCCGTCGTTATTGTAGATGATGATCCCCTCGCCATACATGCCGCCTATGATGAAGCCTAGCTTCTTAACGCTCGGAAAGATCACTATCGCGCGGGCTTGCTGCGCTAGGTATTTGTATTGCGCGTTTGTGCGCATCACCGACGAATAGGCACTCGCGCTATCAATGATGAGCTCATCCTCGGCAAACGCCCCGCTAAAAAGCAAAAATAAAGCTATTATAAATTTTTTCATTTCACACTCCTTATTTGGCTATCTCTACCGCGCGAAGCTCGCGTATGACGTTAACCTTGATCTCACCTGGGAATTGAACCTTGTCTTGGATATCAGAGGCGATCTCTTTAGCGACCAAAACCGCCTCGTCGTCGTTCATAAGCTTGGCGTTTGCGATGACGCGGATCTCGCGACCTGCGTTGATCGCATAGGCTTGTTTGACGCCCGTTTTACTCATCGCGATCGCTTCGATATCACTAACGCGCTTTAGATAGCTCTCTAGCACCTCTCGTCTAGCGCCCGGGCGCGCAGCACTTAGCGCGTCTGCGGCACAGACTGCGGCGCTTTCCACGCTGGTAGCCTCCTCGTGGCCGTGGTGGGCGTAGATAGCGTTTATCACCACCGGATGCTCTTTGTAGCGGCGGCAAACCTCGGCGCCAAGATCTACGTGCGAACCCTCGTACTCGTGAGTTAGCGCCTTACCGATATCGTGAAGCAGGCCCGCCCGCTTGGCTAGCTTTTGATCCCCGCCCGTTTCTGCGGCGATGATGCCTGCAAGATGCGCGACCTCAAGGCTGTGCGCAAGGGCGTTCTGTCCGTAGCTGGCGCGAAATTTAAGCTTGCCGATGAGTTTTAAAATTTCAGGGTGAATTTTGCTAAGGCCTAGATCCATTACGATATTTTCGCCCTCTTCGGCGATGCTAGCTTCAAATTCATCACTTACTTTTTTGTAGATGTCCTCGATGCGCGCAGGCTGAATTCTGCCGTCTTCGATAAGCGTTTCGATGACGCGAACGGCGATAGCGCGACGGTAGAGATTGTGCGAGCTTACGATGATCGCATTCGGGGTATCGTCGATGATGACGTCCACGCCAAGAGTCATCTCAAGCGCCTTTATGTTGCGCCCCTCCTTACCGATGATGCGGCCTTTAAGCTCGTCATTTTTGATATTTACGACGTTGATAAGCCGCTCGGCGGCAAACTCGCCCGCAAAGCGCGACGTAGCCTGCGCCAAAATATAATTCGCCTTTTTTCGCGCCTCTTTTTTGGCTTCCTCTTCATACTTTCGTACTATGTGAGCGATGTCGGTGCGGCTTTGCTCCTCGACCTTTTTAAGCACCTGCGCGCGCGCTTCATCCTGCGTAAAGCCCGCCACGCGCTCCAAAACTTTAAGCGCTTCGGCTAGCTTCTCTTCATAGCTTTTCTTTAAATTTGAGCCCTCTTCGTAGAGGAATTTCGCCTCTTTTTTGGCGCTTTCGAGCTCTTTTTTGCTGTCTTTTAAAATTTCTTGCTCGGTTAGAAGCGCGCGCTCCTTTTTGCCGAGCTCGTCAAATTTAACGTTAAATTCCTTCTGTAGTTTGCTTGATTTGTCGTCGTATTTTTTCTTAGCTTCAAACTCCGCTTCCTGCACCGAAATTTTAGAATTTCGCAAGATGCCCTCGGCTTCAAATTCTATCGCTTTAGCTTTAGCTTTGGCTTGTTCTACGAAGAAATCGTAATTGGCGTTATTGATCTTTCTAGCTACTAAGTATCCTATGCCAGCGCCCACCGCAAGAGCGCACAAGGCGATTAAAATCTCTATCATACTTTCCTCTTTTTAGGTAATTTTGGCTCGGAGTTATGTAAAAATCGCCCTTTACGTCGTGATCAAGCGATAAAATTTCGCTGCAAAAGCAGTCTTTTATACTCACGAACGCGATTGCGGGCTTAAGCTTCAGACCTGAAAAAAACATATCGTAAAATCCTTTCCCATGTCCTATTCTAGCCATTGCGCCATCCACTCCGATAGCTGGAACCACGGCTAGATCGACCTTTTTAAAATACCCGTTTTGCGGAAGCGTCTGTCGCAGCCCAAAGCGCGAAATTTTAAAAGGCTGGCGCAATCTTACCATTTTTAAACTAATATCCACCATAAACGGAACGTAAAATTCGCAGCTTTTTGATAGCTTTTTTCTTAAAATCAAAACGTTCGGCTCGTAGTTCATCGGCAAAAATATCAAAATTTTACGCGCTTTTAAAAATTTTATCAGCCGCTCAAGCCGCCATAAAAGTGCGTAATGCTCGCATCTAGCCGCTCGCGCGGTGTGAGATTTTAAGCGAGATTTGCAAATTTTTCTGAATTCATTCTTTTGCATCGTTTGATCTTTCGAATAAAATATTAACGCTTATTTTAGCTAGTTTTTGTATAATCTTGCGATTAAATTTTAAGGTTTATTATGAAATTTCGTTTTTTTCTAGCGCTTTTTACGGCTTTTTTCTTTCTTGCAGGTTGCGGCAATGATGAGGATAAAAAATCAAGCAATACCCCGACCGAGGCCAACACCACGCAGCCGCAGTCCGAAACCGAAGCCGTAATCCAAGTCGATTATACCGCTCCTTTTACACTTCAGCTTAATAACGGAAAAATTTTAAATATGCAAAAGACGAAGCAAGGCTTTCGTATCGATAATAACTCCACCGTGACGCTATTTGCATTTTTTACGCCGTGGTGCGACGCCTGCGCCGTGCAGGTAAGCGCGCTAAATGCCGCCAAACAAGCCTACTCCGGCAAGCTTGATATCATCGGCGTAATGATCGGTGACGCAAATTTAGACGATGCAAAAACCTATGCAAGCGCGCACGAGGTAAATTACGCGATCGCTTACGGCGAAGGAACGGACTTTTTTACAAAGGCGCTAGGCGGCATAAACGAAGTGCCGTATATGGCGATATACGACGAAAAGGGCAAGTTTAGCGCGCAGTATTTCGGGCTGATGCCGGAAGAAATTTTAATAACCGAATTGGAGAAAATTTTTTGATGTTCGAATTTTTTAAAAAAGGGCTTAGCAAGACCATAGGCGCGATGCGAGGTGCAAAGGGCGAGGATAAAATTTCAAAAGAAATCCTAGAAGAGATGCTGCTTGAAGCCGACGTAGGCTACGAGCTTGTGGAGGAAATTTTAGAAAAACTGCCCGCAAAAAAGCTAGTCGCAAAAGATGATCTCAAGGGCGTTTTGAAGAACTATTTCGATTACGAGATCGCTAAAGCCGCAGATGAGAAGCCGTTCGTAGAGCTCATCATCGGCGTAAACGGCGCGGGCAAGACCACGACGACCGCAAAGCTTGCAAATTTATATAAAAATAGCGGTCAGAGCGTGATTTTAGGCGCATGCGACACCTTTCGCGCGGGCGCAGTCGAGCAGCTGCGCAAATGGGCGCAAATTCTAAATCTACCGATCGTAGCGACCGCGCAGGGGCACGATCCCGCTGCTGTGGCGTTTGACACCGTTAGCTCAGCTAGTGCCAAAAACATCGATCGCGTCCTGATCGACACCGCCGGACGCCTGCAAAATCAGAAAAATTTAGCCGCGGAGTTAGAGAAGATCGTGCGCATCTGCGACCGCGCAAAAAGCGGCGCACCGCACCGAAAGATCATCGTTCTAGACGCCACTCAGGGCAATCACAGCGTCGCGCAAGCCAGAGCGTTCAACGAGATCGTAAGGCTCGACGGCATCATCATCACGAAGCTCGACGGCACGCCCAAAGGCGGCGCACTTTTCGCCATAGCGCGCGAGCTGCGGCTGCCGATACTTTTCGTCGGCGTGGGCGAGCGGATGGAGGATTTGGCGGAATTTAACTCGGATGAGTTCGTAGAAACGCTTGTGGAGGGAATTTACGCCTAGGCTCTGCGTAAATTTACATATTCTCGCCGAACAAGTTCAAATTTTACGCGCCGAAATGCTCGGCAAATTTTGCCGCTCGATTATCTTAGAATTTTACGATTTTCGTTTTATAATTTTACAAAATTCTCGCTCACGCACCGCATAAAAAACGCGCTCACCCGCGTCCGCTCGCACCAAAATACGTAAAATCCCTCCGCCATCAACAAAGCAGCGCGCTTATAAGAATTCCTCAATGATTTCAAGCTGTTTAAATTTCACGGTTATCCTCTGTCCGCTCGCAAAGATAAAATCATACTCGCAAACGCCTTCCCGCTTTAGCGAAAATTGATGAACTATCAGATCGTTGTTTTTAAAGCTCTTATCGTCCGTTTTGAAGCGGACGGCTAGGACGTTTTTGAAAACAAATTTAAAATTTCTATCATGGTAGGGCGATAAAAATTTCATCGTCAGTCTATCTTCGTTTTTTAAAATGCCAAATTTAAATTCAGTCAAAACGGCGTCGTGAAGGGTCTCTTTTGTATTAAACAGATACCTTTTCGGATCCGAGACGAACTGCCTGATAGGCTTTGCTATTTCGTTTTCATTCTTGCGAAGCGACTTAAAATAATCGTCAAAATACCAAACATTGCCCCTTCTTTTTATTTTCGCCGTGATCATCCGTCCGTCCATTTGCGCGTTTTTCTTAAATTTTACTCACGTACACTGCATAAAAAACCCGCTCACCCGCGTCCGCTCGCACCAAAACACATATAAAATCCCGCCGCTGCCGAACATCACCTCGCCTCCTTGCTCGCAGCTTGGAAGCTCGCTGTCAAGCTGCATCAAAAACTCCATCTTTTCGCCGCATATCGGACAGCGCGGCACCAAAGCGCCCTGTATCCACGAAGGCTCGCCGCCGATGCGCGCGAGGTTTTGCCTGCTATTTGACATCCCCCAGTCCTGAGCCGCCCAGCGCGCCGGCGTGGGCGCAAGTACTACTTCGCACTCTTTTATCGGTTCGTCAAAGGCGTATTCGACCTGCGTCCTTTCGCCGATACGTCGTGGCATACCCTGCGCGTCGTGCTCGTAAAAGACTATCTCGCCTTCGTTTATCTCTCTGACGTGCGCGGCGAGGATTAGGCGCGGCAGCGATCGCACGGGCAAGTCACAAGGTAGCGGATCAAGCGTGATGAGATGAAATAGCGGATTTTGCGCATCGCCGTTCGCCTCATCCAAAACCCCGCCTAGCTTATATCCCGCCTCGCCGCCCTCAAACCGCCAGGTCGGATGGTGCTTCGCCAGATGCGGCGCGTAGGGTGCGCCGAAGTAGCCGCGCGGAAAGATTATGTGATACACGCACTGACCGCAGTATCTTTTGAGCATAAATTTCTCGCCGCCAAAGTTTATTTCATCGTTCGGTGCTTTTTGTGATTTATCGGCGCAAGGCTCGTCTGCGTCAAATTTAACCCGCTCAAAGGTAAATCCGACAGCCTCCAGCCAATAGCCAATATATTCAAGCAGGTCGCACGGACGGTCGAAGAAGTCCTCTGCAAGCGCGGACTCGCAGGCAAATTTCACGTTTCGCGGCTCGCGGGTCTGAAGCAGGCAGCTAAAAATTTTTTGCCGCTCATCCCTGCTCGTCTGCGGATCCGCAAGCCTCTCGCGCCAGATTTGTGAGCTCTCGTAACTAAGCCCGCGCCACGGGTACTCCGCGTAATACGCGCTCTCATTCGGCTGCAATTTAAAAAGCTCACCCAGATACTGGTGCAAAAACGGCGCGAACTCGAGACTTGCCATGATGATGACCTCTTCGGCGTTTTTCCAGCGCGAGCTCTTTTCATCTCTGCCGCGTTGCCGTGCATTTTTGCTTGCGCTTTCGTCAGCCCGCGCCGAGCGCGCATTCTCTCCCATCTGTGCCGCGCTTTCGTCCTGTTGGGTTTTGCGCTCCTCTGCTGCCTCCTCGCGCAAAATTTCAACCGCCGTGGCGATCAGAGCTTTAAAATCCTCCTTGCCTACATAGCCCAGAGCGTCCTTTAGCAGCGTGCGGCCGTCCATCCGCCCGCGCAGCAGGCTGTCCGCTAGCGTAAAATACGCCGCCGCATCACCTTGTAGCCGCCAAAACCGCTCGTATAAATCAGGCATACTAAAGCCGTCGCGTTCGAAATCTCGCGCCAGATTTAGCGCCTCGTCTCGTTTATCCATCTTATTTCCTTTTGCGATTTTATTTTGATAATTTTAGCGTAAATTTAGGTTAAAATTTTGAAGGCGACTTATTTTATATGTCAAAATTCCAGTAAAAAATATGTGAGATTAAATTCGGCGACGAATTAAAATTTAAAAGTGTGCCGAGCCCCGTAGAGCCCGGCTAAATTTTAAAATAGCTCTTAAAGTTAAAAGCTATCGTCTCTTTTTTCAAATATCAGATGCAGCACGTAGGTCACGGCAAAGGTCAAGGTGCTAGGCACGATCCAGCCGAGCATCGAGTCGTAAAACGGCATCATCTTCACAAACGACGTCACAAGCGGCACCGAAATCCCCAAAATATCAAGTCCGTTTATGACGCCCTCGACGACGCAAACATAGACGCAGGCGCGGTAAATCAACTTGCTCGAATCGATCCATGGATTAATCAGCGAGAGGATTATCAGCATGATCGAGATCGGATAGATGGCGACGAGCACGGGGATGGAGCCCTTGATGATGGTCGTAAGACCGAAATTTGCAACTCCAAAGCCGATCACGCACCAAGCGATCGCCCAGGTTTTATATTTGATCTTGCCTTTCGTAAGCTCCTCGAAGTATTCGCTAGCCGAGCTTATAAGACCCAGCGTCGTGGTGATGCAGGCTAGGAAAAACGCACTGCCTAGGATCACGACGCCAATTCTTCCGAAATAATGATCGCTTACTCGCGACAGAAGCTCCGCTCCGTTGATATTCGGCGTATCTTTGAAAAGCTCCGCGGAGGTCGCGCCCAGATAGCCCAGCATAAAATATATCGTCATCAGTATGACGCCCGACATCATTCCTGCTTTTATCGTGGAGGTTACAAGGTGCTTCTCGTCGCTTACGCCGGTTGCTTTAATAGCGTTAATTACGATGATTCCGAATGCCAGCGACGCAAGCGCGTCCATCGTCTGATAGCCCTCTACGAAGCCCTTTGCTGCGGCATGATCAACATACTCTCCGCTAGGAGCTACGAAACTTCCGATAGGAAACAAAAATCCCGCGCCGAAAAGTAGCAAAATAAGCGCCAAAAGTATCGGCGTGAGGTATTTTCCGAGCAGATCGACAAGCTTTGAGGGGTTCATGCAGATGTAATAGTTCAGCGCAAAATACGCCGCAGAATAAACAAATAGCCAAATTTGAAGGCTATCTTGCCCGATAAAAGGCTTAATAGCGATGTCAAAAGGCATGTTTGCCGCGCGCGGTATCGCAAAAAGCGGTCCTATCGTAAGATACAAAAGCGCGGTAAAAACGATCGCAAACACCGGATCTATGCGGCGCACTAGGCTCTGAAGCCCCTTTGCGCGTGCGATACCCGCAACGCCGAGCACCGGCAGAAGCACCGCCGTAGCGCAAAAAAACATTATCGCAATATAAAAATTCTGTCCGGAATCCTTGCCTAAGCCCGGCGGAAAAATAAAATTTCCCGCACCGAAAAACATCGCAAACAGCGTAAGCGATATCGTTAAAAACTGGCTTCTACTAAGCTTGCCCTTCATCTTAAACCTTCTTTAAATAAAGTGAAATTTGTATTATAGTTATAAATGTTTAAAACATATTTAAATTTAGCTCAAATTTAGCCGCAAGTCCTCCGTCTCATGATTTTTGATCTCGCAAGCATCGCACGAGGAGGCTAAAATTTTAAAAATTTTAAGTATAATTTCGCGAAATTCAAGGCTAAATTTAGACAAAATGAACGAGGGATAAAGATGGCGAAGATTAAAACTACGATTTTTGAGTGCCAACACTGCGGCAATCAGCAAAGCAGATGGCTCGGCAGATGCCCAGACTGCGGCGCATTTGATAGCTTCGTCGAGCTCAAGCCCGCTCAGATCAAAGCGCTAAAAGAGATCGAGGGCGAGCTTGCCCGCGCCTCGTCCGCAAGTGCCAAAGCGATCAGCGAAATACAGATCGAGCAAATTTCGCGCATCGACACCAAAGATAGCGAGCTAAATTTAGTCCTCGGAGGCGGCGTCGTGGAGGGCTCGCTCGTGCTAATCGGCGGCAGCCCAGGCATCGGAAAATCCACGCTACTGCTTAAGATCGCGGCAAATTTAGCAAGCGGCGGCCGCGCCGTGCTTTACGTAAGCGGCGAAGAGAGCGCCAGCCAGATCAAAATGCGTGCGCAGCGGCTGGGCGCGATAAGCGAGCAGCTGTTTTTGCTCACCGAGATAGATCTAAGCGCCGTGCTTGAAGAGGTGGAGCGCAGGGATTATAAGTTTATCGTCATCGACAGCATCCAGACGCTTTTTAGCGACAAAGCCTCCTCTGCGCCTGGCTCAATCACGCAGGTGCGCGAGATCACATTTGAGCTGATGCGACTTGCCAAAGCGCGCGGGATTTCGATCTTCATCATCGGCCACATCACCAAGGAGGGTTCGATCGCAGGCCCGCGCATATTAGAGCATATGGTGGACGTGGTGCTGTATTTCGAGGGCGATGCAAGCAAGCAGCTTAGAATTTTGCGCGGTTTTAAAAACCGCTTCGGGGCTACGAGCGAGGTGGGGATTTTCGAGATGGGGCCGCACGGGCTCGTAAGCGCAAAGGACGTCGCGAGTAAATTTTTCACGCGCGGCAAGGCGGTAAGCGGCTCAGCGATCACGATCACGATGGAGGGCACGCGCGCGCTCGTCGTGGAGATCCAAGCGCTCGTGTGCGAGAGCGGCTACCCGAAGCGCAGCGCCACGGGCTTTGATAAAAATCGCCTCGATATGCTTCTGGCGCTACTTGATCGCAAGCTTGAGATCGGGCTTGGCGGATACGATGTCTTCGTAAACGTAAGCGGCGGCGTAAAAATCACCGAAACGGCGTGCGATCTCGCCGTCGTCGCGGCGATCGTAAGTAGCTTCAAAAACCGTCCGATCAGTAAAGAGAGCGTCTTCATCGGCGAGGTGAGCCTAAACGGCGAGATCAGAGAGATCTTCAACCTTGATGCGCGCCTGAAAGAAGCCGCGATGCAGAAATTTAAAAACGCGATTGTCCCGATGAAGCCACAAAACGCGCAGGGGCTTAAAATTTTTCACGCCACGGAGATCACGCAAATTTTAGATTGGATGTAAAGGAAGAATATGAATAATATACTTAATTGGCTTTGGGAAGAATATTCTTTGCATATACTTTTTATCTCATTTCTTCTATTAAGTATCAGGTGGATAGCATATCAACAGCGTGATAAAAAATATCCTGCGATAACGTTTGGAATTTTTATAATAATTTATTCTACAGTATTCGCATTTATGACTCAAGATGCCATAAGGGCTCTTTCAGATCATCCTATCTTTGCAAGCATAGTTATGGCATCTACTTGTATACCCGCAATTATACTATGCTCATTGAGTAAATATCTGAAAGGTGTTATATCTATAGCTATAGCTATATTCCTTATAGCATTACCGTTTGCATCTACCAAAAATTTATTAAATTGGATTACTATAGGAATTATGGGATTTGTTCTTCCTGTGATTTTCTTCTTTGCAATAGAATCTTTCGATGAGTTAAAAAAAATATTATTTGGAAAAGAATATAGAAAATGTAACTTGGCGCTTGGAGTATCTATGTTTATTATGGGCATTGAGCTTGCCCTAATAACTCTTTATTTTGGAACACAAAATATAAAAGTAACTACAAAAAATTTTGAACTGCTAGAAAAATTAATTAAGGAATTTCCAGATCTATATTTCGTATTAAGTATTAGCTTTATTTGGACTATAACATCTTGCAATTTTAAAGACAGAGCAGCTGCGGATATTGTAAACAAAACAATATTTAGACTATCGACTATAATAAGCCTATTATTTATAATTCTACATCAAAATCAAGTATCCGATATAATTAAATTTATGACTATCCCATCAGGAATATCATTGATGGCGTTTGAAATTAAAAAATATTTAGAGGATAAAAAATGAAATATACTAAATTTCAGGAACTATTTTGAGCCCAAACGTAATCGTCAAATTCGTCATTTTGTTTTTCATCAGAGCGCAAAGCTTAAACGTTAAATTTAGCAGGCTCGATGCCGTCGTATCGCGCGCTTACGCCAAATATGGGGCGGTGTTTAAGCTCAGCGTGCCGCTACTTGCCGCAGCATCGGTATTTGCGCTGTTTAACCTATACGATTTTGCCAAAGCCAACTACGCACTGACGATCTTTTTGCTTGCTTTGGGCTCGCCTCTGCTTGCGTATGGCTTTTTTAAGGCGATAAAATCAGCGATGACCTTCGCGCTATTTGTGATCCCATTTGCGGCGGTGTTTGCGATCATCGCGGTTACGGGCGCACAGAAGCTTGATAACTCGCTAAATTTCAACATCGTCTTTCCGCTGTTTTTCACCATCGTGTGGTTTGCGATGTCGGTGATCGCCGACGAGGACGTGGCGCAGATCATGAATAAAATCGTATCGAAGCTCTCGACGCTTTTCGTGACGATTTTCATCCTTTACAACTACGAGACGCTTCACGGGATTTTAACCGCGGGCGCGGGAGGGTATCGCGCGGGCAGCGACGAGCTAAACGCGCTTGATCTGGTGTTTATGACGATTAGATTTTTCACGCTGCCTTCGATTTTTACGTTGATGATTTTTGAGATCAAGGATTATCTTTTTATCAGATACGACGCGTTCGTGCAGGCTCAGCAGGAGCGCATGGAGGATTTAAAAAATCCCAAGAGCTCGGAGTAAAATTTTAAAGCTTAGCTCAATCTGATTTTGCGCGCCGTAAATACTCGCAAATACCAAAGATTGCGACCGCTATATGCACGCTGGGCTTCGGCGCGGCAGTGGGACTAATAAAATTTGAAACGAAATTTTAGGACAAAATTTTGAGATGTAATTTTAATGACGCACCGCTTATGCGCGGGTTAGGATTTAAAACCACAAAGCTTCAAATCCCGACCCGCATCAAATTTAAAATTCTAAAAGAAGCTGTATATGTCGTCTAAAAGGAAGTATTTTTTATCGACAGTGCCTTTGTAGAAAGGCTCGAAAGTATCGTTATACGCCTTTTTGAAAAAGCCCTCTTTGCTAAGCGAAATGAGCGCTTGATTAACGGCTTCTGCGAGATCTGCGTTGCCTTTTTGCATCGCGATGCCTAAAAATACGTTCTCGCCAAGACTTTTGATATTAACCTCGACGCTAGGATCTGCGACCGGATAGACCATCACAAATAGATTATCGTCGCATGCGCCGTCGATCTCGCCGCTCTTTAACCGCTTGTAGCAATCGGAGGAATTCTTGCAATACACTAGATTGTAGCCGCCGTCCTTTTGCATAAACGCTTCGCCCGTCGAGCCGCGAATAACGCCTACTTTCTTACCTCGCAGATCGCTCATTTTTTGGATATTGTCACTTTTTCTGGTTAAAACTCCGGAATTTACGGAAAGATATGGCATCGAAAACTCATAATTTTTCTTTCTCTCCTCAGTAACGCTTGCAGCCGCAATAAGCATATCTGCCTGATTATTTTGAATGGACGGAAAGCGCGCTTGCGCCGATACCGGTATGAGCTCGATCCTGCCGCCGGTATCGCCTAAAATTTTGCCTCCGATTGCATTAGCAAGCTCTACGTCAAAGCCCTCAAAGCCGTTATCCGTAACTCTACTAAATGGAGGCTCATTTTCATAAACGGCGATACGAATGACTTTACTCTGCTTTATTTGGCTTAAAGAATTCGCAAGCGCAAAGATGCAAAATAGAAGAATTAAAAACAGCGATTTTTTCATTTTAAACTCCTTTTTTATTAAAAAAAGCTGTAAAGATCGTCGAGTAAGAAATATTTTTTATCGACGGTGCCTTTATAGAAGGATTCGAAAGTATCCTCGTAAGCCTTTTTGAAAAAGCCCTCTTTGCTGAGCGCAATCAAGCCTTTATTGATCGCTTCTAGCAGCTCCGCGTTACCCTTTTGCACCGCGACGCCCAAGAATACATTATCGCCTAAATTTTTTATATTGACCTCGACTGCGGGATCTACGATCGGATAGACCATTACAAAAAGGTTGTTGTTGCAATACCCGTCGATCTCGCCACTTTTTAATCTCCTATAGCAATCGACCGAATCGTTGCAGTAGGAAACATTATAACCGCCGTCCTTTTTGATATACGCCTCGCCGGTAGTCTTGCGGATGATACCGATCTTTTTGCCCATCAGATCGCCTATTTTGTGAATATTTGAGTCTTTTTTCGTTAAAATTCCCAAATTTACCGTAAAATACGGCATCGAAAAATCCACGCTGCCTTTACGCTCTTCAGTGATACTTGCAGCCGCGATTATCATATCTGCCTGATTGTTTTGAAGCATCGGAAAGCGCACTTCGTTCGTTACCGGGATAAGCTCGATACGACCGCCGCTGTTGCCGAAAATTTTACCGGCTAGCGCATTGGCAAGCTCGACTTCGAAACCTTCAAAGCCCTTCTCGCTCGACTTACTAAAAGGCGGCTCATTTTCATAAACGCCCACTCTGATAACCTTGCTTTGCTTTATTTCGCTTAAGGAATTCGCAAAAACAAAGATCGCCGACAATAGAATAAGAAAAAATGACTTTTTCATAATTTCCTCCTTGAATTTTAAATTTTTCGTAATTGTAATGTAAATTTTCTTAAAATTTCATTTTACCTGAACCGAAATTATTCCCTAAATTACGGGCTTAGCAATAAAATTTCGCAACTAAAATTTCTAAGCATAATGATAGAGGCTTTTTAAATTTTGCTGCCTTGCGCCAAGCTCCGCCTGCTTTCATTAAATTTTAGCGCTTCGCTATAAAATTCTGTGCGTCTATTAGCGCCGCGTAAAAAAAAATAGCACGCCGCTGCGAAATTCTATGGAATTTTATAAATTTCATAACGGCGCGTTAGTAAAATTTACAATCCAAACCCAAGCTCGCAAAGTCGGGCAAAATAGCAAGACTATGCGAGCCTTTTAAATTTTACCTAGCGAGAGCACACAGCTATGCTTACGAAAACAAACACAGGCGAGCCGTACCGCTATGCCCACCTAAAATAAGCTATAAAGATCATCCAGCAAGAAATATTTTTTCTCCGCAGTGCCTTTGTAATACGGCTCGATCGCCTCATCATAGGTCTTTTTCATAAAGCCGTCTTTGCTAAGCTTGATTAACTCGCCGTTTAAGAACTCGAGCAGATCCTTATTGCCCTTAGAAACCGCGATGCCCAAGAAATCCGAAACGCCTAAATTCTTAATATTTACTTCAGTATCGCTATCTACGACCGCATAAGCAAGAACTAACAAATTATCGTGTGCAAAGCCCGCACCCTTGCCCTCTTTTAGAATTTTATAGCATTCATTTGCAGTAGCACAATTTATGATTTCAAAACCCTCTTTTTTAAAATATGCCTCGCTAGTCGTACCGCTTTCTGCAATGATCGGCTTACCGTGTAAATCAGACATCGTTTTGATCTTATCTCCCTTGCGGGTTAGCACGCCGATATTTACTGCGAAATACGGCGTCGTAAAATCGACCACCTGCTTACGCTCATTTGTGATCGTAAAGGTCGCAAGCACCATATCTACTTTATTTTCTTCCAACACTTTTAAACGCTCACTAGCCTTTACGGGTACGAATTCTACCTTGCCCGCCTTGCCACCAAATATATCTTTTGATAACGCCTCGGCTAGGGTCACCTCAAATCCTTGAAATTTGCCGTCTTCAAATTTACTAAAAGGCGGTTGCGCCTCGAAAACGCCCACTCTAATCGTGCCCGACTGCCTAATCTCAGATAGGGTATTTGCCACTACACTACTTGTAAATAGCAAGAAAATTCCCAAAATTATCTTTTTCATATCGTTCCTTTAGTTACAATGATTAGCCTAGCCGCGCATTCGCGTCGCTTCGGCAAGCCGTCTTAAGCCGGTCGTATATTATTCGCTCACTTCTCCTTTCGATATTTTTTAAAATTTCTTTACTTTGAAATTTTGCGGCGCATTTTACGCAAATTTCATTTAAAATACATTTAATCTGCGCCGTGATTTAGATCCCAATCGATCTCTCCTAGACCGTGCGCGCGCAGATATTCGTTGCATCTGCTAAAATGCTTGCAGCCGAAAAACGCCCCTCCTGCAAGCGGGCTAGGATGCGCGGCGGTTAAAATGAGATGCCTCTGCGCATCGATCAGCGCCGATTTTGCTTTGGCAAAATTTCCCCACAGCATAAAGACCAAGCTTTGCCGCCTCGCGCTTAAAATTTTAATCACGGCGTCGGTGAAAATTTGCCAGCCGAAGCCGCTGTGCGAGTTCGCGCGGTTTGCGCCCACGCTAAGGCTCGCATTAAGCAGCAGCACGCCCTGCTTCGCCCAGTAGCTCAGATCGCCGCTAGCAGGCTCGCTGATACCCAGATCGCTCTTAATCTCTTTGTAGATGTTTACGAGGCTGGGCGGAATTCGCACGCCGCGCGGTACCGAAAAGCTAAGCCCCATCGCCTGATGCGCGCCGTGGTAGGGATCCTGCCCCAAAATCACCGCGCGCACCCGCTCAAACGGAGTGAGATTAAAGGCGTTAAAGATCAAATTTCCCGGCGGATAGATGATCTCGCGCGCCTTTGCGGCGAGCAGATTTTCTTTGATCTTCGCAAAATACTCGCTTAAAAATTCCTCCCTAAGTGCCTCTTTCCAGCCGCTCTCGATCCTCACGTCGTCTAAATTTATCTGCATACCGACCCTTTAAATTTTAATAAATTAACGCTCTAATTTTACAATAAATTTTAAAAATAGTATCGCTCGCACGCGCCGCTGCAACCAAAGGCGGATCGCCCGCGCTCTCGCGCCGCAACCGCTCTCGCCGATTTATAGGCGCCGCTACACGATCACGATCAAAAGCGCCATAAATAGCAGCATGACGATCGTCTTTTTATTATCGTTAAGCAAGCTCTGCGGATAAAAAGCAAACAAAATCGCGTAGGCAAAAAGCGCGATTGCGAACTCCCACGGGTTGTTTTCTCTGAATTTTAACCTATAAATGATCATCGCTACGAAAGATATGTGCGAAAGCAGCGATAAAATTTGAGCCGGCTTCATGCTGTCTTTGTGATCTCCTATTTTATGAAAACCCACTATATCGTTATTTTATCTACTTTGATAAATGTCCGCAAAACCAAAGTCTAAATTTTTAAATTTTATCCCAAAAGCTTTTAAATTTAGTTCGCAACGTTATATTAAATCGACCATAAGTAAATTTAGCGCACACTATTAATACCCCATTTTATTTATTTGAATTATATTAAGTTCCGGATAAAAAATAACCTCGTGATCATAATCGCTCGGTTGTCCCGATTCGTGCTCTTTTTTGTGCCATATTCGCCTTTTATCGTTCACTATTGCCGTTATATTTAAATTTTTGATTGAACCATATATCAAATACTCCCGACTGCCGGCATAATAATAAGACGGCATCGCCCACGATAGTTTAAATTCATGCAAATTTGTAGTTTCAGCTATACAGTCAGACTCGGAAACAAACTCGTAGCCCTCTTGCAACATTTTTTGTTGCGTCAAAGTAAAGGGCTTATCCGCCTTTATAAAATGCGCGTAACAGATACAAGTCTGTATTTTTTCACTACACAATAAAGGAGGACTTTTTTTGCGATAAATGAGCAAAGTTTCTCCCTTCGTATTTGTTAAGGCTTCAAATTTAGCCAAATTTTTATTTTCTATATATGAAAAATCCGTATTAAGGGGTGAAAATAGAAAGGCTATAAATAAAACAAACAATATCAATGCTGCAAACGATAATATCAATGATGCGAGTATGGCGATCTTGATGACTTTCCACAATATTTTTAATATTTTTATTGTTTGCATTACGATTTACCTTCCACTCTATTTTAAAATTTACTGCGGTATTTATAAACTGCGCCACCGATCTTAGCGGCTTTAAAATTTCATCGCACAGGCTTGCTTCTAAGGCCGTAATACGGATAATCCATCGCCGCAGCGGCAGCCTCTCGCGCAGAGGCGCCCGCGAATTTCTCGGTCACGCAAAGTCCAAGTTCGATGGAGCTACTCACACCGCCAGCAGTGATGATCTCGCCTCCTTCTGGCAGGCTATCGCGCACGAGCCGTTCATGCACCACGTCCGCGCAGTAAAGTGCCAGCAGATCGTAGCAAAACGGATGTGTAGTCGCACGCCTACCTCGCAAAAACCCCGCCGCGCCCAAAAGCAGCGAACCGGTGCAAACGCTAAACTTATACTTCGCATCGCGCGCGGTTGCGAGCCACGAGATGAAGCCCGCATCGTCTTTAAGGCGTCGCGTCGCCATACCGCCCGGCACAAAAACCGCATCAAAGCCGCCTAGATCCGTCGTGATCTCGCCCACGTCAATCGTAAGGCCGCCGCTATCCGAAACCTGCCGCTCTCGCGAGCAAAACCTCATCTCAAGCTGCGGGTGGACGGCTTTAAGCCTTAGCATACAATCGTAAAATCCCACAAAATCGAGGTGCGTCTGTCCGCTAAACATCACAAGCGCTATATTTTTCATAATCCGTCCTTTAAATTTATCGCTCGCCTATGAGCTTTCGGTTTGCCGCCGCTGCAATTCTCGGCGCCGCAAGTCGTAAAATGCGCGGCGGCTAAATTCGATACCGCAGGCTGCCAAAAACCCGCTCAAATAAATTTTAAATTTTACTCGCGTTAAAAACTTGCAGAATTTTACCGCCTACGGGCGAAATTTTAAAAGCGGCAAAATTTTGCGCGTTTTTTATTCCGCTTTATTTAGATTAGAAAAAGCCCGCACGCCCGCATAATGTAGCCTTTTTGAAACATTCTCAAATTCCAAATTCCAAATTCCCTCGTCGTATTTCCATTCAAACGGCGTTTTGTAATTCGTCCAAATTTCATACGCGCGTTCGTTTAGCCGCTCAATCAACGCAGAAATCCCTAAATCGCCGCCCGCTATCTCCATCATCAAATGCCAGTTATCCAAATCGGCGGGGTTTTCGGTGTGGATGGATTTTTCGCGCGGCAGATAATACACAAAATCGCCCGTATCGAAGGGGAAGAGGGTGTGGCACAGCGCAATGCCGTAAATTTTTTGAGCGAATACTGTCGGAAGCTGCTCGTCCGAATAGCCGAAGGTAGAAACATATAAAAAACTGCGCAAGATGCTTGCTAAATTTCTACAGACCGGCGCAAAGGCGTATCTGCATACCTGCTGCGTTAAGGCGCCGTTTCGAATAAAACTTATGGCTCTATCGATTTCTTTTCTTCTTGCTTGCACGTATTTTATCTTTTTAAATCGCCAAGCTTGCATCAGCTGCAAAGAATTGTCGATTGAGCGCAGATGCTTATCTCTTTTTTCATCCGCCGTGCCGCTTAGCTCCGCGATCCTCGCAACGCCCTGCTTCCAAAACGGGATCAGGGTTTTTACCCATCCCAAGTAGCTCAGATAAAGCGCGTTCGGCTCCTCTTTTTCAAAAGCCGCTCTCATCTGCGTAAGTTTTATCATCACAGCTCTCTTATATCAAAATTTTACTTCGCTCGCTACTCCTCGCCTTGCGTCTTCTCTCCGCTCGCCATGCAGCTTTGGAATATAAATTTATGCTCCTGCGGCAGCGCGCCATAAATTTTACCCGCAAGCTCGCGGATCTCCCAAAGTGCCGCCTTGCTAGAGCGCAGAGCGAGGAAGTTTTGCAAGCTGCGTGCGTTTATACTCCAGCTAAGCTCGCTCTTGTAGCACTCGGGCAGGCAGTATTTGGCGATATCAAGGCTGATCGGAGTTTGTAAGATTACGCGCAGGTTTTCAAGAGCCGCGATACTTGCGTTATCGACCGCTTCGTTGCCCGTAAGCACGATGTATCGCGCGGCGTTTTCGAAATCCCCTTGCGCAAAGCTGCCCTCGCCGCGCAATTCTTTGAGAGTGTAGCGCGTGGATTTTACGCTAAGGCTTGCTAGGCGGTGGCGCGCCAGCTCCTGAAGCAGCGCGCGAGAAATACCGCTGATGTAGAAGTTGTAGTAGAGGTGTTCGAGCGTGCTTGAGTGCTTGAGCTGGTTGCCGACGCGGTCAATGAGCGCTAGGTCTTTGGCGCCGCCGCAATCGCCGCGCTCAAAGCTCTGCCAGCAGGTGCGGATCGCATTTGAGCAGACCCAAAGCGGAGTGAAATTTAGAAGTTTGACTTGCATGATTATCCTTTGAAATTTTAAGCGCATTTTAACGCTATCGCACTTTTAAACCGATAAAATTTCGCAAAACGACGCTTTTAATAAACAAAGCTCGCGCCTAAGCTTTGCGAGAAGAAATGCTTCATTTTATCTTTTTTTGCTGCCGCCGCGAGAGATTAAAATTTCATCCAGCTCGTAGCGCGTGTGCGGGTATTTGCTAGGCTCACCACGCCCCAAAGCCACGACGATTGCAGGACGAAATTTCGCCTCTAAAGCGCAGAATTTTTCCAAAGCCTCGGCGTCAAAGCCGGTCATTATACACGAGCGCACGTCAAAGCCCTCGGCGATATTAGCGATATTTGCCGCTAAGATATAAAGCTGCTTGGTCGCGTAGTTCATCAGCGCTTCGTCATCTAAGCCCGCAAATTTCGCGCGGAAATAATTCATCGCAGCTTCATATTTTTGCGGAGCGTTTGCACGACGGCGAACGGTTCGTTCTGAATACTCCTCGCCCACGCGCAGATCGTTACGCGCGATTAAAATCACGGCGTGCGAGCACTCAGCGACTTGCGGCTGGCTGTTGCAGGCTGCAGAAAGCTCTTTTAGCTCGCAAGGATCCGAGACTATCATCATCTTCCACGGTTCCAATCCGCATGAGCTGGGACTTAAGCGCGCAAGATCAAGTATCTCGCGCACGAGCTCGCTATTTAGTTTATAGCTGCAAAATTTACGGCAGCTGTGGCGAGAGAGCATCACTTCTTTTATCGATTTCATTTTATCTCCTTTAAAATTCGCGGCATTATAGCGGGTTTGCCTAAATTCCACCCGGCCAGCTTGGCGAGTTAAGCTAGATTTTGCTAATATTGCCCTTTTAAATTCCGCTACAAGGCATAATATGAATGATAAATTTAGCAAAATCGGCTTCATCCTCGCAGTCGCAGGCAGCGCCGTGGGGCTCGGTAATGCGTGGAAATTCCCCACTTTAGTAGGCACCAACGGCGGCAGCGCCTTTATCTTGCTATATCTTTTGCTGACGCTTTTGGTTAGCTTCGTGATCTTTTTAGCCGAGATCGTCATCGGCAGGCTAAGCGAAAGTGATCCGGTGCGCGCATTTGAAAAGCTCGCACCCTCATACAAAGGCGCATGGAAATACGCGGGATTTTTTATGATTAGTGCGCTTTTGATCTATGCTTTTTACAGCGTCGTAATGGGCTGGATCCTAAAATACGTGGTCTCAAGCGCTTTTTATCTGCCAAAAAGTATAGATGAAAGCGGCGCAGCGTTTAACGCACTTCTAGGCAGCGATTTTTTAAGCGCGGCGATATGCTTTACGATAGCGTCGGCGTTTTGCTTTTTCATCGTATCTAAAGGTGTCAAAAGCGGCATCGAGCGGCTTAATGTCTGGATGATGCCCGCACTATTTATTTTGCTGGTTTTAATGCTAATTTACGCCGCGAGTTTCGATGGATTCGGACGTAGCGCGAAATTCCTACTGGTGCCAGATTTTTCCAAGCTTAATAAGGATAGTGTTCTTTCGGCGCTAGGACTTGCGTTTTTTACGCTTTCGCTTGGCGTTACTACGATTATGACCTATGCCGCGAGCCTGCCTGCGCGCACCAACATCCTAACCTCAAGCATAAATATCGTCTGCATTAATGTCCTAATCGGCGTGATGATGGGACTTATCGTCTTTACTTTCATCTTTGAATTCGGCGGCGATCCCAAAGCGCAAGGCCCAGGGCTAGTGTTTGTCTCGCTGGTGGTACTTTTTTCAAAGCTCGGTGCGATCGGAAACATCCTAGCCTTTTTATTTTTCACCTCGCTATTATTTGCGGCGATTACTTCTGCAATTTCGATGCTGGAGCCTGCGATTTATTATCTCGTAAACTCCCGCAAGCTAAGCCGCAAGCGCGCTTCGCTTTTAGTTTTTGCCGTGACGTATGTTTTAGGGATATGCTGCATTTTGGGTTATTACGGGGGCACGAGCGAGTATTTTAGCCTAGGTGGCAAGAGCTTTTTTGACGTGCTTGATTACCTGACCTCGAATATCTTAATGCCTCTTAGCGGCATAATCGTGGCGATTTTCGTAGGATTCGTGATCAAAAAACGAGCCGTCGAAATTCTACTGCGCCCATATATGGGACGAATGGGCTTTAAGCTGTGGTATTTCGTGCTATTGCGCTTCGTGGCGCCAGTCGCGATCGTGGTGATCGCGCTCAATCAGCTAAAAATTTTAAATTTTTAAAATTTGCAAAGCGGATGGATAGCATGGAAGTTAAAATTTTGCGCTGAAGCAGCCTAAAAACGACGCGCCAAATTTCATAGCGAGCCTCGCGGCGATCCGTTATCTTTGCAGCGATAGTTTAAAATTTTATGTTTAGATAGAGGAAGATCAAAGTATGCGACGGTAATCAGCTTTCGGCGCGACCGCGGCAACCCGCATGGCGATAGGTGCGCGCGGCAAAGACGCCGTAGCGCAGTCGCGTCTGATCACGCTGCGGAATTTTAAAATTCCGTAGCTTTAAAATTTAAAAATCATCGGAGCGAAAATGAACGATAAATTTAGCAAAATCGGCTTCATACTTGCCGTCGCAGGCGGCGCAGTGGGGCTTGGCAACGCGTGGAAATTCCCCACCCTCGTGGGTCAAAACGGCGGCAGCGCCTTCGTGCTTTTATACCTCGCGCTCACGCTAGGCGTGGGCTTTAGCATATTTTTAGCCGAGATGGCGCTAGGCAGGCTGAGCGGGAGGGATCTGCCGAGCGCATACGAGACGCTGGCGCCGCGCGGCGGACGAAAATGGCGCGCAGGAGGCATTTTCATCGCGGGCGGCATGCTGGTGCTGTCCTTTTACCTCGTCATCCTCGGCTGGGTGATCCGCTATATCTTTTTGGGCTTTTCTCCGCTGCCCGCAACCGCCGAGGAAGCGGGCGCCGTATTTGATGATCTCATCTCGCATTCGCTAGCCACGAGCCTAGGCTTTTACGCACTTGCGCTCGTGCTGACGCTATCCGTCGTCGCGCGCGGCATCAAAAGCGGTATCGAGCGGCTAAACGTCGTGATGATGCCGCTTCTCTTCGTGCTGCTGCTTGCGATGCTCGCGTATGCGTGCACGATGCAGGGCTTCGGCGCGGCGGTGAAATTTCTTTTCTACCCCGATTTCGGCAAAATCACCGTTAGCTCCGTCCTATCCGCGCTCGGGCTCGCGCTCTTTACCCTGTGCGTGGGCGTCGGCTGTATCGCGGCATACGCGGCGTCGCTTAGCGAGGGTGTGCGGCTGGTGCGCAGCTCGGTAAACATCGTATTTATCAACATCGCGATCGGACTGATGATGGGGCTCATCGTCTTTACCTTCATATTCGAATTCCGCGCCGATCCCGCGCAGGGTGCGGGGCTCGTGTTCGTCTCGCTCACTACGATGTTTGCAAAAATGGGGCTAGCGGGACAGGTGCTTGAAGTCGCGTTTTTCGTCTCGCTTTTTTTCGCGGGAATCACGAGCGCGGTTTCGATGATCGAGCCCTTCGTCTTCTATCTCATCGGCAGGTTTAAAATTTCTCGCCTGCGCGCAGTCTGCATCTCTGGGCTTGTCATAGCGGCGCTAGGCGCATGCTCGCTGCTATCGATGCACGCGGATTATGCGAGCAGGTTTAAGCTTTTCGGCGCGAGCTTTTTTGACTGCTTGGACTTCGTAAGCTCAAACGTCATGCTGCCCCTCGGCGCGCTAACCTCGGCGATATTCGTGGGCTTTGTGATGGATGCGCAGCGCCTGCGCGGGCTTTTTGGCGCCGATATGGGCGAGCTTGGATTTAAAATTTGGCACTTTTCGCTGCGCTTCGTGGCGCCCGTCGCGATCGTGATCATAATGGCAAATCTACTGTTTTTCGGCGGGAAGTAGGAAGCGATTCGGTTAAATTTAAAGCGGCATGGGTTTAAATTTAACCCTCTTTGGGCGAGCTAAATTTAAACGTTAACATCGCAGCCCGTTAGGCTCGTATTTTAACTAGCGTTTTGCTAAAGGAGTAAATTTTGAAAGCGCTTAAATTTCTATCCAAAGCCCTAATCGCCGCGCTCGGCGTTTGTGTAATCGTCGGCGCGCTTAATTACAGCGGGTTTATCTTCAGCGATCTAAAATGGCTTAGTAAAGATGAGATGGTACAAAATTTCGTACAGGAAGAATTTAATGATTGCGTATATTACCATTATGATACATTTTATGCTCCTGATAAAAATTTAAGCTTCAATGAACTTATTTATACATTAGACAAAATATTTAAAAAGCATATGGATACTAAGACTTTTAGCCTATTTGATGATTTAAACTCAACTATTGGTTTAAATAAAATTACGAATAAAATAATATCAAATAAAACCGCTCCTTGGAATTTTGTCGATTTTGTCCATCATCATACAGATAGAAATGTTGATATAAATGGCAACTACTCATATACGCCATTTGAAGGTAATAAAAAGATAAACTATGATCTCAATCAAACCCTTATATTTACTTGCAAAGGTGGTATGTATGGTTCCGATAGCTTTAGCATAAAAGAATGCAAAAATATTACCTTTTTTGAAAGAGCGCTAGGAAAGAATAGATATTGCATATATTATGAGGGGATTAAGTATATGAGCTATAAGTTTCAACCATCTGAAAAGACAAAAAATCCAGATTACGAATTTGATATGGTTCATAACCGCATAAACCAATATTTGCAAGGCGTTAAAGAATGTGTGCCGTATAGTAATACAAACTTTATACACTCGTGCGAATTTTATATAGATAACCACGGAAACAGGTATTACGGGAATTTTTATCTGATATATAGTTTAATAAAAACGATGTTTTTATCTTAACCGAGAATTTAGAAATAATAAAACATCCTAGCTCCGTGCATAGCAAGGCGTAAAATTCCTCATAAAATTTTATGCTTTACATCTTGCGAATGGATTTTTACAAAAGCAAAATTCTGTCTGGCGGTATCGCATCTTGTGATGCGAGCGCAAAACATTTAGCAAATATCGCGATAAATTTAAACTTATAATAGTGAAGTTTGAAAAAAGACGCACCACTTTGAAAGCGCGAACGAAGCTACGTGGCGATATTTGCGGCAAGCGGTGCAAGTCATGCCGCTAAATTTTTAAATAAGGCTAAATTTAAGAAATTTAGCCGTTCATTATCGATAGCAGCTCGGTGTTGTCTTTGGTTTTTAGCATCTTGGCGTATAAAAATTTCAGCGCCTCGACGTCGTCCATCGTCGAGATCGCCGAGCGCAGCGCCCAGATCTTTTGCAGATTTTCGCTGCCTTGCAAAAGCTCCTCTTTGCGCGTGCCGGACTTGGTGATATTGATCGCCGGGTAAATTCTGCGATCCGAGATATTGCGATCTAGGATGATCTCGCTGTTGCCCGTGCCTTTGAACTCCTCGAAGATCACGTCATCCATACGAGAGCCGGTCTCGATGAGCGCGGTAGCGACGATGGTGAGCGAGCCGCCGTTTTCAATATTTCGCGCCGCACCAAAGAAGCGCTTCGGCTTGTGCAGAGCGTTCGCGTCCACGCCGCCGCTTAAGACTTTGCCGCTGCTAGGCGTAACGGTGTTGTAAGCGCGCGCAAGGCGGGTGATGCTATCAAGCAGGATGACGACGTCCTTGCCGTTTTCGACGGCGCGTTTTGCCTTTTCGATGACGAGCTCGGCGACGCGGACGTGGTTGAATGCAGGCTGATCAAAGGTCGAGCTAAACACCTCGCCGCGCACGCTACGCTCCATGTCGGTCACCTCCTCGGGACGCTCGTCGACTAGCAGCACCAAAAGCTCGACCTCGGGGTGGTTGCGCGTAATGCCGTTGGCAAGCTCTTTCATCAGCTCCGTTTTACCGCTACGCGGAGGCGCCGTGATGAGCCCGCGCTGACCCTTGCCGATCGGCGTGAAAAGATCGAGCACGCGACCGGTAAGGCGCATCGGGTCATATTCGAGCTTTAACTTTTCGGTCGGGAAAAGCGGCGTGAGATTGTCAAATAGCGGGCGCTCTCTAGCCTCTTGGATCGATTTGTAATTGATCGCCTCGATCTTTAAGAGCGCGTAGTACTTCTCCTGATCCTTCGGCTCGCGCACCTGGCCCGTGACGATGTCGCCGACGCGAAGGGCGAATTTGCGGATCTGACTTAGACTCACGTATGCGTCGTTGGCGCTGTCGCTTAAATTTGAATCTATGCCGCGCAAAAAGCCGTAACCCTCGGCGGTAACCTCCAAAATCCCCGTAAAAAGTATGAAGCCGCCCTGCTTCGTCTGCATGCGTAAAATTTCAAAAACGAGCGCTTGGCGACGGAATTCGCGCGGGTTCTCTACGCCTAGCTCGTCTGCTATAGCGATGAGATTTTCAAGATCCATCGAGCGAAGCTCCTCGATCTGGTAGCCCTCGACGGGAACGTGCGTTTTGGCGTAAGTTTTTCTACCGTTTTGATTAGAATTTGAAACGGCGGTCTGAGCGGAATTTTGATTTGTATTTTCCATTTGTCCTCTTAGAGTGTGAAGTTATTAAATTTGGTTTTAAAAAAGTCGCGAAATTTAAAATTTAGTTTTCTTTATAAGCACCGAACCTTAAAATTTTTTGTTGTCTTCTGCTGATGAGCTCGTCTATGCTAAGATCGTCTAGCTTGTGCAGCTCGGTTAAGACGTAGTTTCCAAGCGCTTTTATCGCGCCGTCTTTATCTCTGTGGGCGCCCGTTTTAGGCTCTTTGATGACGTCGTCGATCAAGCCCAGCTCTTTTAGCTCCTCGGCGGTGATCTTTAACGCTTTCGTAGCGGCCTCGCTCTTACTTGGATCGTTCCACAAAATCGCAGCACAGCCCTCGGGAGAGATGACCGAGAAAATTGAGTTTTGAAGCATCGCCAGCCGATCAGCCACGCCAATAGCCAAAGCTCCACCACTACCGCCCTCGCCTATAACAACGGCGATCGTAGGGGTCTTAAGATCGCTAAGCTCATATAGATTTCGCGCGATTGCTTCGCTTTGACCGCGCTCCTCGGCACCAAGTCCCGGATATGCGCCCGGAGTGTCGATTAAAAACAAAATAGGAAGGTTAAATTTCTCGGCAAGTTTTGCTACGCGCAGCGCCTTGCGATAGCCCTCCGGATGCGGCATACCGAAATTTCGCTTCAGCTTGTTTTTGGTGCCGCGACCCTTCTGCTCGGCGATCACGGCGATTTTGCGGTTACCCATAATGCCCAAATAGCACACGATCGAAGGATCGTCCCTAAAGGCGCGGTCGCCGTGAAGCTCCCTGGCGTCCTGCAAAAGCGCGCGAATATAATCGATCGCGTAAGGGCGATCCGGATGGCGCGCAAGCTGAAGCCTTTGGTATTCGTTTAAATTCTTATAAACTTTAGAAATTTCTTTTTCGAGGTTCTTATTTAAAATTTCGACTGCATCCTCATCGCCGCGAATTTTTGCAGCGGTAATGTCCTCGTCGATCTGCTTTATAGACTTTTCGAAGTCCAGATAGCTCGCCATTAATCTACTCTTTTGAAAATAAGCGACGCGTTCGTGCCGCCAAAGCCGAAATTATTGCTCATAACACAATCGAGTTTGGCTTTTCTAGCGACGTTTGGCACATAGTCCAAATCGCAATCTGGATCTTTTGAAATTTGATTTATCGTAGGCGGTATGATGCCGTTTTGCATCGCTAAAAGGCTGATCGCAGCCTCTACCGCTCCGGCAGCGCCTAGGCAATGTCCTAGCTGACCCTTGGTGGAGCTGACCGCAGGCACCTTGCCCTCGCCGAAAAGCTCTTTTAACGCCGCGGTTTCGTTTTTATCGTTTATTACGGTGGACGTTCCGTGGGCGTTGATATAATCAATCTTCGGGCGTCCCGCCATCTCGTAGGCCTTTTTCATAGCGCGGATCGGTCCGTCTAGGCTAGGCGAAGTGATATGATAGGCATCGCCGCTAGCGCCGAATCCTACGAGCTCGCCGTAAATTTTAGCACCGCGCGCTTTTGCGTCTTCTAGCTCTTCTAAAACCAAAGCCGCCGCGCCTTCGCCCATAACAAAGCCATTTCGCTCCGCATCAAACGGACGTGAAGCGTGCGCAGGATCGTCGTTTCTAGCGCAAAGCGCCTTCATCGCGGCAAATCCGCCGATACCTACGGGACAAACCGCAGCCTCGGCACCCACTGCGAGCATCTTTTTCGCTTCGCCAATCATGATAACTCTCGCAGCGTCCATAATCGCATGCGCAGAAGCCGCACAAGCCGTAACGCTGGATAAATTCGGACCTTTTAATTTATAATATATAGAAACAAAGCCGCCGAGCATATTTACTAACGCAGAAGGGATAAAAAACGGCGAAATCCGCCTAGGACCGCGCTGCAAGCAGGTATTGGCATTTATCTCGATATTCGGCAAACCGCCGATACCGCTAGCCGAGCTAACGCCGAATTCGTCGCTATCGAAACCGCTAAATTTAGCGTCATCTATGGCTTCGCCCACAGCTTTAAGCCCGAGTTGGATAAATCTATCCATCTTTTTTATCTCTTTTCCATCCTCGATTATGCTCGAAGGATCGAAACCTTTTACTTCAGCTGCAATTTGAACCGGAAATTCGCTAGCGTCAAAGAGCGAAATTTTATCAACCCCGGTTTTTCCGTTACAGATATTTTCAAAACTGCTCTGTTTGTCAAGCCCGAGAGAGGTTATCATCCCGATGCCCGTTACTACGACTCGTTTCAAAACCGCTTCCTTAAAATTTTATTTCTTAGGCAAATTTTCTATATAATCTACTACGTCTTTAATGCTTACTAATTTTTCGGACTCGCTATCTGGGATCTCGATACCGAATTTCTCCTCTAAAGCCATTACTAGCTCAACTACGTCAAGAGAGTCCGCGCCCAAATCTTCGATAATTTTAGAGTCAAGTTTAACCTGATCCGGGCTAACGCTTAGTTGTTCTACAACTACGTCTCTTACATCTTCAAATACTGCCATTTTAGCACTCCTTTAAAAAAATACCGCGTAATTCTATAATATTTAACCTTAAATTCCGCTATTTAACGCTACATATAGAGCCCGCCGTTGATTTTAAGCGACTCTCCGGTAATGTAGCCCGCACCGTCGCTGAGCAAAAACGCAACTCCTTCGGCGACGTCGCTCGTGCTTCCAAGACGCTTAAGCGGGATGCTCGCTTCGTAGCTTGCTTTTACGTCGTCACTTAGCGCGTCCGTCATATCCGTAGCGATGAAGCCTGGAGTTATGCAATTGAAGCGAATTCCACGCGCTGCGCCCTCTTTTGCAAAGCTCTTACTCATCGCGATCATTCCGCCCTTGCTCGCGCTGTAATTGACCTGCCCGGCGTTTCCCATTTCGCCGACGATCGAGGCGATGTTTACGACCGCACCGAAGCGCTTTTTGCTCATTAGCTTTAAAGCTTCGCGGCAGCCGATGAAGGCGCTGCTTAAATTTGCTTCGA
The DNA here is from genome assembly GCF_937959485.1 of uncultured Campylobacter sp. NCBI lineage: Bacteria > Pseudomonadati > Campylobacterota > Epsilonproteobacteria > Campylobacterales > Campylobacteraceae > Campylobacter > uncultured Campylobacter sp. The sequence goes on from NZ_CALGPY010000012.1 coordinate 229,809, forward strand.
TCACGCCCATGAAGTCTTCCAGCTTCATCCTAAGCGCGAGCTTGTCGTTCGTAACGCCCGCGTTATTTACGAGATAGCTTAGCTCGCCGTCGCTTTGCGCGATCAGGGCAATCGCCTCGCTAAATTCCGCTTCGTTCGTCGCATCAAATTTTATCACGGCGCCCTCTCCGCCGTTTGCGCGGATCTCCTCTAGCAGCGCGTCAGCAGGCTCTGGTGCAGAGCGATAATTGATCCACACCTTAAGCCCGTAGCCGGCTAAAGTCCTTGCGATCTGCGCGCCGATACCGCGGCTCGCGCCCGTGATTAAAACGTTTTTTCCACTAAATTTCATACTTGTCCTTTTATTAAAATTTTAATGCCTAGCATAAATTTATCCAAATTTACCTAAATTTTAGCCGTTTAAATTTAGCTGCAACCCGTGCCGTTTAAATTTCAAAACAGCGCCTCGTCCATCTCCGCGGGCTTCGGTAGCCCCATTAGCTTTAGCACGGTAGCTGCGACGTTACTAAGCCCAAGTCCGCTTTTTAGCTCGCGCGCGCCGCGCCCCAGCACGAAGCAAAATACGTCAAAGGTCGTGTGGTTGGTTAAAATTTCGCCGTCAGCGTCTCGCATCGCCTCGCAGTTGCCGTGGTCGCTAATCTGCACATAGGCGTAATCGTGCGCCCTCGCCGCGCTTAAAATTTTACCGATGCACTCATCCACCGCTTCGACCGCCTTTACCGCGGCATCGTAATTGCCCGTGTGGCCGACCATATCGCCGTTTGCGAAATTTACGACGATGAAATCGATCCCCGCTTCGATGCCGCGGATCACCGCATCGCACACCGCGGGCGCGCTCATCTGCGGCTGCTCATCGTAGGTTTTTACTTTCGGGCTTGGTATCAGCACGCGAGTTTCGTTCGGCAGCGGCTCCTCGACGCCGCCGTTAAAGAAAAACGTCACGTGGGCGTATTTTTCAGTCTCGGCGGTGTGAAGCTGCGTAAGACCGGCTTCCGCGATCACTTCGCAAAGCGTGTTTTTAAGCACAGGCTTCTCAAAAAGTAGAGGAAATTTAAAACTCGCGTCGTATTCGCTCATCGTGATTAAATTTTGCACGATAAATTTTCGCTTGAATTCGCCGAAGCCCTCATCACCCAAAGCCGCGCAAAGCTCCCTGGCGCGATCGTTTCTAAAATTTATAAAAATCACTCCGTCATCCGCGCCGATACCGCCAAAGCCGTTAAAGCTCGCAGGCTCGATAAACTCGTCGCTCACGCCGCGCTCGTAGCTTTGCAGCACGTACTCGCTAGGCGAAATTTCAAGCGGCGCCGCTTCACCCAAAAGCACGTCGTAAGCGCGCTTTACGCGATCAAAACGCTTGTCGCGATCCATCGCGTAAAAGCGCCCGCACACGCTAGCGACTTTAAATTTAGCCTGTAGATGCTTTAAAAATTCCGCTCCGCTGCTCGGCGAAACGTCGCGCCCATCGGTGATAGCGTGCGCCCATGTCTCGCAACCCGCATTCTGCGCTATATCACAGATCGCGTCGAAATGGCGCAGATGCGAATGCACGCCGCCGTCGCTGTAAAGCCCTATGACGTGCACCCTGCGGCACTTTGAAAGCAGGCTTTGCAGCGCTTCGTTTTTCTCAAGCGAGCCCTCATCGATCGCGCGATCGATTTTGACTAGGTTTTGATACAAAATTCTACCGCTTCCGATCGTCATGTGCCCTACTTCGCTGTTTCCCATCTGCCCCTGCGGCAAGCCCACGGCAAGCCCGGAGGTACGCAGTAGCGTATTGGGCACGTTTTTAAAAAGATAATCATAGGCGGGCTTTTTCGCATTTGCAAACGCGTTAAATTTATCGCTCGCGTTAAAGCCGATGCCGTCGGTGATAAGTAAAATCGTCTTTTGCCCCATTTTGGCTCCTAAATTTCGTCTAAATTTCGCCGCACAGGTCTTTTAAAGCAGGTCTGCGGCGCTGTTTTTACGAGCGGCATTATACTTTCTTTTGGCAAATGCGGCAAAATTTCATCCGCCCTAAAAGCTAAATTTTACCTCTTTTATACTAAAATGCGCGTTTTCATATAAAATTTCATAAAATTTAAAAGGCAAACTTTGTTTTATTATCTTTATCATCTTACGAATATAAATTTCTTCCAATACATCACCGCGCGCGCAGGGCTTGCGTTTTTTATCGCTTTTTGTTTTTCGGTCTGGGCTATGCCGCGGTTTATCCGCTGGGCGCAAGCTAGACACGCCGCGCAGCCCATCTACGAGCTCGCGCCGCAAAACCATCAGAAAAAGAGCAAAACCCCCACGATGGGCGGGCTCGTTTTCGTTACTGCCGCGGTGCTCGCAAGCCTGCTGTGCGCCAAGCTAAACAACGTCTTCGTGCTCTGCGGATTGCTTTGTTTGGTGGGCTTTGGATACATTGGCTTTAAGGACGATATCTCTAAAATTTTAGGCCGTCAAAACCACGCAGGTCTTAGCGCGCGGGCTAAATTTGCACTGCAAAATTTCTTGGCGTTTCTGATCGGGGCTACGCTTTATGCTTTTAGCGACCTGGGCGGGGAATTTTTCGTGCCGTTTTTTAAATACCCTCTACTAAATTTATGGATCTTCGCGCCGCTGTTTTGGACGATCGTGATAAGCGCGAGCTCAAACGCGGTAAATTTAACCGACGGCCTGGACGGATTAGCGACCATTCCGTCGGTATTTTCGCTCTGCAGCTTGGGCGTATTTGCCTATCTTTGCGGGCATGCGATCTACTCGCAATATCTCTTGCTACCGCGCGTCGCGGGCGCGGGCGAGGTCTGCATCATCGTCTCGGCGCTAATCGGCGCGCTGCTTGGGTTCTTGTGGTTTAACTGCTATCCCGCCGAAGTCTTTATGGGCGATAGCGGCAGCCTCAGCGTGGGTGCGTTTTTAGGGTACTGCGCGGTCATCACGAAAAATGAAATTTTACTCATAATGATCGGCTTCGTCTTCGTCATCGAGACGCTCAGCGTGATCTTGCAAGTGGGCAGCTTTAAAATTTTCAAACGCAGAATTTTCCTGATGGCGCCGATACACCACCATTTTGAGCTTAAAGGCTGGGTCGAGAACAAAATCATCATCCGCTTTTGGATCATTGCGCTAATCGCAAATATCATAGCGCTGACGTCGCTGAAATTGAGATAAAATGCGAGCGCAGATCGAGCCCGACTTCAAAACGGCGCGTAAAAGATACGGCGAAACGGCTGAGCTTAGCGCGGGCGAGATAACTCAAATTTTATGGGGCGAAAGGGGAGAAAAATGAAAAAATCGCTATTTGGCTACGGGCTTACGACCAGAGCGATCGCCGAGCACTGCCACGACGAAGGCGGCTGGGAGATCTACGACGATAAATTTGAAATTTCTTCGGGCGCGCCGAAGCTGGACGAGTTCGGCAACGCGCTTTTAAACCCAAGCGAGTTCGATCCCGCCGCAAGCGAGCTTGAAATCCCAAGTCCAGGCTTTCCTCCGCATCACGAGCTGGTGCAAAAGGCGCGGAATTTAATCAGCGAATACGATTATTTTGACGATTACAAAGGTCTTAAAATTTGGATCAGCGGCACGAACGGCAAGACCACGACGACGAAGATGATGCAGCACTTACTCGAGCGATACGGCTCGCAAATGGGCGGTAACGTGGGCGTTCCGCTTGCAAAGCTTGATAAAAGCGCCAAAATTTGGGTGCTGGAGACGAGCTCGTTTACGCTGCACTACACCAAGCACGCGCGCCCCGACATCTACGTGCTGCTCGCGATCACGCCCGATCATCTCAGCTGGCACGGCGATTTTGCGGAGTATGAACGCGCTAAACTCTCGCCGCTGTTAGCGATGCGCGAAGGCTCCGTGGCGCTGATCCCGCGCGCCTACGAAAGCTCTGCCGCCGCGCAAAATAGCCTAGCTCGCGTGATCTGTTACGAAGACGAAGCGGATCTGGCGCAAAAATTCGGCATCGATCTGGGCGAAATAAAATTCCGCACGCCGTTTTTGATCGACGCGCTTTTGGCGCTGTGCGTGGAGAAAATTTTATTCGACAGATGCGACGTCACGCGACTGAACGACTTTGTGATCGAGGGCAATAAGCTCGAAGAATTTACCGACGCGCGCGGCAGGCTCTGGGTCAATGACACGAAGGCGACCAACATCGATGCGTGCGCGCAGGCGCTGAAGCGCTACTCGGGGCGCAAAATACATCTGATCCTCGGCGGCGACGATAAAGGCGTGGATCTGCACCCGCTTTTTGCGGAGTTTAAAAAATACGATCTGCAAATTTACGCGATCGGTTCAAATACCGATAAAATCGTGCTTTTATGCGACGAGTACAATCTTCCTTGCGTGCGCTGCGAAATTTTACAAACGGCGGTGAGCGAAATTTCGAAGCGCTACCGAGATGCGGACTTTAAAAAAAGCGGCGCAAGCGAATTAGAAGTACAAAATTCAAGCACGGATAGCAGGTGTGACGGCGACAGCAAGGCAAAAGAAAGCGCAAAGATCGGCGAAAATACGCCGCAAGAAGGCGGCGGCTCATCTGCTGCAAGCGACAATGCCTCTTCGCCGAAACGCCGCGCGAACGACGGTGAAACTCGGAATTCGCAGAATTCTAAAAATTTCGAAAATTTTAAAAATTCCATACATTCTGCGAGCGAAATAGCGCTGTTAAGCCCTGCGTGTGCCAGTTTGGATCAATTTAAAAGCTACGCTGAACGCGGCGAACTATTTAAAAAACAGGTTGCACAGCTCGGATAGATAAGCATATCAAGTTTAGATGGATCAGGTCGAGCCTTTATTAATACATTTGCAATCGTATTTTAAAATTTCAACGCTTCTTCTGCGCGGATATATCTAAGTAAGTCTAGCTGAAGCATGCCTCGCGATGTCACGCTACTGGCTTTGACGCAATGTTTATAAAGATGCTTCGCCAAGTCCAAATTAAAGCCAATTTTCGACGCTAAATTTAACCAATCGCGGCTATCGCCCATTATGCGCGCAAATTTGTCTACTTTGCATAGCCTAGAACCAAGCGTATAATTTGCAAAGTCGGCTAAATAGTAAATTTATATCACTTTGCTTTTAGATTGATAGCCCTTTTTGATTATTGTAAATTACTGCGCAAGCAATATTTTTATCACTAAAATTTAGAAAATTCCAACTGAGTAAATTTGGCTGTTTTGGAGCGCAACGTACAAAAATCTAGCGAAAATCAAGGATTTTAACCGAGATTTAAGTATTGCATGGATAAAATTACTTTTCTTTTTTAGGTGGTTGGATAGCTCAGTCGGTAGAGCAGCAGACTGAAAATCTGCGTGTCGGCAGTTCGATTCTGCCTCTAACCACCACTTAATCTATCTTCAATAAACCCGCATCTTAGATAAAAAGCAATCTCGAATTAAATATCTTTTAACACAACAATGCTAAAATAATGAAATTTTACGAAAGGCAAAAGAGGTAAAAGCATGCTGATTCTTGGCGAAAAATATAAATTTACCAATATAGAATTAAAAAAGCTTAATAAAAAATTCGACAAAGTCGACATCGTAAAATACACAGCTCGCCCCTTCGTAGAGGTTCGGCTACAGATCGAAGGTCTACTTAAAAATCACAATTATAAATTTCTGATCATAAATACCAAAGAATTTATCGATCCTAAAATGATAAAATTCCTCACGCTTTTGCAGTTTCGCTTCAATCACAAGCGGCTCAAAATTCTAACTATCGAAAAATTTTTAGAAAAATTCTTTCATAAATGTTATATTCCCGACGACGATAGGGATTTGGAATTTTTAAGCAACATTAGGCCGTATAACGACTTCGAGTACGCTACGAAGCGCGTCATAGACTACATAGGCGGAGCGATCTTGTATGTAATATTTTTTGCGATCAAATTTCACGTAAAAAAGAAAATAGACGAGCAGTCGCCGGGGAAATTATACTTCATACAAAATCGCGTAGGATTAAATTTGAAAAATTTCAGATGTTATAAATTTCGAACCATGCACGAGCATTGCGTTCATAATCCATACACAAAAAAAAACGATAGCAGGGTGTTCGAGTTCGGCAAATTTATGAGAAAGACCAGGATAGACGAGCTGCCGCAATGCATCAACGTACTGCGTGGAGATATGCACCTAATCGGGCCTCGCGCGGAGTGGGACATTTTGGTCAGAAACTACGAAAAAGCAATCCCTTATTACAACGAACGCCATCTGGTCCGCCCTGGTATCACCGGCTGGGCGCAGGTTAATTACCCCTATGGAGAAAACATCGATGATGCCAAGCAAAAGCTAATGTATGATCTCTATTACATCAAATACTGGTCGCTGTGGCTGGAGATCAAGACGATCTTTGCGACGATCAACGTTATGATCAGAAAAAAGGGTTTATAAAATTTAATCTCCCAAAACCATCTTTAAAAGCCTATCGTTTACTTTATGAACATCAAATTTTTCCTCCGCGACCCTTCTGCTCTCTAGCCCCATTGTATCGATCGCTTCGGGATTTTGTATAAAATACTCCATCTTCTGCACCAGGGCTTCATATTCGTACGGCGGCACCAAAAAGCCGTTCAGTCCGTCCATGACCGTCTCTTTGCAGCCCACGCTATCAGTCGTGATCACCGCCCTGCCTATCGCCATCGCCTCCTGCGTGCTTCTAGGAACGCCTTCTCTGTAATACGACGGCAGTACGAACACGCTAGAGCCTGCGATCCACTCATCCACATTGTCCACGAAGCCTGGATATATCACGATATCGTCGTTTAGATACATATCTAGGTGTCGTTTTTTCAGACCGAAAGGATTTGTCTCGTCAAAGGAGCCCAAAATATAAAATTTCACCTCTTTGTGCTTTTTCTTTATGATCTTTGCAGCCCGTAGATACTCAAACACCCCCTTCTCCGCCAAAAGCCTAGCTACAAATATAAAACTCACGGGCTTTGCGGGCGCTTGGGAGTATCTAAATTTAGCCAGATCGACCCCGATGCCGCCTAAAATTTCAACGCTTTTTACGCCGATTTTATATCTACCAACAAGGTCTTTTTTATCGTCGCTATTTAGCAAAATGAGTTTATCGAGCAGAGGAAGGCTAAACTTATAAAGTAAAATTTGAATAAATTTTATAAATTTAGCTTTCGCGGAAGATCCATTTTTATGCAAAGTAAAGGCCCCGCCTAGCCCCTCAAGCATACCGACGATACGCGGTACTCTCGCTAATCTTGCCGCTATGGTGCCAAAAATCACGGGCTTGACAAAAAAGCTAAATACCATATCTGGCTTATGTTTTTTAATGAGCTTTATCAAATCATATACCGCAAGAGCGTCACCAAGCGGATTTAATCCTTTAGAATTTAGCTTGTAATCCAAAACCGTCGCGCCGAGCTCTTTGATCCTGCTGCGAGAGACATCGTCGTAATCATCCGCTAGGCAATAAATTTTAAAATTTTGCTCGATAAGCTTTATGATAAATTCTTTTCTGAAATTTATCATCATAGAAGCGGCTCCGCCTATAATAAAAATTTTTTTCAAAACGAGATCCTATTATTAAATAATAGATATTTTATCACGGTAATAAAAAAGGCTATTAGGATAAAATACCCTAAGTAGAAGGTCTTTTTTGTGTTTAAATTTTTAAATAAAACGTAGGGGATAAAAAATTCAAAAACGCTAAATAACAGATAAACTCTACCTAAAATAGGGATACCGTAAAATAAAATCCGCAGCAACGCCGCAAAGTACGCGAGATTGTATAAAAATATGCTCTTTTTATCCGTCTCTTTTTTGTAAAACAGCACAGACAGCATATTCGTAAAAAGGATAAAATAGATGCCCAAATAGCTAAAAATGCTTTCGCTATAGGGTTTCATATGATAAGAGACCAGATAGTCCGTGTAGATATTAGCAGGGATGTGATTGTAAATAAATTCCGCAACTATCTGAATAATCCCGATCCTATTAAATACAAAAAGTAGCATAAATATAAAAATCATCAAAGTGGTTTTATAGTGCTTTTTAAATAAATTAAATATCAAAAATAGAGGTATTATAATGATAATAGTCGGATGAAAAAGCGCCCCTATGACAGTAAGCACAAAAGATTTTAAAATTTTACGCTCATAGTATAAAATAAAAACTATCGGTATAAGGGTCGTAGCGATAACCGATCTAAGGGCATTGAATGACATGGCGAAAAATGACAATGTAAATAGAATATATGTAATAATTTGAAGCTTGTCGTCAAAATAATAAAATTTTTTATAAGTTTTGACCATATAATTCAAAGCAATAGTTTGTATTAAAGACCAAATGACAAAAAGTAATCCATAATTAATAGTTAAAGGGTTTAAATATTTTATCAAAAGATACATAATTATCCCTTTGTACAGGGAATATAATCTTTCTGTTTCTAAAAATAAAAATTTATACATTATATAATCGGTCCCGTAATTATCCTGGAACGCTACTAAAATAAAAAATATAGATAAAAAAGCGTAATATAGCAACGGTCGGATTTCTCTGTGTCTTATAGAAAAACCATATGTTAAAGCGGCGAAAAAATAAAATATAAAAATTGCGTATAAAGTGTGCATATTTTAACTCATTGTCTATTTAGAGATATTTTTTCTAACCCAAAGAGCTATCTCTCTAAATTTTAGATAGGCTTTTAATCCCAATAAATTATATATAATAACCCCGATCCTATCCTGCGTCTTAGAATTTTTATCTTTCAGCGCGATCGCGGAATTGTTTTTTATTATCTTATCCATTTTTATTAGAGTACCCCTGCCTAAATCGTCTAAATTATCCTTAAATTTATAAAAGGTCATAAATGCGTCTCTGAGCTTTCTGATCTCTATGGATTTTACGATATCTTTATCATCGCGGAAATATTTTTTTAGCTCGTCTAGGATATTAAATATAATTAAATCTTTAATATCGCCTTTGCTCGTCATGATAGAATTATCTCTTATAAAGTAAAAATAATCCTTCAAGTCGCAAAAAGCTATTTTGTCTGCTTTTGAAGCTATTATGGGCGTGATCGCAAGGTCTTCGTATATCTGACCTTTTGGAAACCTAATGCCTGCAAATAACTCTTTTCTATAAATTTTAGCAACCGCACCGACATTATAAAATTTACCACAAAATAGACTTTCTACGCATTCCTTAGCTGTATGGATTAAAATAGGCTCATCGTTTATACTTTTTTCATAAATTTTATCCTCGCTGTCTTCATAAGCACGCCTAATTGAGGTGATAGCCATATCCGCATCGCATCTATCTATCAAGCAATATAAATTTTGTATATAAAATTTACTTACCCAATCATCGCTATCTATAAAAGTTAAATATTCACCGCCTGCAATATCGATGCCTGCATTTCTAGCATCGCTAAGACCGCCGTTTTTTTTATGGATTACTTTTATACGTCCGTCTTTTAACGCATATTCATCGCAAATTTCAAAGCAGCCATCGGTACTTCCGTCATCAACTAATATTATCTCTAAATTTTTATAAGTTTGATTTATGATGCTATCGATACATTTTCTAAAATACTTTTCGACATTATATATTGGTACTATTGCGGATATCAAAGCCTCCTTCATAAATCCCCTTTATCGTTTAAAATTATCACAGCGCCCAGTATACATACTACAAAATATCCTACTCCAAGCCCAACTACTGTTCCTACGGCACCATAAACAGGAATAAAATATAAATAAGCTACAACGGCGCCACCTAGGGCAAGCCCCCATTTATAAATAAGGAGTTTACCTAACTTCATTTTAATTATATATAAATTTAACGCCTCATTTAAAAATATAAACGGCAAAATAAATAATAGATACCTAAAAATTTCTACTGCGTCGTGAAATTTAGCTCCGAATATTAGGCTTATTAAAATTGGCGATAAAAAATACATCGCCATAGACGTAAAAAGCGCAATAGTAATCATACCGCAAGCAAGCAGCCATATATTTTTCTTTATGGTGTATAGTTCGTCAAATTTATAAACAAATAAAGGTGCAAATGATACCGCTATAATTGGCGCGATAGCAGTCACGCTACCAAAAAGCTGAATCGCCGAGGCATATAACCCCAAAGTCGTGCCATCGCTTAGATAACGCGTTGAAACGATGTCCGCCCTCAAAAATATACACATAAAGCAGATACCTAGAAAAAATGGCAACCCATCTTTAAGAAGAGACAAAATTTTATTAAAATCAAATGTAAAAAATAGCTCTTTATTTAAAAATTTATATATCCAAAGTAAACCTAACGCCATGTAAATACTCTCCAATATATACACAAGAGCATAAAGATAGATATTCGTGACTTCCAGCCAAAATAGTAATGCCAAAATAGTAATCTTTATGATCGTAAAGCAGATATATAGCACGCTTCTATATTTTATCATCGTCTGAGATTGTAAAAAAGCCGTGACTATACCAAATGCCTCGTCTATCAAAATACAAAATCCGAGAACCAAACCCAAATAAAATACTTTTATATCATCACCAAAATATACGAATACCAAAAAAGCAATGTATGCTACTATGCAGAAAAACGCTCTTATAAAAAAGCCGCCTCCCATTAAATATCTGCGCTGCATGGCATCCGCGTTCGTAAGCCTAGGCACCATAATCTCTGCCGGATTGACATATGAAAGCGATTTAAAAATAACTATAAGCCCCAATAAATATTGAAAAATTCCATATTTTTCAACCCCTAAAACTCTGGCTAAAATAGACGCCGTCACAATACTGCCGCCGATCCTAATACCATGTTCGAACAGAAGCCAGAAAATATTTTTGATAAATTTTATTTTGTTGCTCATAGTCTTAAGCTCAAAATCCTTTAAAAATTTATATAGTATGATTGTATCCAGCAAAAATTTAAAAGCAAATAAACAATATAAATAAATTATGCGGATTTAAATTTGTCTACGAATAAATTATTCAAAATCTGAAGCAATTGTAAAAGCAATAAAGCAATTAGGTAAAATAACAGAGAAGTAAATAAAGTTAATATGCTTAGACATAACAATTGCTGCCAAAACCCAGACAAAACAATAGCTAAAATTTACAATCTTATCTACCTCCGAAAAGTATAGAGTCATACCCTTTATAAATTTTTATAAAAACAAAGAGGGAAGTCCAATTTACGCCCTCTCCCTATTTTATATATTCTTTCTTATTGTTCTTTCTTACCCTTCTTGCCCCTCTTACCTTTAGCCTTAGACGATCCCTCTTCTTTAGCC
>NZ_CALGPY010000013.1 GCF_937959485.1 uncultured Campylobacter sp.
CGATAAAGGGGGCCGAGCCTATAGTAAGCGGTACGATCGCCGCGGTAGTGCCGATACTCGTTCCAACAAGAAGCTTCGTAATTTGGCGATACGAAATTTCAGATTAAAATCTCTCTAGCATTCGAACTTGAAATTTTAAGAAGCCAAACAATTTAAAATTTAAATTTCTTAAATTTAATGTTATAAAATTTTAGCCTTTGCGGTTACGGATTTTATTTTGAGTTCGTAAATTTTCGTGCGCTTTAATGATGCTTTGGAGGCGAATTCTACGCGCGACATGTAGTTTGGGGTGTATTTTTCGCAAAGTATCCGCAAGGCGTAAATTTTACGCTCGTCATCTAACACTTCGTTTGCTTCGCAAACGGCGATCGCGCTGCGGTACTCCGTCGTATAAACTCTAGAGCCTAAAGCGGCAGCATCGTTTGCGATAGATCGGTATTCTTCGTCGCTTGGGGTAGGAACGCGGTTGTAGCTAACAAAAACCGCCGTTACCGCGCGTCCGTTTTGAAAGAGTTTCGCCTTTGTGCCGGCAGACGCGCCGTGGATATAAATAACGTCTGCATCGCGCACCGGCGAGATAGGCACGCTAAAAATTTCGCCGCTCTCGTCGATGCAGCTAAGCGTAGCGTATTCGCTCTCGTCGATGATTTTTAACGCCTCATCTTCGCTTAGCTGCCTATCTCGTCTGCGCATTTAGTCCATCTGGTTGCGTAGGAATGCGGGCTCGTCGAGCTCGTCGTAGGTTTCGTCTCCGTTAAAATCGCCGCTACTTACCTTTTGTCTAGAAAAGATAGAATTTCGACCCATGCTCTCTAAAAGCGCCTTCCTGCGATCCGCTACGTTATCGCTGGCGACCTGCTTTTTTTCCTCGATACTCCTTTCAAAGCCAGTGGCGATGAGAGTAACTTCGACGCGGTTATTTTCCATCTTAGGATCGGTGGTGGTACCCCAAGTAACGTCGGCATCCTTATCCACGGTATCTTCGATGATATTCATCGCGGATTCAATCTCAAGCAAGGAGCAATCAGGCGACATCTTAAAATGCACTAACACGCCCATAGCGCCGTGGATGGAGGTATTGTCCAAAAGCGGAGATTGGATCGCGCTTTTTAGCGCCTCTTCTGCCGCGCCATCACCTTCGCTAACGCCGATACCCATAAGCGCCAAACCGCGGTGCGTCATTACCTTTTTGACGTCGGCATAATCGACGTTGATATCGCTATCGCCTGATTCTAAGATCACGGAGATCATACCGTTTACGGCTTGAAATAGGACATTATCTACGATCTTAAAGGCATCTTTTAGGCCGGTTTTTTTATCGATGATCTTCAATAAATTTTGATTTGGGATAACGATTATGGAATCACACTCTTTTTTAAGTTCTTCAAGACCCTCTTGTGCCAGTCGCATGCGCTTTTTACCCTCAAAACCGAAAGGGGTGGTAACGACGCCGATGGTTAGCGCTTTTTTCTCTTTCGCAGCTTTAGCGACGATAGGTGCAGCGCCGGTGCCGGTACCGCCGCCTAGACCGGAGCCCACAAAAACGATGTCGGAGTAGTCCAAGCGGTCCTTAAGATCGTCGTAGTTCTCCTCTGCAGCCATCTTGGCAAGCGCTGGATCCATACCGCAGCCAAGGCCTTTAGTGGTGTTTTCGCCTAGTAAAATTCTAGTATTTGCGATCGATTTTTCTAACGCCTGCGCGTCGGTGTTAGCCACCATAAGCTCAACGTCGGTTTTGGTAAATCCTTCGCGGATCATATGATTTATCATGTTGCATCCGCCGCCACCGACGCCGATAACCTTCATCTTGGCACCGTAGATGCCCTTTCTTTCTTCCATGCTGTATCCTTTCACGAGTATCTCCTTAGCTTAAAATTTAAAACCAATTTTTCATAGACGACCAAATTTTACTGAAAAAATTCTGTCCGTCTTTTTTGGGAAGTTGGATATTTAGATCCTCCTTCTTAGCCGCACCGCTATCCGCTCTGACGCCCTCTTTTTCTATCGCCTTGCTGACCTCTTTTTCATAATATTCGTTCACATTTCGTTTCGGAGCCTTGTTTATAACTTCGTCTTTGTAGCGGAGTTTGCCGTTAGAGTCCATCTCGTAAGGGGTGAATTCGCCGAAACCATACATGCAAAGTCCTAGTGCGCAAGAATTTGAAATATCATCAGCGATCTCGTGCAAGCCGCCCACGCTTTTTGCTCTTGCAACCCTAACGGAAGTGTTATCAAAAACTATCGCTGCTAAATCGCGCACGTCATCCAGCTTCGCCATGCCGCCGGTAATAACTATACCTGCGCCTATGCGGTCTTTATAGCCGCTTCTTTCGATCTTATCGGCTATCATATCGAAGGTCTCTTTAACGCGAGCGAGTATGACTTGAGAGATGATCTCAAGGCTTATTATGTGGTTTTCTGACTCGCTATCTCCTAAAACAGGCAATTCAACTTCGCTATTGCCTTGATTAATTAGATCGTTATAGGTAATTTTAATGTTTTCCGCATACGGAAGCGGCGTGTGCAGAGCACGCGATAGATCGTTAGTAACGTTATTGGAGCCGAACATCACAACATCGTTATAACGTAAGGAATTTCCCAGATGGATGACTATATCGCATGTAGCACCGCCCATGTCAATCAGTACGACACCTAGCTCTTTTTCATCCTTGCTAAGCGTAGATATGGATGATGCGTAGCCTGAAAGGACGATGTTATCTACCTTTACTCCCGCCATCTCAACGGATTTTTTCAAATTTTTAATAGAGCTTTCCGGCGCGATGACGATATGTGTAGATACTTCTAGACGCGTGCCACTCATACCGAGCGGATCTTCAATATGCTCCTGCTCATCAACTCTGAAATCATACGGAAGCACATGCAAGATTACGCTATCGCTAGGCACATTTGCTTGCGCTTCGGCAACCTGCATAGCGCGCTTGATTTCATCCAGTCCAATCTCATTTTCCATAGTTATGACACCGCGAGATTTAACGCTTTTGGCGTATGAGCCCGAGATAGATATAATGGCTTTATCGTAGCTTCTGCCAGCTCCTTTTACAGCCGCTTTTACCGCCTGCTTTATTGAGCCCGCGGCTTGTTCTATGTTTGTTATGACGCCCTTTTTGATACCTAAAGTATCGGCTCCGCCAACGCCTAAGACCGTAAAAATGCCATCATTTTTAGCGATTATCGCGCGAATTTTAGTTGAGCCTATATCTAGACCTAAAATATACTCACTCACTGTCTTTACCTTTAAAATATCTTTCGGTTTTATAGCGCTTTTCTAGCATTTTGGTTAGATCGTCTTGCAGATTGGAATTTAATAACGCAGTTATCCTATCGGTGACGATCGCTTTTTCTTTATCTATCTCTTCGCTGCTGCCTAGGCTCTGCTGTAAAATTTTATACACTACGGCTTTATTATCAAACATCACTATCCCTTCTTTGGCAGGCTTATTAAACATATCGATAAGAAATTTATAAAATTCGTCATCGCTCAGCTTGGTATTATTTTTACTATTAAGAGATAGCGTGCCGAAATCTTCGCCTTTAAAATTTTTAAGCGCATCTTGAGCTCTTTTTTCAAGTAGCTCTTTGCGTTTCTTCGTTTCAAATTCTTTAGAAGCCAAAGACTTAGCCTCTTCAAAGCTCATCTGCCTAGGCTGCTCTACGCCGTTCAGTTTAGCAATCAGATATCCGCCTTTGTACTCGAAAGGCTTTATGACATCTCCTGGCTTTGCCACCTCAATCTCAGATATTGGAAAATTGCTAGCCGTAGCAACTATGGTTTCATTAGTATCGATTTTGCCTTTTTTAATATCTGGAAAATCTTTTTTTGCGATTTTTTTAGCCTGATCCATTCGGTAATCTTTTAAGACATTAGGTTTGGCTTCTGCAAAATCCAATAGTTTATCATCCAGGCTTCTATACTCGCCTCTGTGTTCTTCATAAAATTTACTTAGTTCGGTCTCATTCACATCGGTATTGCTAGGCGCCACAAAATATGCTCCTAGAGTATATTTTTTCTCGGTCATAAAGTGCGATTTCTCGCCTTCCCAAAATTTCTTTAGCTCGTCGTCATTAAAAGTGACGTTAGCGTCTGCGTAGATGATCTCTGCAGAAACCTTATCCTGCATCAGCTGCGATGCTGCAAATGCTTCTACGA
Source organism: uncultured Campylobacter sp. (assembly GCF_937959485.1). Taxonomy (NCBI): domain Bacteria; kingdom Pseudomonadati; phylum Campylobacterota; class Epsilonproteobacteria; order Campylobacterales; family Campylobacteraceae; genus Campylobacter; species uncultured Campylobacter sp. The sequence goes on from NZ_CALGPY010000013.1 coordinate 4,169, forward strand.
TCTTAGGGCTAGGTGTTATTTTTAGCGCTTTGCCGAGTTTTTCTAAAGTTAGGACCTTTTGTAGATTGCGCTCAAATTCTTTTTTAGTAAGTCCAGAATTTTTTACTACGTTGTTGTAAAGTTCCTTACTAAATGCGCCATTTTCTTGGAAATTCGGCGAGTTCAGTACAAATTCCGCCACATCTTTATCACTAGCCTGAATGCCTAAATCTTTAGCAAAATTTAGAAAATACGCTTCGCCGATTAGCTGATCTACTGCGATCTGATCTAGATGCATATTTTTGGCTTGTTCTTGAGTAAATTGCCCATCGCTCATAGCGTTTAATCTATTGTATAACTCGGTTGATTTTATCTTATATTCTTGATTCGTTATTGAAATCTGCCCTACTCTAGCGATTGAGCCTGCGCGGTTAACGTTCATATCATATGCGCCCCAGCTGACGAAGCCTGCGCCTATGAAAGCTATCGCGCTTATCCAAATCGTCGGTATAAGTGACTTCTTATGCTTTTGCATCCATTCTATCATCTAAATCCTTAAATAGCTAACTAAAGAAATTTTTTGTTAGTAATTATACAGATAAAACCTTATGTAAGGCTGAAAAATAGGCATTTTTGGCGAATTATAACGCGTTAGTAAATGATTTGGTATACATTAATCTTAGCTTAGCAAAAGTAGCTTCGAACTCATTTCTAAAATCGCTATTTTTTTCGCCATTTGCTGCGCGCTCCTTGCATGGGCAAAAACCCCATAGCCGCGAATCACCATTATATCGCTATTTTCATTTATCATATAGTTACAAATTTCATACGGCGCACGCTCGTGCCAGTCGTCGTAGTTCTTAGGATCGTAAATTTCAATGCGCTTAAATTTGCTCACCCCAAAGTAATCTCGCGGCAAAATAAAATCATGCTCCAGCGTATATGCGACGAGATATGGTGGTGTCGCGTAGGTTACGAATTTCGCCTCTTTTATATTTTTGTAAATATTTATATGTATATCGCTATCGATGCTAGCATCCTGCCAGCGGTAGTCTTTTTTTGAAAACAGCGTTATAAAATCATCTCTATCCAGGCTATCGAAAATCGCGTCTTTTTTGTTGATCAAAAATTGATTTTCTTTAATTTTTGCTGAAATCGAGCCGTGAAAGATCCCAAAAAGCCTATCTCTAAACATCGAAAGCGAAATTTTGCGTAAAATTTCATAATAATACTCGTCCATCTCTCGCCTTTGTAAAAAATTTCGCTATTATATAGAATTAGAAATTTCAAAAGGATAAATTCAGGTGCAAGCTCCACATATTCCGGTACTTTTTTCGCAAACGATCGCCGCATTTTCGCAGCTTGAGGACGGCTACGTTATCGACTGCACGCTAGGCTACGGAGGGCACAGCGAAGGCATTTTAACCGCTAATCCGCGTCTTAAGCTTATCGCTTGCGACAGAGATGCCGAAGCGATAGAATTTTCGCGCGAGCGGCTCAGTAAATTTAAAGGTCGCATAGAAATTCACAAAGCAAAATTTAGCGAAATTTTAGAAATTCTGCCCGAGCAAAAGCTCCGCGCAGTTCGCGGAATCCTAGCCGACATTGGCGTTTCATCTCTTCAGCTGGATAAAAACTGCCGCGGCTTTTCCACTAAAAGCGACGCGCTAGATATGCGAATGGATGAGAGCGCAGCTCTAGATGCGGCGTATGTCGTAAACCGCTACTCACAAGCGGATCTGGCGCACATTTTCCGCGAATACGGTGAGCTAACAAACGCTAACGCAATCGCTGCTAAAATAGCTACTGCACGGACTAACGCACCACTAACAAGCGCTAAAGCTTTGGCAAATTTAATCGGAACAAAGCCCGTTAAAGGGCGCAGCATCAGCACGGCTACGCTAGCATTTCAGGCGATCCGCATCGAGGTAAACGACGAGCTTGGCGAACTAAAGCGCCTGCTCGCGCTCATTGAGCAAAAATCGCGCGATTCAATTCTAACTAATGCAACTGTCGCTATAATCTCATTTCATTCGCTTGAAGACCGCATAGTAAAGGAGCGATTTAGGGCGTGGGAGCGCGATTGCGTCTGCCCTAGAGAGTTTATGCGCTGCGAATGCGGCGGCGGGCATTCGTTAGGTAAAATCCTAACCAAAAGCCCTATAATAGCAGACGCGCAAGAGCTTGCAAAAAACTCGCGAGCAGCGAGCGCGAAGCTAAGAATTTTTCGACTGAAATAACCGTCTTTGATTGCTATGAATTTTAAATTTTGACGAAATTTTGTAAAATTTACAGATTTGCAGGCATTAAATTTTAAAATTTTACGGAATTTTGAAATCCAGCTTTCAAAGATTGGCTTTAGAATTTATGATATTTTCAGCGTTATTTCGAACGCGCAATGTCTAAATCATAAAATTTAACGTTGAATTTTACGCTATATTTAACGTATAATTTTATGATATTTAGTTGCTGCATATTTTAAAAACTAAGTGGGAGCATAGATACAGAATAGAGTGAGAGTTAAAATTTGGCGCCTAAAACAAGTGGCGTAATGCCAAATCTAGTCCTTTACTTTAACGAAATTTAGCAAGCGAGCCGTTGATTTCATCGCCATTTTAGATGATAGGGCTTATCTTGCAAGTGATATCCTTCGTTTAGCGTTTTAAGGCACATCGAAGACGCAGTAAAATTTTAAGCGGTTTTTCAGACGATTTGACAAAATTTTATAAATAGTCAATCTCGGTAAAGTGAGCTCGATTTTTACCCACCAAAGCGAATTTTCCCAAGCAGGCGGTGCAAAAACGAGCAAAATTAACGCGATGCTTCTTTTGAAGCTTCTGCTGCTATACAGTATCGTGCAAAGAGCCAGATAAATAAACGCAATAGCCCGCTAAAGTAAAATTTTGCTTTTGCTGGCCAAGATAGAATTTGGCGAGTTAAGATAAAATTCCATTTACCGAGGTAAAATTGCAAAGAAAAATTTTGCTCGTAGCTTTGCTTTTAAATTTTACCTTAACGGCTATTTGCTGAGCGCACGCTAGCTGCTGGCTTCGAGCCGAATTTTATCTTGACGCAGGCGCTTTGGCAGCAAGTAAAGATAAGATCGTGGTTTTAAATTTATGGAGATTTTAAATGAACAAATATGAATATTTTGCCGACGACGATGACGGGCATGACTTCGCAGGGACATCCGATCTAGCGGGCATAGAGCTCGCAAAAAGACGAGCTATGGAGGATCTGACGGATGAGGAGCTAGAGGATAAGCTTGCCGCGGATCTCGCCGTAAAACGAAACTATGCGGGCGCAGCAGGAGGTTACGACGATTTTGCTGGCTTGGAATTCGAAAATTCAGGCTTTACAAGCATCCAAAACCATCTAAATTCCGAAAGCGGCGGAACAAAATTTAATAAAAGCAGCAAAGTAAAATTAAAAGGACGTGGCGGCGACGCAAATCTTTCAGCCGCTCGTGGCAGCGATAATTCCAGCGGAGCGAGCTACGGGGGTTTTGCAGGTGCCAATTTTGTCGGCAAGGCGGATTACGCGGCGTTTGCAGATGCAAGCTTTGCAAGCACGCAAAATCAAAATTACGCGGATCTGGGCGCGCAGGATTATTCAAGCCTTGCTGCAGGGCGCAGCTATGGCAGTTTTGCTGGCGCACAAGACGAGCTACTACGCAACTACGATGCCGAGAAAAAAAAGGAGAAAAATCTCACGCTTTATCAGCTTTTAGTCGTTTATCTGCTGATCGGATTTGCGTTTTTGCTGACGGTGCCAGCGATTTACATCCGCAACGAAATTTATTACATCAGCCGCGACATCGCCGCGCTTCGTACCAAGCACGAAGTTTTGCTTGAGGAAAATCGTGCGCTTAACAACGATATCGAATATCTGCGCTACAAAAATGAAATTTTAGATCCGCAAAGCGTGCAAGAAAATGGGCGCTGATGGGATTTTGCTCGCGGCGTTTGCGTTTTTTGCTGCGCTAGTGCTTGCCCTGCTGATCGCGCTCGTACTGCAAAACCGCCGCATAAGCGATGCAAACTCCGCGCTTAGCGAGCTTTTAAGCGAAAGACTCACAGCTCAAAGTGCGAGAGCGAGCGCCGAGCTTTTCAAGCTAAATCAAAGCCTAAACGACGGCTTTAACGATAAGCTCTATTATCTTAATAGATCCCTGGGCGAGGGGTTGCAGCGCCAAAATAGCGCGCTTAGCGAGAATTTAAGCTCGTTAGATCACGGCTTTAAGGACATAGCAGAAAATCTAGCGCGAATGAGCGAGCAAAATAAAACTTCACTTCAGGTGCGTGACGAAATCGTAAGGCTAAACTCGATTTTAGGTAATGTCAAACTACGCGGCAACTTCGGCGAGTACAGATTAGAGAGAATTTTATCGATGATTTATGGGCAAAACGCCTCGTTTTACGAGCTGCAAAAGCATCTACCAAACGGCAGAATCGCAGACTGCGCGCTGCATATCGCAAAAGAAAAAATTCTCTGCATCGATTCAAAATTTCCACTTCAAAGCTATGAAAAAATTATCGCCGCCTCCGCCTTAAACGACGCCGCAGCGCTTGCTAGTGCGGATAAGCAGCTAGCCGCAGATATGAAAAAACACGCCGCAGATATCGCGGGAAAATACATCATACCGCCTCTTAGCACGGAGTTTGCGGTGCTATTTGTACCCAGTGAGGCGGTTTTTGTATATGTCTGCGAGAAGCTGCCACAGGTGCTTGAATACTGCGCGCAAATCGGCATTTTTGCGGCATCACCCACGACGCTGTTGGCGCTTTTAGGCACGATCCGTACCTTCGTAAAAGACGAGGCGCTCGCGCAAAATATCAAATCGGTAAAAGATGAAATTTACGCGCTAAAATCGGACTTTGAGGCGCATGCTAAGTGTGCGACGGCGCTTCAAACATACGCGGATAAGCTCGCCGCGCAAGCGGAACTTTTAAACAAAAATGCAAAATCTCTAAAAGCCCGTTTCGAGCGTTTTAGCGAGCTATGAGGCGAGCAAACCGTCGTGCACAATGCGGCTTGGAGTACTTTAGCAAGCTTGTAATGAGGCAGAATTTCACAGGCGGGTGAGCGGTATTTAAATTAAATTTGCACCTCGCCTATTTTGCAAATAAAATTCCCATTTGGGGTAGATAGAATTTAAAACTCGGCTTAATAGATTTGTTACGCGAGCAAGCAGAATTCGAAGGCTGTCTGACGCGCATAAAATTTGATCGGCTAAATTTCATGGACGCACGAGCAAATTCAATCCGCTTAAGCATTAAACGCACGCCCTCGTCACGATGCAGCAAGATCAATCACTACGCTTTCCGCCCAAGGAATTCAGCGCTGCTATACCGAAACAAAATTTGACGCCATATTATTGCGTACGTAATTTGCAGTTGCAGGCAAAATTCTACATTTCAGAGGCGGAATCCATGATTCATGAGCGAAATTTCGTATTTTGGCGAAACTTTAAAAAGCGGCTTACAGGCACTATGAATTTCAAACAGCAGCGCTGCGAGCGGGATTATCCGTTTAGCGCTGAGAAATTTATGGGCGTTGCGCGGATATAATTTCAGATTTTGACAAAATTTCAAAAGCGATCTGCAAGCACGCAAAATTAATCTGCAATCCCAAAAGCTCGTAAATTTGCATTTTACGGCGACACAAAAACCTCGCGCATTAAAGCGTATCCAAGATAAATATCGCGCTTGCTTTGGGCGGTTTGGTGCGAGCGTAAAGCAAAAATCGCGGTTACTTGCGAGCTCAAACCTTCGCTACGTATAAACAAGCCAAATAAAATTCTACGCCGAATATTTTTTGTCGCCGTTCGTAAAATTTCAGCGCAATTTAGCTCGCGAAATTTTATCAGCCGCAGCAAGTGGCGTAAATTTTAATTTAACTCGCGAAATTTTAAAGTCGTAGCATTCTGAGCGGCTAAATTATCGACAAAGGCCTTAAACTCTGCCTCTCATAAAGCTTTGCTTTTGCATTGCAGGCTTGCACGGCTTTCTAAAATTATCGCCAGGCAGCTTATTTTGTGTATTCGGTGTTTATTCGAAGTAAAATTTCAAAAACGGACGCGAATCTCAAAACATACGTCGTATTTAAAAAACAGAAAGATTAGACGCGCAATCTTACGCGGCGGCAAGATGAAATTTTAAGTTTGACGCGGCGCCAAAACACACAAAATTTTCTTGCGAAATCGTAAAATTCTAAAATTTCTCGACAAAAATCAGAGCCATAGCACTGCAAATCCGCCAAATACTTTCGCGCTAAAAATCCAAAATCCCGCTGCTATGGTCTCAAAAAACCGCACATCTTAAAACTCCGCGAGTAAACTGAAATTACCAAGCGCCTTAAAACCGCATGCGCAAGCAAAAAAATCGCACTGCACCTTAAAGCTACCCTAACGATCTCGTTTTACCGCCTTTATATGCCGCAAAAATCGCGCAATAGGTCGAAACTGAGCGAGATAGGATTTTAAAGGCTTGATTTTGCGATTGGTCCAAGCGCCTAGGCGCCGATCAAATCTATGCGACGGAATTTTGAGGCTACAAGGCTTTAGTGGACGCATAAACAGGCACAGCAACCAACTCCATTTGACGGAATTTTTGGTGCGACTTTACGCCGATCCGATTAATAAATCGTTCGTCGTCCGATTCGCAGCTAAATTTTGGGATATTGCTTTGCCACTTTAAGTCACTAATTCAAATCCACGCGGCGGAATTTTTGAGCGCGACTTTGGGAGTTCGCGCCGATCCAATTAATAAATTGCATGCCCCTTAACCAATGCAGCGCGAGTATGTGGCGCGTTATACGATTACAGCAAATTTGGCGCGCTAAGCTAAATGCGGGCACAAATAAGCACCACGCTATGCTTCACACCGCGACTTCGTATCGCTAGAGCCAAGCGTACGCAATAAATTTTAGATGCTTTTTTGCTTCACGCAAAATTCTAAATAGTTCTTGCAATTTTCATAAAATTTTTGAGCGTTTTACGCTACTGCGCCGCAGTCATGTTTATACTAAATCACGCTCAATCCGCGCTGCCTACTTATCGGTCGCGCAATTTTTATTGTAGTAGGCGATGGTGCGCTCGTACTCATCGTAAGCCTGTATATAATCGTTCGCGACGCTTGGGTTTGCGTATCGATCCTCGACCGCTAAAAGCTCCGCTTCGAGCTGTTTGTAGCGCTCATAAACCTCTGCACAGACGCGATCGTGGGCGTCGCCTTGCAAGATTATAGATTTATCAGCGCCCGCACTCGCGCAGCCTCCGAGCCCTAAAACGACGGCGCAAAGCGCGCTGCATAAGATTAAGCTTTTCAAAATTCTTTCCTTATTCCAAGTAAATAAATTCAGCGTAAAAATAGGTGTGGTTATAAGCCGAGTTCCGTTACAGCGGTCATTTATCTAGACCGATTTTTGCAAATCGGTTCGAGCGAACGGTTCGAATATAAGACGAAACCACCCGTTCTTGCTGCAGGTTGGGTTTGCATTGCCGCCCGTGTCTCCACGCGCGCGGTGGGCTCTTACCCCGCCCTTTCACCCTTACCGCTTGCGCGGCGGTTTGCTTTCTGTTGTACTTTCCCTAGGGTTGCCCCCGGCGTCCGTTAGACGCAACCTTGTCTTATCGCAGCTCGGACTTTCCTCTCCTTGCGGAGCGACCGCACACCACACCCGAGCGCAATTATAGCTTTTTTGGCTTAAACTTCAGGGCTTGCGGAATTTAAGGGGCGGAATTTTTGGCGTGAGCAAGTATAAACTCCCGCCTCTGCACCATTGCCGCCGGAGGATGACGACGATAAAGAAGCTAATAAATTAAATCACATCTTTAACAAAAAATAGCATAAAATTAGATGATTTTTAAATAAATTTGAAAATAATCAACAACAAGCTTATAATGCTATAATTAAAGAACTTGAAAGAGATATGGCAAATGGTAAGTTGCTAAATAATTTTACTAATGGCTATAAAGCTAATATTAAAAGCTATGAAATTAATGTACGTGGAGTTATAAAAAATGGAAAACCAAAAATCGGAACGATGTTTATCCTTAGACAATTTTACAGATATTGCAAATATCGAAGCTGAAATTATTAAGCTAATAAGTGATGATTTAAGCGATTATGCGCTTTATGAGCAGTTTGAAAATTCAGAAATTACAAAAAGAGAGGTTTCGACAGCCGGATATTATTGCCATTTCGAGTGTAAAAAAATATTAGAAAAAAGCAAAAATAACGGCTTTGTCGGCAATGTAAATTTGATGCTTTCTGGTGAAAACATTGGAGGAGCAATGGTTCTTTTGGAAAACGGAATTTTAAAAATGTTAGAATGCTACTTTTGGGAAGAGAATAATTTTTTTGAAAATATTGTAAACGGGCAATAGTAGATAAAAAACTTAAGCGATTTTAAGCTTAATAATATTTTGCTGGTTATTGGCGAAAATGAATTTAGACAACTATAAAAAGGTAAAATTTAGCAAATTTTACCTACGGCCGAGCAGAATAAAATTTTGATTTGAAATTCTATGGCTTAGTCAAAACGGCGCGCTTACTGCGATGAAATCTCACAAAATTTTATAAAATTTTTCTGCCGCGCAAATTTAAATCCACGCATCTGGCTCTAAAATTCCGTAAAATTTCGCGCGATATGGCGTGGTTTGACGTGGAGCGTGGCGTGGCGTGAGCCCTATTCTGCAGCGCGGTGCGGTGCGCTACGACGTAGCCTAAATGTGGTGCGAACCTTACTCTACGGCGCGGTTTGACGTGGCATGACATGGGACGCGTGAGTCCTTATCCTACAGCGCGCGATGCGTCTCAATCCTCGTCTGTCACGGCGCCCTCGAATATATCTCGGTGCAAAATTTCTTCCAAAACGACCGTCGCGTAAGAGCCTTTCGGCAGGTAAAAACTGAAGCTAAAATGCGCATTTTGCGCATCATAGGTGTGCTGTACGCGCTCCATAAAGCTCCACGCAAACCTGCGCGAGCCGTTCATCTGCGCCTCAAACTCGCGCGAGGGCGCAAAAATTTCATCTTCAAATCTGCCGCCAAGCCCGCTAGCTCGCAACTTCGCTCGCCCCACGATAAGGCCTGCGCTCGTGATTTCTTGCCTCGCGAAGCGCTCGCACTCAGCGCCCAGATCGTCGCAGCTAAAAAACGCGCCACGGGGAAAATGCCCTAAAATCTCGCCCCTTAGCAGCTTAAAAAACTGCGGCTGAGCCGCGATCTCACGCGCCTCCTCTTTACTTAGCCCGTAAATTTTAGCAAACTCTCCAAGGCTAAATTCCGCCGCAAATTTTGAAATTTCGACCCGCTTGCTAAGCCAGCGGTTAAAAAGCTCGCTCTGATAGGCGCTGATTAGAAAGTCGCGCATTTTGGGGTTTTTAAGCCGCCTTTGTCCGCGTAGCACCTCCTCGCCCTGCGCCGCATTGTCGCCGAACTTGCCGAAGCGTTGATAGCCGAAGTAGTTCGCAAAGCCCTCGCGCCCTAGCGTATCTAGCGCGGCTGCGAGCTTGACGGCGTCGGGCGGCAGGACCTTTTTTAGGCGGATAAAAAAGTCGTTGCCCTTTAGATGCCCGATTTTAAGCTTGTTTTTGTGCCTTTGTACGCTTAAAATTTTAAGGCTTTCGTGCGAAAATGCGCCCAGCGCGGGCTCAAATTTAGCGGGCATGCTAACGCGCTGCGTTGTAAGACCCTGCTTGTCCTTAAGCCCCGCGTAGCCAAACTCGCGCATCTTAGCGCCCGTGCGTTCGCTTAAAATCCGCAGCGCCTCGTGCGTGCTGATGCCCTTTTTTTGCAGCAGCAAAATGCAATGCTCGCCCTCACCGCTAGGCTCGTAAAGCGGCACTTCGCGCACGACGAAATCGCTTGAGTTTTTACTAAAATGCGCATTTATCGGCGCATGATTTAGGGTGTATAAATTTTTCATAGCCGGCCTTTGCGTTAATCTAAGGCACAATTTTATAAAATTGAGCCTAAAAAACTCATTATTAAGGCAAATTCTAGTATCATTGCTCTAAAAAAAAGGATGAAAAATGCTTCAAATCAGGCTCTTTCGCTTCGATCCGCACTGCGATGTAGCAAGCTACTTCAAGCCCTATGTTTATGAAAGCGCACCCTTTGCCGATCTTGCGGCGCTGCTTGATCACATCTGCGCGCACGATCCCTATTTCAGCGCGCAGGGAGTGGAATTTGTAAAAATCGGCGGCACGACGGTGAGCGTAAAAGAGCCGCTAGATACGCTCATAGCACACTTTGGAAGCGAGCTAATCATCGCGCCTCTTAGCGAAAAAGAGGCGATTAAAGACCTACGCTGCGAGCCGAGGGCATTTTTGGATAAATTTCAAGCCTTTGAAAGCATCGCGGACGCCAATGATTTCGAGTTTTACAAAAGCCTCGTGCCCTATTTTTACTCGACGAAAATCCCCGCATGCTCGCAGGAGTTTTTGGGTAACAGCGCCTTTATCTTCGCGCACCGCCTGATGCAGACGCATCCGAGCGAGCGCATGAGGATTTTAGAGATCATCGAGCCGCAGATGGCGTATTTTACGAAGTGCGACGCCGTAGGGATGGAGTTTGACGACCGCGCGGCATACAGGGCGTTTTGCGACATTTTAAAATTTGAACCCGCGCGCAGCAATAAAATTTTAAGCGCGCAGAGCATGGCGGAATTTGACGCAGCGAGCGCGAAGCACGATTTTAGCGGCTTTAACGTCGCCGTGTGGTACGATGAGGCTGCGGAGGAGCTCGCTAGCAGGTTGGGCGCGCAGATCGTGCACTTTGAATGTGAAGGCGCGCCGCTTGGAGCGCAGATATATGAGCGGGAGCGGGAGTGCGCGCTGCGGCTGGGGGGCGAAATTTTACTTGACGCGTTTGACAGCGGAAGCGATTTTTTGCTAGTAAATTCCAAGCTCGCGCTTGATTTTTTAGACGGCAGAAGCGATGAAATCCAAAGGCTTTTCGGAAGAGGCCTCGCGGGCTTTTATCTAATTGCGACGGATGAGCTCATCGCTCTAGCTCGCGGCGAGAGACCCGACTTTTCGGCACGCAAACTAAAGCCGACGCTGATTTAAGCGAACGAGGGTTTAAAATTTCAAAATTTTACCTTTTGTCTATTTGGCTACTTTTGGAATTTCACTGCTTAGCCGCCTTACTATCCATAAATTATCCGCAAAATCGTGCTTACGATAAGCCCGAAAATGCCTAAATATACGCTAAGCCCCAAGCAAAATTCAAAGGCTATGTAAAGCCAAATAATTTTACGATCTAGAGGCTTTTGGTATCTCTCATCATTTAAAAGTTTCATATCTCTTTTCATAGCAGCAAATTTAAAAAACTCATCTACTTTTGAGTCTTTCCAAAAATCAAATGACGGAGTAGCTATGAAAGCCCATATCGGTGCGAAAAACATAATAAACGACGCCGTTTGGATTGTTTTTAAAATTTCATCCATCTTGCTCTCCTGTTTTTAAAACAAATTTCCGACCGAAATTCTAATACACGCAAGCATTCTCAATCGTGCAAAAATGTTACAATCTGGTGTCCTTTTGGTAGAAATTTTCTACCGCCAATTCCACGACTACCATATTCTTTTAAAGCCTCATTCAAGACGCCATAAAGTTCATCTAACAAAATTCCGTCAATACTAGAATTTATATTTTCTAGCTTATATTTGATAAAAAACGGATTATCGACTAGCATTTTACTTGTGGTTTCGTCATAGACCCGTCTAATGTCAAGCTCAATTTCTCTACCTTTATAATAAAGCAGCCAAATCATCTCTCCGGTATATCCGTCTCTTGGATCAGGCAGATGCGGGCTACAAACAAAGATAAGCCAAATATCTCTTTGCCTGTCAATAACCCAATTCAGCCACTTTATTTCATTGGGCTCCTGTGGATCATAATGATATTTTGCCAAGCACTGATCTACACGATTTATAATATCATATTTCTTAATATCCTCTTTAGAAATATATTCTGCTACAAATGCCACCTTATCCCCTTTGCTTTAAATTTTAGATCTGAAAATTACTTGAATATTCTCTTTGGGGATAAAATACGTTATAACGTCTCCTCCCTTAAACTCATTTAAAATTTCTTTTAAAATATCTACAATCTCCTGCTTTGTTATATCCCCAAGATCACTTCTTATAGATTCCAGTCCATATATTAGTATAAACGGATTATCCGTATCTTTTTTACCTGTATATTCATTATGTATATTCCTCAGATCGATTTCTATATCTTTACCCTTGTAGTGCAAGATCCATATATCTTCGCCGCTATAGTTCATATCTCTAGGATCTCCGATAGTGATACTGCGTACTACAAAAAGCCAAATGCCCCTATCTCGATCTATGCACCAATCTCTCGAATTTAAATCTACCAAATCAAGCTCACCCTGATAATACTTATTGCATATCTCATTGCACGGTTTTAGCAAATCGTATTTCTCGATATCCTCTTTTGAAATACGCTCTGTAACAAACGCCATTCTCTCCTCCTTAAGAATTTAAAATTTTAAGACTGCTTGCGGGTTGCCGCCGTCTTTTGCTCTTGCGACAGATCGTTTAGCCATTTGCGCAAATGGCTAAATATACGCCAAATTTCATCTTTCCGCGCCGCGTAAATTTTAAAATTTCGCTTTTATGTAAGCGCTGTTTTCTTGCGGGTCTCTCGCCGATAACTCGCCGCCTGCTGCTTAGATGAAATTTTAAAATTCCACTACCTGAGCGCACGGATAAAATTTTAAAATTTTGCCGTCCGCGCGCACGAACGAAATTTTAAAATTCCACGCCGCTTAACACGAGCGGGTGAAATTTATAAAAAAATTTCGCCGTCGCAAATCAAAGCGCAAATAAACGCGCCGCTGCGCACAGAAATCGAGCGAATTAACAAAAGTCGCGTTTGAATTTTATCGGTAAATTTATGAATTCCGCCTACGCTTCGGCGGTTTCGTTTTCGTCGATTACGGCTTGCATCGTATCTCTGGCGTGCTGCAGCCAATCTTTATCGCTCGTGTCGAGCAGGTCTAGGTAGATGATTTTGACGTGTCCGCTGTGGACGGTGAAATCGTGAGAGTTTGCGATGTGCTGCGTGCCGATGAGCACCACGGGCTGGACGCGCAGACCGAGCTTGCTAACGATCGCTTTGGCGCCGCTTTGGAATTGCAAAAGCTGCGTACCGCGATGTCTGGTGCCCTCGGGAAACATCGTAATGACGCGCCCCTCGCTCACGCGCTGCTGCACTTCATGCACGATCCGCACCAGATCGCGCGGATTTGAGCGATCGACCTGGATCATCTTCGGAAGCGTGATGATTTTGCCGATGATAGGGATGTCTGCGATCTCTTTTTTAGCGATCCAGCAGATATCGGCGGGATGAGTCTCTTCAAGCACGACGATATCCATTATGCTTTGGTGGTTGGCGATTACTAACTGCGCGCGCGGATCGGGAGTGCCTATGATCTCGATATCATATCCGACGCCATAGCGCTGAAAGCGCCCCCAAATGCGGCGGAAGCGGCGATGAGAGGAGTTTTTCACCGCCATGGCGATCACGACGCAAACGACGGTAAAAATAAACCAAATCGCGTAAAATAGCGCTCTAATCCTTGACAAGCTCATCCTTTTTTACCCAGCCGATCTTATTGCCGCCCAGCATAATTTTGTAAAAATCCTTATTCGTGCCCAAAATTTCGACCTTTTCGGCATTTTTAGTTACGTAAAATACAGTGGAGCTTTGCATAGGCAGAATTCTAACCGGGGAATTTTGCGCGATACTGCCCGTGCCGTAAGGCCTTTGTGCGTAGAAATTTACCGCCAAAATCAGCACCGCAAAGATAAGCGGCGTGATATTTTTACTAAGCAGAAACATCACCAAAAGTACGGCAGCTAGCGTGTAGATCGCGATCTGCTTGTAGGCTTCGAATTTGCTCTCTTTTGGATTCAGACCGATCTGCGTGCTAAGATCCTCGGCGCGCGGATTAAGCTCAAGCCCGAAATTTTCAAATTTTTTAGTATTAAGATTAAAATAGCTGAAGTCTAAATTTGTGATATTTTTATCCACGACGGCGAAATAATATCCGCTCTGACTTGCGTATGTGCCGCGTACGGAGTCCACGCCCTGTTTGATAATGGCTGGATTATCGATGCTAAAAGCGCCGATTGCGCCGTTTCGGATACCAAGATCGAGCGTGAGTAAATTCGATGCGTCGTCAAATTTTGTAGTTTTGTAGTTTTTAAGTTTCAGCTCGTCGGCTACGATATGCGAAAAATTAGGCTTCGTGTCAAGCTTCATAAATTCCGGATTATCAGGTTTGATAGAGCTTTTTTCAAAGAATTCTCCGTTGCGCTGCAAGGTCAAAACGAGCTCATTGATCTTGTCGCTCTTATCGCTTGCCGCAAACCACAGCGTCGTCTCAAACATCTCGTCACCCTCAATCCACGTAAGATTGTCGGCATTAAGCCACTTCATACCATTGGTGCGGCTGATCTCCAGCTTTGGCTTAACGGTGATTTTCTGCCCCAAATATACGGCGAAGTCAATCTTAAAAATTTGATTGCAATACACCTTCCTAGGCATTCCACTGGCTTTTAGCGTAAGCTCTTTGGGTTTGATGTCCTGATAAATTTTATCGTCGGATACATCCAGATCGACTTCGTTAGTAGGCGCCAGAGCCTTAAGATCGTCGATGCTTAGATTATCCATCGACATAACCTCTTTTTTATTATACTTCAGCATCACCTTGGAATTATCGCGCGTCTGCGGCTCGTCGGGCTTATCCTCAGCTTTTTTCGGCGCATATTTACTTAGATCGTCAAGCGAATCGATCTCAATCTCCGGCGCAGCAAACGCAAGCGTACAGACACCTAAAATAGTAAGAATTTTTTTTAGCAAATTAAGCCTTTTAGCATTTTCTCTCCGTCCGTGCCGCCCAAAATAGGCTCTATCGCGCGCTCAGGATGCGGCATCAGGCCGAAAATTTTTTTGTTTTTATCGCAAACCCCGGCGATTGCGTCCACTGAGCCGTTCGGATTTAGATCCGCGCCGTTTTCGTCGCAATATTTTAGCAGCACACAATCCTCGTCGTATAGCGACTTTAGCGTATCTGCAGGCGCATAGTAGTTGCCCTCGCCATGCGCAATCGGGATATTTAAAATTTCGCCCTTATCGCAACAGTGCAGAAATTTATTATCGTTTGAAACGACGCGCAGATGGTGAAATTTTGAGATAAAGCTTAAATTTATATTTTTATTCATCGCGCCTGCGAGCAAGCCTAGCTCCAAAAGCATCTGAAAGCCGTTGCAGATACCCAAAATATAGCCGCCCTTTCGCGCGTGATCAAGTATCGCTTGCATTACGGGGCTAAATTTAGCAATCGCCGCGGTTCGCAGATAATCTCCGTGGCTAAAGCCGCCGGGAAGCACGATCAGATCGGCGTTTATGTCGGTTTCTTTATGCCAGATTATCTGCGTTTCGCAACCAAGCTTATCAAAGGCGTATTTGCTGTCGCGCTCGCAGTTGGTGCCTGGGAAATTGACGATCGCTACCTTCATATCACGATCTCGTAGTCTTCGATGACGGTGTTTGCCAAAATTTCATCGCACATCTTGGCAACTTCGGCATAAATTTTATCCCTATCCTCGCCATCTAGCTCAAGGACAATCTGTTTAGCTACGCGCACATCTCGCACGCCGCTAAATCCAAGCGAAGCGAGGGCGTGTAAAACCGCCTTGCCCTGCGGATCGAGCACGCCCTGCTTAAGCCTTACGTTTACGATCACCTTCATCGCTTATCCTAGAATTCTACGCAAGACCTCTTCGTAGGCCACTTTTACGCTACCGAGATCCTGCCTGAATACGTCCTTATCGAGCTTTTTATCGGTCTGTTTGTCCCAAAAGCGGCAGCTATCGGGGCTGATCTCATCTGCAAGCAGGATATTGCCGTCCTTATCTCTGCCAAGCTCGATTTTGAAATCCACGAGCTTTAAATTTCGCTCATCAAAAAATTTAATCAAGATTTCATTGATCTTGCGCGCGATCTTTTTGAGCTCATCAAGCTCGCTTTGGCTCTTTACGGCGCCAAGCAGCAAGCAATGCTCGTCGTTTAGGATAGGATCGCCCAGCTCGTCGTCTTTGTAGCAAAACTCCACCAGCGTAAACGGGAGCTTCGTACCCTCTTTGATGCCCAGACGCTTTGTAAGCGAGCCAGTGGCGATATTACGAGCGATGATCTCAAGAGGGAAAATCTTGCATTTTTTTACGAGCTGCTCGGTCGGACTGATCGTCTCAACAAGCGCAGTAGCGATGCCGTGCTTTTTAAGCAGATCAAAAATCAGCGTCGAAATTTTACAATTCAGCGCGCCTTTGCCGCTCTCTTCGGCCTTTTTGACGCCGTTAAACGCCGTCAGCGAATCTTTAAATTCCGAGATCAAAAGGTCGTCACTTTCGTTAACCGACCACATCTTCTTGCCCTTGCCTTCGTAGATGAGCTCTTTTTTGGTAGCTTGCATCACACTCTCCTTACTTGATGTTTAGAATTTTTATCGCGTCTATTGCGGTTTTTAACTGGATATCGTTATTAATCTGCTCTACGGTGATGAAATTTTTCTCATCCTTTTTCTGAGCATCTTTTTTCTTGGTCTCGACCTTGGCTAACTCGCCTTGCAGGTGCTTTTTGAGATCGGCTTCTTTTAGCGAGAATTCATCCTCGTCGCGACTCGGCACCTTGCCCGGCGCCACTATGAGATCAGGCGTCACACCCACCGCTTGGATAGTGCGACCGCTTGATAGATAGTATCGCGCTATGGTAAGCCGCAGAGCCTCTTTATCCTCTATCGGCAGGATTACCTGCACGCTTCCCTTGCCAAAAGTTTTTTCACCAACTAACACGGCGCGCTTTAGATCTTGAAGCGATCCGCTTACAATCTCGCTCGCGCTTGCACTGCCGCCATTGACCAAAACCACAAGCGGTAGATCGGTGATCTTCTTTTTAGGATCGGCGTTATGCGCTTCGGTTTCGTTTTTCGCGCGTCCTTTTTGAGAGACGATAAGCCCTTTGCTGACGAATAAATTTACAAGCCCGATCGCTTGATCCAAAAGCCCGCCTGGGTTGTTTCGCAGATCCAAAATAATGCCCTTGGCGTCTTTATGCTCTTTTATAAATTTGCTTGCATCCGGAACTACGTGCTGGTCGAAATTCGTAACGCGCAGATATAAAATTTTATCATCCTCGATCATCTTAGCATAGACCGATTCTACTTTGATTATGTCGCGGACGATCTCGACGTCGAAAGGCTTGCTAACACCCTTGCGCACGATCGTTAGAGTGATTTTAGTTTTCGGCTTGCCGCGCATTTTTGAGACCGCATCGTCGATCGTGATGCCGAAGGTCGCGTTGCCGTCGATACGCAAGATCACGTCGTTAGCCTGAATGCCCTTTTTATCCGCCGGAGTGCCCTCGATAGGCGAGATGACGGTCAGAGCGCCGTCTTTCATACCCACCTGAATTCCAAGCCCGCCGAACTCGCCTTCGGTCTGGACTTTCGTGTCGTTAAACGCCTTTTCGTCCATGTAGCTTGAGTGCGCGTCGAGGTTATTCATAAGCCCCGAGATCGTCTTATCCACGAGCTCCGAGAAGGTCATCTCATCGACGTAATTGTTTTCGACGATCGCAAGCGTTTTGGTAAGCTTTGCTAGCGCCTCCAGACGCGTTTTTTCGCTGTCTGGTTTTTTAGTCGCATTGACCTCTCTGGCTTGTAAATTTCCGGTAAAAAAACTAACGCCTAAAAATAAAGAGAAAATAAATCCCAAGCCGAAGAAGAGGTGTTTTTGTCGCAAAGTTTATCCTTGAAAGTAAAATGGAGTGAATTTTATAGAAAATTGGCTAAAAATAAGGTAAATTTCATACGAAATTTGCGCGTTTACGGATAAATTTAAGCCAAAAATTTTAAAATCTCACTAAAAAACCTTGACATAAACACACTAAAGTTATATAATGCAATCAACTTCAACTTTAGGAGAAAATTTATGAACGAAACTATTGAAATTCTAACCGACAAAATGCGCTCTTTGCTCGAAAGCAGCGTTTCTTTAGCGATCCATTCCAAAAATAGCGAAGTGGGCGTATTGCATATGCTCTGGGCTTTGGTAACCGACAGCGGCTCGGTTCTAAATCAAATTTTTAATAAATTTAGCATCGAAAAGACTGCGGTCGAGCTTGAAATCAAAAGCGAAATTTCAAATTTGCCGACCAGCTCAAACGTCACGAAGGAAAACGTGCGTATCTCGCGCGAGCTGATGAACTCGCTAGAGGTCGCAAAGGGGCTGATGACGAGCTCGGGCGATAAATTTATCGCCGTAGATACCTGGCTGATCGCAAATTTAAACGCCGATCCGCTAAAGAAAATTCTGTCTAAATTTGCGGATCTTAGCGAGATCAAAAAAGAGCTTGAGGCGCTTCGCGGCGGTAAAAGTATCGATTCGCAAACCGCCGACGAGACGCTTGAGGCGCTTAGCAAATTCGGCGTCGATCTCACCGCTAAGGCAATCGCAGGCGAGCTCGATCCTGTCATCGGTCGCGACGAGGTGATCTCGCGAATGATGCAAATTTTAATTCGCAAGACGAAAAACAACCCTATCCTACTCGGCGAACCGGGCGTGGGAAAAACCGCAGTCGTCGAGGGTCTTGCGCAGCTGATCGCCAAAAAAGAGGTTCCGCTCAGCCTGCAAAACAAACGCGTCATCGCGCTTGATATGAGTGCGCTGATTGCGGGCGCGAAGTACCGCGGCGAATTTGAGGATAGGCTCAAAGCCGTCATAAACGAGGTCGTAAAAGCCGCAAACGTCGTGCTTTTCATCGATGAAATTCACACCATCGTAGGCGCAGGCGCAAGCGAAGGTTCGATGGATGCCGCAAACATCCTAAAGCCCGCCCTTGCGCGCGGCGAGCTGCACGCTATCGGCGCTACGACGCTGAAAGAGTACCGAAAGTATTTTGAAAAAGACGCCGCGCTTCAGCGCCGTTTCCAGCCCGTAACGGTCGCGGAGCCTAGCGTGAGCGAGGCTACGGCGATCCTGCGCGGCATAAAGGAGCGGCTGGAGGTGCATCACAACGTCACCATCACCGATAGCGCGCTTGTGGCGGCTGCAAGGCTAAGCGACCGCTACATCAGCGATAGATTTTTGCCGGATAAGGCGATCGATCTCATTGACGAAGCGGCGGCGGAGCTTAAAATGCAGATCGAAAGCGAGCCCAACGAGCTTGCCAAGGCTAAGCGCGACATCCTCACACTTCAGGTCGAAAAGGAAGCCCTTAAGATGGAGGATGACGGCAAAAACGACGAGCGGCTCGCGCAGATCGACAAAGAGATCGAAAATTTAACCGAGCAGAAAAACGCGCTTCAGGCTAAATTTGAAAACGAAAAGTCCGTATTCGGCGGCATAAGCGAGGCTAAAAAAGCAATCGATAGCCTCAAAAACGAAGCTAGCTTAGCAAGACGTAACGGCGATCTTAGCAAGGCCGCCGAGATCGAATACGGCAAGATCCCCGCCGCGCAGGCGAAGGTTAAGGAGCTTGAGGCGAAGTGGGACGCGATGAAAGAAAAC
Source organism: uncultured Campylobacter sp. (assembly GCF_937959485.1). Classification (NCBI taxonomy): domain Bacteria; kingdom Pseudomonadati; phylum Campylobacterota; class Epsilonproteobacteria; order Campylobacterales; family Campylobacteraceae; genus Campylobacter; species uncultured Campylobacter sp. The sequence goes on from NZ_CALGPY010000013.1 coordinate 23,761, forward strand.
GGCGTGCTTTTGCGAAACCGCGTGGACGAGGAGAGCGTGGCCGAAATTTTAAGCAAGTGGACGGGCATCTCGGTAAGCAAAATGCTCTCCTCCGAAAAGGAGAAATTCCTTCACATCGAGGAGCATCTAAAAGAGAGCGTCGTGGGGCAGGACGAGGCGCTACACGCCATCGCTCGCGCCGTCAAGCGCAACAAAGCGGGGCTCGTAAACGAAAACCGCCCAATCGGAAGCTTTTTGTTTTTGGGCCCTACCGGCGTCGGCAAGACCGAGAGCGCAAAGAGCTTAGCGAGGTTTTTATTCGATGATGAGCGAGCGATGATCCGCTTTGATATGAGCGAGTATATGGAAAAACACAGCGTTTCGCGCTTGCTCGGCGCGCCTCCTGGATACGTGGGCTACGATGAGGGCGGACAGCTTACCGAAGCGGTGCGAAGAAAGCCCTACTCGGTGCTACTTTTTGATGAGATCGAAAAGGCGCACAAGGACGTTTTTAACATCCTGCTTGGAATTTTAGACGACGGACGTGCAACCGATAACAAGGGCGTTACGGTCGATTTCAAAAACACGATCATCATCCTAACGAGCAATATCGGCTCGGCTAAGATTATGGAGCTTGACGCCAAAAATGCGGACAAGCCGCGCGAGGTTGCGCTTGCCGAACGCGAGGAGGCGGTAAAGAGCGAGCTGAAGAATTATTTCAAGCCCGAATTTATCAACCGTCTGGACGACATCGTGATCTTCAACGCCCTAAGCGAGGACGATCTCATCAAAATCGTGGGCATTATGTTTAAGAGTCTGCAAAAAACGCTCGCAAACCGCGGCATTAGCGCGAGCTTGAGCGAAAATGCCAAAAAGCTCATCGCCTCGGCGGGCTTTGATATCGAATACGGCGCAAGACCACTACGAAGGGCGCTTTACGACCTGGTGGAGGATAAGATCGCCGATATGATCCTAAGCGACGAGATCAAAACCGGCGATCGGATCGAAATAGGCGCGCGTGACGGCGAGATCGAGATAAAGAGGGTGAAGTAAAATCGGGCGGAATTTATCCTGCAGGGTAAATTCCTCGCTTTGGTGGAGTAAATTTGGCGAGGTAAATCTAAAATACTTTATTAATATAAATTGGGCGAATAATCTATCTCCTTGGGAATTGAAACTTGGTATTTTGCGCCATGATAGGATCGGCGCATAGTAGAATTCCATCCCGTTGGGAATTGAAACACGGATACCGACATTTCATTCCAGCTCTTTTCGGTAGAATTCCATCCCGTTGGGAATTGAAACAATCAAGCTGTTTTGATGGGGTAATAGCGAAAGTGTAGAATTCCATCTCGTTGGGAATTGAAACGCTCTATTTAAAATTTCATCTTTTCCTCTTTCGTAGTAGCATTCTGTAGAATTTACTGAGCCGAATTCTGCCCGATAAAATTTTTATCAAATTAAATTCTGGACTTGAAATTTTAAAATTTTATCGAGCAAGGCTCCGCATCTCAGAGCTTAGAATTTCAAATTTAAGAAGCAGCGACTTCAAGCTGCGTGGTTCGAAACACAAGGATTTTAGATTATAAAATTTAAAAAGGCGGGCAGGATTAGAATTTTAAAATTCGAAGTCAATGATCGAAATTTCGGACTTCGAAACTTAAAAATTTGAATCTGAAGCGGAGGCAAATTTTAAGATCATTTCAAAATTTACCCTTTTAAATTTACATATCTTGAGCTCTATTCATAAAATTTTGCATACAAATTTATGTAAAATTTAGCTAAATGGATAGGCGCTGAGATAGTTAAAGTAAAGTCTCGCAATGCTATGCCGCCAGTTTATAACACTGGCGGCGTTTTGTAAATAGTCATTAACAAAGCACGGCGTAGCATTAGAAGTACACAGTGCGTGAGGCTGGAGGATTAGTTCCCCCCAGCCGCTCGCAAACATCTGCATGATATCCGGATTATTTTTCATATCATCCATCGAGATATTGCTCATGCCGTTATTCGAAGCGTAAGCGTTGAGATCTTCGATGATCTTATTTATCTTACTAGCAGTGATATACTCTCCGCTAGCAAGCGCGATCTGCTCTATAGCACCGCCGCTGAATTGATTATTTATACGAACGGTATCGTTCTCGCCGTATTTTAATACAAGATCGTTGGCGACCCTTTGGAAGGTGATGTTTTCTTTCTTGATCCCCTCTTTAAATTTAATCGTATCGTTTCCGTAGATATCATAGATGGTATCGGCTCCGTTGCCTCTGCCGAATATGTAGGTATCATCACCATATCCGCCCTCTAATCTATCATTACCAGCTCCGCCTTCTAAGATATCGCTATCACCTTCTCCATAAAGGGTATCGTCGCCGTCTCCGCCGTAGAGGGTGTCGTTACCGTCCTCTCCGGATAGAATGTCACTACCTTCGCCGCCGTAGAGGGTATCGTTACCATCTTGACCGTAAAGTTTATCGTTGCCTTCGCCGCCGTAGATAGTGTCGTTACCGTCTTGTCCATTGATAACGTCGTTACCTTCAGACCCTACCATAATATCATTTGCATTAGTGCCGCTGGAATTGGAGGTTATCGTTGCTATATCTAGCTTATTTTGCGTCTCTTGTCCTATGGCGGCTATATACTCGCTTAGCACCCCTCGTTTATTCGCTCCGTATGCGAACTCTGCAAGTAGGCTAAGTCCTGCTGCGAACTCCTTTTTGCTCTGAAACAATGTAGCAAACTCTGCCAAATCCACGAAAGCCTTCTTCGGGTCGCTTAGGTTTATCTCTTTAAATTTATCGATTACTTTGGTGAAATTTAGTCTGAAATCATACTTCGGCTTAGCAGATGCGTTTGCACCGCCGCTTGCAGACCCCGAGGCACCGCCCGCAGCCGTATCGTTAGGCACGGAGATCATATCTAGACTTATCAGATCGGCATAGCCTTTTAGTCTCGTTTGAGCCAGTAGCGATGCATAGGAGTAGTTTAAAATTTTCTCATAAGTTTCGTTCGTGTTTTTGATGATGGCTTTTATATCGTCGTTGCTTATATAATAGAGTTCTGCAGTCTTTGAGCCGGTGAAAGCATCGATTACCTTGATCTTATATTTTATGCTCTCAAATTCCTTTAGTAGGTTTTCATCTATGGATTTAGAACTATCTAGAAGCGCTCTGTATTGAGACGGAGTGAGGCTTAGTCTTCTGGCGTTTGGATTACCAGAGTTTATCACATTACCGTCTGCATCTACATTGATGTTTGATCCTGCGCCTAAATTTACATTGCTTGGAAGCTTCACCCCTTTTAGGTTTACTTCGTAGCCCGCGGCATTAGAATTTCCGCCCGTGCTTCTTGCCGCAGTCTCGCTCCAGGCTTTTATAAGAGCAGGCAGAGCCTTGAGCTGCTCCTCTTTGGTACTTAAGCGAGAGTAGCTATCTAGTGCGGCAGCTAGCTCTTTATTTAATGCAGCGGCCGATCTTAGATCTCTTAGTAATCCAAATCCTTTAATATTTGCCCTAGCCATATCTTCTGAGTTTAACGGCGCCTCGTCTTTAAATTTAGAATTTATCGTATCTACGTTGAAATTTAGATCGCCCATACTATGAGCGGTGCCGTCTTTTTTAATATAGCTTCCCTTTAGGCTTAGGGTATTTCCGCCTCCTAGATCTTCGTTTACCTCATTGTGATTTAGGCTTAGGCTAGCGATGCCTAGCTCATCTAAGCTCTTTAGCTCGCCTTCGTCTGAGATCCCGTTAGAGTTCGCATCCTGCCAAATTTTAAGATCTTTAAATTTATCGTCTTTATTATCTATGAGCCCGTCGTTATTGCTATCGAATTCCTTTAAAGCTTCGTAGCCGTCCTTGGCTAGTCTTTGATTGCCATCTTTATCTTTTATCTGCGTGAAATTTCCAAATAGCTCGCTGCCGTCGTCTATCTTACCGTTGCCGTTACGATCGTAGGCTAAAATTCCATCCTCTTTGCTGATCCAAGAAGATCTGTGAGATACTCCGTCGCCGTTATGATCGAAGTAGGCTCCGCCGTTAGGTGCAGGACTTATGCCGATCTTGCCGTCTCCGTTAAGATCAAGGGCGAGAGGGTCGTAGATTAAGAAGTTAAAAATAGAACCGAGGAATTGACCTATGGAATTTATAGCATTTCGTAATGTATGGTTAAATTGTTCCACTAAATATGGTAATGTATCTTTTGCATTTTCCCACCTATTTGGATCTTGCCAAAAATTTTTAAATTCCTCCAGCCATTCCTGATCTCTACCTTTCCAGTTTTCGTCAAATGGATCAATAAAATATAAAAGAGCGTCTCTATTTTCATATAAATACGAAAACAACTTGCTACCGACCGCCATAGCTGCCATACCTATCAACAAACTTCCTACCGTTACCGTTCCGCCCATTAAAGCCATAGCTGCTGCTGCGGTCAAATAGCCGCCACCTAGAGAAACCGAATATTCGCCTATTAGATCGCTAGCCCGCTGCGCATCCCCCTCTTCCAGTGCTTTATATGCTTCGTACGAAACCCAACCTGCGCTTAATACGAGGCCTGCAGTTCCTATCTTATTTAATGTGCCGATAACTTTAGCTGGTGGCTCATTTTTTAGAACTTTAGTAATCTCTTTGATCTTATCGCTATATGACATTTTCTCATTATTAACAATCTCTCTTGTGATTTTATCAATGTTCTTTTCGTTGTCGCCTATCGCTATCGACGCATCTGTAGGCTTTTTATTTCCTGTCGTATGTTCGGCATTACCGTTCACCGTTTTATTTTGATGGGAGATCAAATCTTTTGTTTTGGTATGCAAGATCTCATTATATTTGATATTTTTTCTAGCGGTTTCGAAGTCTTTTTGATTTAGCTCGTATAGTTCGCTTTTACCGGTGATTTCTAACACTGTCTTTCTATCGCTTATTATAAAATTTAGTTTTTCTTTATCGGTAGCATAAGAATTTAGTTTAGAGGCAAATTCCGCCTTATCCATACCGTTGATTTTAGTAATGTTTTTATTCTTGAGAAGTTCGGGGAGTTCAGTTCTAAAAAATACCCTTTGCGTTTTAGCGTCGTCGCCTAAAGTTATAACCGTTTCCCCCTTGGCCGTCTGCACAAAATTTCTTGATACGATATCCCAAGCGCCTTCTGTTTTTGGCTTTACAAGCTTACCGCTTTTATCGTATTCTGAATCTATACCGCCTAATAAAATACCTTCTCTTGATGTGTAGTTTTTTAAATTAGGTTCATATCCATAAAAATTTTTCCAAATTCTTTTGAAAATAATATTATCATTGTTAATATTGGTTAGAAATTTATAAGCTTCCGTCTTATTTATAATTCTAATATTCGGACTTTTTGTTGCTATCTCTGCAGCTTTATTAGCGCTACTATATAGCACGGTTGTCTCGCCTTCACTTTTAGTACCTAGTTTTCTAACCATATCGTTTAGAAAAAATTTCTCAAAATTTTCAGCGGTTACCTTAGCGCCGCTACTAGTGCGCACATCTTTACCGTTTGCAATATCTGCTAAAATTTGATCAGCTTGTTTACTCGTCATTTTTTATCCTTTATATTTAATCGTGCAGAAAAGTTACGACTTCGTGTTCTTTTGGAACATATTCCCTATTTTCAATACCGCCACTACCATACTCAGACAAGGCTTCATTTAAAATTTTATAAAGCTCATCTATCGAAATACCCCCAATGTCAGAATTTACACTTCGGAATTTATATTTGATTTTAAATGGATTTTCCGTGAAATATTTACTCGTTGTATCATCATAAATTCGCCTTATATCAAGCTCAATATTTTTACCTTTATAATGAAGCAACCAAATATCCTCGCCCGTATAGCCATCTCGTGGATCCGGTAATTGAGGGCTACCGATAAAGATAAGATAAGTCTGTTTTTGTTTATCTATTACCCAATTTAACCATCTAATATCTTGATCGCTCAATAAAGGTTTTCTAAATTTTGTCCTAATTTTATTAACAGTGTCTATAACATTATATTTCTTCAAGTCCTCTTTCGAAATATATTCTGCTACAAATGCCATTCTCTCCTCCTTAAGAAATTTTTAATAATCTTAGATTTTACGATATGTTTATATTCGCCTATGCGCTCATAAATATATAGTAGGAAGTAGGGTTTGTTTTATTAGAGCTTGCTTAGCAGAGCGTTTATCCGTTTTAGCGCTTGCGTTATAAAGAGCTTTTTGCCGCTACCGGCTCTTTATCGCAATCTCTCATCAAATCCCCTACTCACATAAAAATTTTGCCGCATTTTACCTTTTTATTCTTACGGCATATTTAAAATTTAAAAGTGCTTTGCCATATCAAATTCCAAGGTTCTTTGCTGCTCTAAATTTTAAAATTTTACTTCTCAGCACTGCAAAATACAAAGCCTAAAGCCGAATGCAAGACGCGATGTAAAACAGATAGCTATTCACATAAGCTTGCCGAGCGCCCTACTCACACCTTCCGTATCTAGACATTAATTCCGCTTTTTTGATATTAAAGCTAGCTTTTTGCGTATGTTCTTTAAGAGCTAATTCCTTTTTTAAAGAAGCTATTAGAGAGTTTAAAACATCTATCTTTGAGCTTTCGTTGCCGGCATTTAATCTTTTTTGCATAGTTAGGATATCTTTTGAAATTTTAGAGGAATTAGATAGGATTTTATCGTATTCGTCCTTTTTAGATAGAAATAGTTTAAGATCTGCGATCTGCTTTTCGTATTCTAATTTAGCTTCTTCTTTTTTAGATAAAATCCTCTCTTTATTTATCTGCTTTTCTTTGATCTGTGCGGCGCGCTTGCCTCCGTCAAATAGACTCATATGCACTGTAAGCCCCGCTCTATATCCATGTCTTTTGACATCCTTTCCGGCGCGGCTAAAGTCGTCTCTGTCGCTACCGTAAAGATCATATCTGCCGTAGAGCGAAACGGTAGGATAATAAAGTCTCTCTTGCGATTTCATGCTCAGCTCATTTGCGGCTAATTCATGATCAAATCCTTTGGCAATTACGCTATCTTCAAAGGGTACGAAGTCTGAGCTGATACTATTAGCTCCGCCTAGATCCGAAAGATAAAACACGTTTGGAATTTTAACTCCAGAAAGCGAGTAAATTTTATTTAAAACATTATTTGCGTTTAGTTCTAATTGAGACAGTTCATAGCTCGTATCGGCTAGCGCTATAGCTTGATCTGCCAGGACAGTTTTGCTTAGCTCGCCTGCGCCCGATAGTCTTTTTTCGTAGATATAAAGCATCTCGTAGGCATCTTTTAACCGCTCATAGATTTCTATTCTGTTTTTATATCCGAGCGCCTCGTCGTAAAGCTCCAAAAGCTTAATGGAACTATCCATATACGAAGAGCATCTTTTAAGATCTGCTTGTTTGATATTCTCTTCGGCAGCTTCGATCGCTAACTCATCCGCGCCGAATTTAAATATATCTTGGCGCAGCACAAGCGAGACGGAGTTGCCGTAGCCGCTTTGCGAGACTAGACTATCGTCGCCGATTTGCACGGAATTATAGCGGGCGCCGTAGCGTTTGGCGTATTCGCTATTGGCATTAATTCCAAGCTCGGGATAGCGCGAGGCCTTTTGATACTCTAGCTCGTTGCGAGCGCTTTGCACATCCAGTCTGGCTAAATTTAAACTCGGTGAATTGGCTAAAGTATGCTCTAACAAGGCGTCGAAGGAGAAGGAGCTTGGAGCTGCCTTTGAATTTGAATCAAGCTGCCCGTCCAATCTTTTTTGATTTATATCCCGTATTTTTGATCTGTCGAGTCTATAAATTTTAGTAGGGGCTTCGGCTTTGGGATTTGAATCCTTTGAGGCGTCTTGCGAGCTATCTTGTTTGGGGCCAGTCTCGGGAGCGGAGAGATATTTTTCCAAAGCGCTCTGAGTGTTTGGCGGGGTTTGCTTGCTCGATACACTTTGTTTATCGGACGTTAGCTTTTGTAGGGATCTTTGAGTTTGAGTGGATTGTTGTGCCAATATTTTATTGGACGTGGATTTTTGCATTATTGATTGGTTTTGAATGGACGTTTTGTTGGGAGCGGATCCCTGCGCGATAGTTTTATCAAGAGAGGATTTTGGTATGTCAGTTTGATTTTGAGTATATGCTTTATTAGAGGTAGGTTTTTGCACACTCGTTTTATCGGAAGCGAATCTTTGCACATTTGCTCTATCTGGGATGGGTTTCGGTGCGGCGGAGTTAAATTGATCCGCTGCGTTTAACGTGCCCGCGCCCAAGATCAAAGCAAAAACGGTGAAAGCTATTTTAAATTTATCCGAATGAGGTTTAAATTTATCCAAATTAGGCTCTTTATAAATGAAATTTTAATGCATTTTATACGAAAGGGGATTAAAATTTTATAAAACGGCGGATGAAATTTTAAGTTTCGTCTTAAAAATTGAAAGACTAAAGCAAGCGCTTCAAGACATATCCGATCCGTAAAGCGTCGGCGTATATTAAATTCTAAAACGCTTAAAGAAAGAGTATTTAGGCGAGATCGCAAAAGAGAAGCTGCAAGAGCGTAATGGGGCAGCGGATCAAATGGAGCAGAATCCATAAAAGTCGTGTCTCATTTGCCTTCCCATTCGTCTCATTTTACGCTATGAAGTGTGCCGCGTATAAATTATAAATACCGATAGAATGGAGCTATCCGTCAAGAGGCGATAGGCTCTTGACGGATAATATGATATGTCGTTCCGCCATTTTTTGCTCCATTGGGTTTGTTTGAGACGTTTTAGCGCTTTTATGGGGGTTTTCTTTTTTCGACTATATTTTTTGTATATTACAGCTACACGTAAATTTAAAAACACACCCACGTATTTTTTAATCATCATAACTATAAAAGTTATAAGCTTAAAAGATATTGTTCTTTGTGATTGCAATGCTCTATGACTTCTTTTAATACTATGAGATGTTTTTCGCTGCAACTATTAAGCTTCAATGTTCGCTTTTGGTGTTATGAGTGCATGAGCTTTTAGAATATCTACTTTATCCTTTTATTCATTATTTGGTCTTTTCATCGCTCTTTTATATTCCTATATCATTTGTTTGCTCCATAATCTGATGGATGGCTGCTTTGGTGTTTATTGGTATGTGAATAGCTACCTATTTTATATCGTGTATTGCATTTACTTCTATGCTTTATAATTTTGCGATACTGCGAAGTAAAATTTTAAAATTTAAAGCAGCAAAAGACCTTTAAATTCGATATGGTAAAGCAGTTTAAATTTTAAATACTACATAAGAATAAAAGGGTAAAATGCGCCAAATTTTTATATGATTAGGGGATTTGATGATAGATTATGATAAAGGACTATAGCGGCAAAAACGATTACTTACTAAAAAATCTAGAAATTCTTGTATCTGTTCTAAAATTTCAAGTCATATTTGAACAAATAAAAAACGGTAAATAGCCGCCCACCTCTCTTCCTTCCCTACCTTACGCTAAGCCCTTCGTCCAGGTATTTGATGACGGGATAGATAAATAGCTCTATTACGCGCCTTTTGCCCACTTTTACTTCGGCAGTTACGCTCATACCGGGCTCGATCTCCTTTTTGATCCCATCTACGATTAAAAATGTAGAATCGGGTCTAATCTTTACTTCGTAAATTTCTCCTAGCTTCTCATCGTTTATCGCATCGTTTGCTATGTGGATGAGCTCGCCTTCAAGCTTGCCATATTTTTGAAAGTCGAAGGTTTGAACTTTAATCGCCACGCTTTGATTATTTTCCAGATAGCCTATGTCTTTATTAAGCACGTTTGCTTTGATGATTAAAGGCTTGTCGCTAGGCACTACTGAGATTAAATTTTCTTGATTAGTTATGGCGGTTCCTTGCGTATTTACGAGTAGCTTTCCCACAAAGCCGTCAACCGGAGAGGATATGATCTGCTGTCTGGTTTGAAACAAGATCGCGTTGATCTCTGCTTTTAGCGAGCTTGCTTCCTTCTGCTTGGCTAGCATCTCATCGAGCCACTTAGATATGCTTTGGCTTTTAAAGGCTTCCAGCTCTTTGGCTAGCTCATCTAAATTTGCCCTTTGTTCGGCGAGCTTCTCTTTTGAAATTTTAAGATTGGAGTTTAGCTCGATTACCTTGGATTTGAGTTCATATAGATCCTTGCGCGCTATTATATCTTTTACTTTATTTAGATTGCTTAGCCGTGCCTCATCTATCTTTAAAATACCACTTAGTCTCTCGACCTCTAAATTAGTAGAGTTTATCCCCATTTGCAAAGCTTGCATTTTTAGATTATAGACGTTTATGCTCTCTTCGTAGTTTGATTTTTGCGTATTGTATAAGCTCAGTTCATCTGCGCTGATATTGGCGTCTAAGCTTTTGCCCGAGCTTAGAGCGTCGAGCCTTTTTATCGAGTACTCAAGTAGCGCCAAGCTCTCTTGCTTGGTGGATAAATTTACCGTAGAGACGCTGGGATCGATTAAGATAAGATGATCGCCCTTTTTTACTCTATCGCCCTCTTTTACTAAAATCTTAGAGACGACGCCGCTTTCGAGTGATTTTAAAATTTTAATCTCGCCGTCGGGCACGACCTTGCCGTTAGCGCTTACTACGATATCCACTTTGGCAAATACCATCCACAGCACGGCAAATATCAAAGCCCCGCAAGCGATCCATAAGATAGATCTTCCTAAAGGGTTTTGCGGAGCATCCTCTATCTCGATCAATAAAGGCTTAAACTCGTTTGAATCATCCTCTATTCTTTTGAAAATTTTTAGCATTGTTTGCAACTTTAATCTAATAAATTATTTCATAGCATGGCTATTGCGTTTAAATATCGCTAGTATTTTTATGGCGTCTTTGCTTACGCGAAACGGCACCGTATAGCCTTTAAAAACCAGATCCCTAGTATCTTTACGGTTAAGTTTAGGATTTTTTCTAAAACTATACGGGCGATTTGGAATATCTGAAATTTTAACAATCAGATCATCCGCAAGCTTAGCCGCCCTTTGGGGACTATCCTGCGCGATAAACATAATAATTTTATCCAAATCATTAAGGAATTCTTCGCTGTAGACAAGCTTCATATCTTAGGCCATTTTTTTAAAAAGCTTATTTAGGTGCTCCAACAGCTCCTCGTGCGAGCGATATTTCAGCTCGCCTCTATCGTCTGCATCTGAAATTTCCATAAGCCTAGCTTCATCCTGCGGGCTTAAATAATCGGGCCCATTATAGCTAATAACGGCGGTAGGATCATTTGCGATTATATCCTCTATGGCTTTAAGCGTTTTAGCGTTTGACGTTTGAATATTTATCGATGCAAGCATAGTTTATCCTTGTAGAAATCTAATTGAATTATGCCATAAATTTATAATAAAGCTCTTAAAGGCGGCGACGCGCAATAAATGGGTTTAAATTTAAAAGCGCTCTTGCGTTAAAATTTTATCCCGCCCTGCCCTTCGGCTTATCCTAGCTGCTTATCATATAAGCTCTTGTAGTAGCCGCCTAATGCCATTAGCTCCTCGTGCTTTCCGCGCTCTACGATCTCGCCCTTATCCAGCACTAAAATTTCGTCGCAATTCTTAACGGAATTTAGCCTATGGGCTATAATAATGAAGGTTTTTCCTTTTTTGATCTCGCTTAAATTTTTATTGATGATGCTTTCGCTTTCGTAATCAAGCGCAGAGGTCGCCTCATCAAAGATCAAAATTTTAGGATTATTTATGAGCGCTCTAGCGATTGCGATGCGCTGTTTTTGTCCGCCGCTAAGGCTGGAGCCGCGCTCGCCTACGAAGGTATCGTAACCTCCTGCAAGCTCTGCAATAAAATCATGAGCGCCTGCGATCTTGCTAACTCTAATGATCTCCTCCATACTCGCTCCGCTTGCGGCAAAGGCGATGTTTTCTTTGATACTGCCGCTAAATAGATAGTTTTCCTGAAGGACTACGCCGATGTTTTGCCTCAAAAGATAGGGATTTAGATGTCTGATATCTATGCCGTCGATATAAACGGCGCCCGAGCTTTGCAGATAGAGCCGTTCGATCAGCTTCGTAATCGTGCTTTTACCGCTGCCGCTTCTGCCGACTATGCCTACGCTTTTGCCAGGAGAGACGTGAAAGCTGATATCTTTTAGCACTAAATTTAGATCCGGCCTGTATCTAAAATTTACGGCGTCAAATTTTATATCTCCTTCTATATTATTTAGCGCAATCGGCTTATCGGTGCTCTGCTCGGTTGGAGTATTTAATATATCTCCTAGCCTATCAACGCTAAGAAGGGCTTGCTGAAACTCATTCCAAAGACCCACGAGCCTCATTACAGGAGCGCTAAATTGCCCTGCAAACATCTGAAAGGCGATGAGCTGACCGACGCTTAGTTTGCCCTCTATTACGAGCCCTACGCCGAAATATAAGATGCAAAGCGTCATAAGCTTTTGCAGTGCGGAGGCAAAGCCGCTTGCGACGTTGCTTAAATTTGAAAGATTAAAAGATGAGCGGACGTATCTGCCTAGATTTTCCTCCCACATCTTTTGCATACTGCCCTCGATCGCTAGAGATTTCACCGTCTGCATTCCGGTTACCGCTTCTACGAGATAGGAGTTTGAAGCAGCTCCCATTTGAAATTTATCCTCCAGCCTCTTTCTAAGCACCGGCGTGATAAAAAAGTAGATCGCAGCAATTACGCTTATAAATGCGATTGCGATCAGCGTGAGTTTAATACTGTAAAGCAGCATCATAAAGACAAATACGAAGCTAAATAAAATATCAAGTAGCACGCTTACGCTTTTATTTGCGATAAACTCTCTTATGCTATCTAGTTCTCGCACTCTAGCAACGATGTTTCCAACTTTACGGTTCTCAAAGTAGGTCATCGGAAGCAGAGCCAAATGGCTAAAAAGCTCGCTTCCTAGCCTGGCGTCAATTTTAGTAGTAGTGTGCGCGAATATATAATTTCTACTTAGGCTTAAAAGCATCTCAAATATGATGGTCGCCAAAAATGCAAATGCAATGACGTTTAGCGTGCTAATGCTATGATGGGTTAGAACCTTATCGAGCACCACCTGCGTAAAAAGAGGCGTCACTAGGCCAAAAAGCTGCATGATAAATGAAGCCAAAAGCACTTCAAATACGACCTTTTTAAAACTTAACATCCGCTTGTAAAACCAGGCAAAGCCGAATTTTATCTGAGAGTTTAAAGTTTTATGGGCTAGCACTATAAACTCGCCGCTGCAAAGATCAAATAGCTCGCTCGCGCCTAGCTCTTTTACGGAATTTCCGCCGTCAAATGCGATAAATTTAACGGCTACTTCTCGTTCTTGCGAGGATTTGGATGAGCGGGAGGCTTTAGATTCTTTGGCGGAGGAATTGTATGAGTTTGCGGAGGATGGAGACGGCGCGCTAGAAGAGAACGATGCGGATGAAGATGAGTTTAAAGAATTTGTCGTGTCGCCGCCAGGGCTTAATATCTCCTTAGAGCCCGCCGCGTCTTTGGAATTTGCGCTATTTAGATCGGCTGCCGTCTTGCTAGCGTTTGCCGCTTTAATATCCGCTTCGCTTTGCTGCTCGATCTTTAGGACGTTAAAGTAGCTTCCATCCTTTTTCTGAAGGATAAAGGGAGGCTTATAGCGCATCAAATTTGAAAGATTTAGCTTTTTGATTTTAGCCTTAAACTCGCAATGCTTAGCCATACGCACCAGCTCTTCGATCTGCGGCTCCTCGCTGCTTAGCGCAAATTTATTTATAAGCGCCTTGGCATCGAATGGGATATGATTTACGGCGGCTATCAGACCTAGCGAGCCCAGGGCGGTTTGCATCGGATACCTTTGAGTAAAATTTGAAGGAATTCTATTAAGTATATTTGAAACGGGGCTTAAATTCGGAAGGAATTTTAAAGAAATTTAAGGGATTGGGGAAATTTGTGAAACCAATAATAGCACGGCGGGAATGAATAGCTAGGAAAGCGCTAAAAATTTAAGAAGCCGCTTTAAAACAAAGCTCGGGAATATTTTATAAGCTTAAGCATACTTTTATAAATACGGCTATATAATCCGCGCCAAGGGATAACAAGAAAAGGACTGATATGAAATTCTACAGGTCTATTAAATTTAAAGCCTTGGCAGGCACGCTGCTTCTTATAATAATACTTTGCGCCGCATTTATTCGTATAATTCCCGATTACTCCACTTCGCGAGGTTTTGCTGTCGTTTCTATCTTTGGCTATAACAAATATCAACAGGGGTATTGTTTAAAAGAGGATAGAATTTTACCCAAAGAGGAGCGATTTAAGCGCGGAATTTTAGATCTTTTAAATAGACGTATGCTGTTTCAAGCCGTCGTTACCGACAAATGCTACTATGTATACGGCAGCAAGACTTGCAACTACGGCAATGGAGAATTTGCCGTTAAGGTAGGCTTTTATGAGACGGATAAATTTAATAACGATGATTGGCTGGAAGTTCTATCCAAAGAGTATGAGATAGAAAAAAGTAAAAATCAAGCCGCTTGGCCATATAGAAATATCTTTGTCGAGAAATTTCAAATAAAGCCCGTAGATATCGCGGAGAAGCTAAAGATAAATTTAAATAATAGAATGGCTGGCTTCGAAGAGCCTATAGTAGAATACGGCGGTTTGCGCGAATATATTTTATATTTTGATAAAAGCTTTATATTGTATGATAATTTCGAATTTAGATATGCTACGATTACGATATACGAAGGAGATACCATAAAAGATTTGTCAGAAGGAAAACAATATTATGACAACACCATAGAAAATGAATCGCGCGAAAAGAATTATTATTTAAAAATCGATACATGCGGCAATAGCGATTTTAAAATTTATAAAAACAATGTCGAAGAAATAGCGGATCGTTTGGTAAGAGAAGATTTGTTTAAAGGCGGCTGAAAAGCCTGATCATTTGAAATTTACTAAGCAAATTTCAAATCAAAAAATAAAATTTCAACACAAAGGATAAACAATAGCGGCTAAACTAATTTTAAGAGGCAATGATAATTTTACTGCGGAAATTCTATCTTGGTATATATGGGGCCAGCCAATGGCTCCTTCAAAGGAGAAAATAGCCGATACTCAATGGATAGATAGGGAGGGAAATATAACACTAAAAGTCGAAGCGCAAGAATTTTTAGAAAAGGCCGGAGACTTTGTAAACGCAAAAGACTTTAAATTATTTGAAACATTTTTTAGCGGTAAAACCGTAAGCGGAAATAAGCTAAACAATGGAAATGCGACATTGAACGAAGGTCAATATGAGAGGTTTGAAAATGGATTATATTTTTTAACTCAGGAGCAATTTGCAAATCTATTTTATGGAGAATATAAAGGGAATAATGAATTAGGTGAGAATGGTAAGCCTAAATCATATACATACGATGTAGCCAAAGAACCAACACTCGATAAACACCCTGCTGGAATATCTCTTTACAACCGAAATATAGACAATCCAGACTTTGCCAAACTGGCTTTTACATTCGGAAGCATGGACGTGGGGCTTAATACCTCTAAAATTCGGTATGTTTTGGATGAAAATCTCAACCCTAGCCATGTGAGAGATGTAGAGTATCAATTTAAGGCAGGAGATTTTGATTTTAAAGGAGGTAAAGGTAGCGGACTAGTAAATTATATATTAAATAAAATAGCAGATCCTAGCAGCATAGGGAAAAAAGTCGAAATTAAATTTACGGGTGAAGCAAGTATAGACGCAGGGAGTATGAATAAAAGTAACTATGAGGCTATGAAAGAGTTAAAAGAATACAACTTAGATAGTTTAAAGGGTTATGGCAAAGTTTTCGACCCTGATTTTTATAAAGCCATGGGTCTATTTGAAGAAGAATACAATCGCATAAAATCTTCAGGCGTTATAAACTACCTAGACGAAAATGACAAACTTGTTATGTATGGAACTAACAAGGATGATCGGCTTGTCGAATTTCAGACTAAAAATATAAATTTTAGCGAACCTCTGCTCAGCGAATTATTTAATGTAAAAAATCACTATAAAGAATATGTAAAAAACGGCATAACCTATGTCGGCGGAAAAGGAAGTGATACTATAGTAGGCTCAGAATATGGCGATATACTGTATTCGAACGATAAAAATAATACCGATGATGAAGCGCAAGATGTATTAATAGGCAGCAAGGGTTTTGATACCTATTACGCAGGAAACAAAGACGTCATCTTTGATAGCGACGGTAAGGGTAGAGTCTTCTTCAATGGCACGATCTTAACGGGCGGAGCATATGATAAGGATAAAGGAGTATATATAAGTGAAGATGGGGAGACGGAGTATAAATTAGAAGATAGAAAATTGATCGTCAAAAAAGGCAGTAGTACAATCACGATCAATGGATATAGACAGGATTTTAAGGACGAGAGTGGGAATGCATGTCTTGGGATAACCCTTCTCGATATAGTTGAGATAGGTATAAGTATAAGTGACAACCAAACAAACGAAGGAGATAGCGGTAAAAAGTCGTTAGATTTTAATATTTCGCTACAAGGCTCTATCGAAAAGGGCGAATTTCTTATATTGGGGATAGGAGATAAAAAATATCTTTTCGGAAATCCAAGTAAAAAATATATCAAAAAATACAATCTAAATTTAGCGCAATATGAGCGGGGAAATACCTATACCTATACATGGGACGGCAATACGGACAAACAAGAGGATAGGGAATTTGATGTAACTCCTACAATCATCCAAACCTCAGATAAACTAAAAGCCAAGATATTAAAATCCGGTACCGGCAAAATCATCGATGACGACCGCGACCCGGATGATCCTGAAACTGACAGTTCCCCTATAGTAATAGATTTAAACAACGACGGCATAAATACTCTAAGCTTGGATTATACTAGAAACTTCGATCTGGATAATAACGGCTTTGCCGAAGCCACCGGATGGATACAAAAAGATGATGCACTATTGGCGTATGATAGAAACGGAAACGGCAAGATAGATAACGGAGGCGAGCTATTCGGAAACTATACTTTAAGCGATAATTACTATTCGCATACTAGCGGAAATACTAATGGCTTTAACGCCCTTAAAGAATTTGACACCAATAACGACGGCATAATCGATAAAAATGATAAAGACTTTGATAAGCTTCTATTATGGCAAGATAAAAACTCTAACGCCGTAACTGATGAAGGAGAATTAATCAAACTAAGCGATAAAGTGAAATCCATCGATCTGAACTATAAAGAAATTTTAACCGATAATAACGGAAATTCTATCAGGCAAACTTCTGATGCTACCTTAAATGATGGTACTAAGGTTAAGGCAGATGATATATGGTTTAAAGTGAATTTAAAAGATACCGAGGAAATAGCAGATCAAAACAAAATTCCGCTAGAAATCCAAGCCCTACCTCAAGTAGTGGCTAGTGGAAATTTAAACTCTCTAAGAGTGGCGGCAAGCAAGAACGAAAAACTGGCTACAATAATAAATTTATATCTGATGCTAAGCCCTGAAGATAGAAAGAAACATATTGATGAACTGATCTACGAATGGGCAGGAGTAGAAGCAATAGATAAAAATTCAATGAGGGGCGATGTAAAAGCAAGGGATATGGCCGTATATGAAAAGATCACTGGCAAACCTTTTAATCAAAGCTGGCGGGGTGCAAATCCAGGTCCAAATGCTTCTAATAGAGTTAATGATAAAATCAATACCTTTAAATATTATGTCTATGCCTCTATAGAGCTTCAAACTACATATTCCGATTTAAATTTAGATATGGAAAAGATGAGCTTAGAAAAAGGTGAAAAGCTAAGCTATAAATTTGATGCTTTGAATTCTAGACTTATGCGGCTATATAAAGACGGGAAATATGATGAAATTATCAAATTAATGGGTATCGTTCGAGATTCTAGCGCGTATAAACCTATATTCCAAAAGAATTTAAAAGAAAATCTCGTAAAGCTAGGCAGCAATGATGATAAATTATTATCTCTATGCCTTAATACGTATATAAGCGGAACAGATAGTAATGATTTTATACATGGAAATTCTGAGAATAATTTTATAAACGGAGGCAAAGGTAGCGATACGCTTTATGGTGGATACGGCAATGATATGTATGTATTTGACAGAGGCGATGGTGATGATACTATCTATGATATAGCAGGCGATGATAAAATACAATTCGGAGAAGGCATAGCCCCTAATGATATAAGCTTAAAAAGAGAATTGGATAAGCTTATACTATCTATCAAAAGCAAAGACGGGACAAGTAGCGATAGCATAACTATTCAAAATTTCTTTTCCGTAAATCCTGAAATCGGAAACAACACCGTAAGAACTATAGATTTTGCCGATGGAACCGTTTATGATTTAAATAAAATCCTTGAGCTTACTCCGCTAAGCTCTACCGATAAAGACGACAAGCTATATCTCACTGACGGCAACGATACTTTTGACGGAGGTCTTGGTAACGATGAAATTTGGGGCGGCAATGGAGATGATGTCATCGGCGGCAATGAAGGAAACGATGTACTTTATGGAAATAATGGCAACGACACCATAAATGGAAATGACGGAAATGACGAGCTGCATGGAGATGATGGCAATGACCAACTATTTGGAGGAGACGGTAACGATACCCTTTACGGAGAAAATGGAAATGATACTTTAATTGGTGGCATGGGCAGTGATAATTTGCAAGGTGGAGACGGTAACGATACACTAAATGGCGGTCTTGGCAACGACACCTTAAACGGCGGTTACGGAAATGACACCTATGTCTTTAATAAAGGCGACGGCAACGATATTATAACAGATTATGGTGGAATCAATACCCTGCAATTTGGTGAAGGAATTTCTAGAAGCGATTTAGAATTTAATGTGATTAATTCCGGTTCGGATTTAAAAATTTCATTTAAAAACAGCCCCGATGATAGTATTATCATCAATCAAGCTAATATTGAAAATATAAAATTCATAAATGGAGAGATTTTAAAACTTAGCGATATTTTTAATAGCATAAAAATTATAGGAACCGAAGGAGATGATGTTATTCATGCAGGCATAAATACTCCTCATATTATAGAAGGGGGCAACGGCAACGATAATATTAGAGGCAATAATTACACCAAATTGATCAACGGTGGCAAAGGAGATGATTGGCTTAATGGTGGGGAGGGCAACGATACCTATATATTTAATAAAGGAGATGGTACAGACACTATAATCGATCACGGAGGTAATAATATTCTCAAACTAGGTGTTGGATTAGATAAAAAGGATTTGATCATCTCGCAAGATTACAATAGATATATACTTTTATCTTTTAAAGATAATGTTAATGATAGTATTATTTTTACTTCTACTAATATTCAACTTGTTGAATTTGCTAACGGCGATAAAATGAGTATAGATGAGATTAAAAAGTTATCTCTTACCGGAGACGATACCGATAATACAATTTATGGATATTACAATGAAAATAATATCTTAATCGGCAACGGAGGTAATGATACGCTTTTCGGTGGAGACAAAAACAATATTCTAATAGGAGGAGCGGGTAACGATGCGCTCAGTGGTAGTTATGGCGATGATACCTATATATTTAATAAAGGTGATGGTAACGACATTATAGCGGATTACGGCGGAATTAATACTTTGCAATTTGGCGAAGGAATTTCTAAAAATGATTTAGAATTTAATGTGATCAATTCCGCTTCGGATTTAAAAATATCATTTAAAAATAGTCCTAACGATAGTATCGTCATCAATCAAGCCAATATTAAAGATATAAAATTTGCAAGCGGAGAGATTATAAAACTTAGTGATATTGATAGTATAAAAATTATAGGAACCGGAGGTGATGATATCATTCATGCAGATATAAATACTCCTCATATTATAGAAGGTGGTGATGGCAATGATATTATTAGTAGCAATGGTTACACCAAATTGATCAACGGTGGCAAAGGAGATGATAAACTTTATGGGTAAGGCGATGATGACATCTATATATTTAATAAAGGCGATGGGAACGATATCATTAACGATATCAGAGGATCTAGTACAATAAAATTTGGTGAAGGTATAAACAAAGAAGATATAAGCTTTGTAAGAAAACGAGATAAACTTATAATCTTAATAAAAGGCGATGAAGGAAAGATTAACGATAGTATAACTATTTTAAATTTCTTTTATGCAAACCCAGAAATAAGTATAAGCAACAACCCTATAAAAACTATCTCATTTGCGGATGGAAGCATTTATGATTTTAATAAAATACTTGAACTGGTTCCGTTAAGCTCTACCGATGAAGATGACGAAGTATATCTTACTAGGAAAAATGATATATTTGATGCAGGCCTCGGCAACGATAAAATTTGGGGTAATGACGGAGATGATATTATCGATGGCAACAAAGGAAATGATTCCCTATTTGGAGATAACGGCAACGATACATTAATTGGAGGTAAAGGAAACGACAAATTATTTGGAGGAGAAGGCAACGATATCTATATCTTCAATAAAGGCGATGGGCACGATACTATAATGGACGATATTGGGAATAATGTAATTAAATTTGGAGAAGGAATTAATAAAGAAGATTTGGTTATAAATAGAAGTCCATATAATGAAACCAGCATAAAATTTTTTTTCAAGAATAATACAAATGATAGCATCGATGTAAACTCTATAGATACATTATCAATTGAATTTGCCAACGGTGACAAACTAGGCTTTAAGGAGATGAAAAAATTACCTCTCTTCGGAAGTGATGCCAACGATACTATTCATGGTTTTCTTTCTAATCGAAATACTTTTATCGGTAATGGCGGTAATGATATACTTGAAGGAGAGTACGGGGACGATATCTATATATTTAATAAAGGTGATGGAAGAGATACTATAGTGGATTATGGCGGTGGTATAGATGTTATTAAATTGAATGACTTTAATTATAGTGATATAGAGATTAAAAGAGACGGAAATAATCTAGTAATTAATTCTAAAATTTCGGATGATAGTATTACGATTCGCAAATTTTACCTTTTGGAAGAGCAATATTATTTTAACTCTATAGAATATATAAAATTCAAAGATGGAAGTATATACAATTTATTAAATGAAAAATTTATAGTCGCCACCAACGAAAATGATAGAATATTTCTGACAAATTTAGATGATGAAATTAACGGGCTTGATGGAGACGACGTAATCAATGGGCAAGGCGGCAATGATATCTTGATTGGAGGCAAGGGCAATGATAGGCTTGATGGTGGAGACGACAACGACACTCTAATCGGCAGTGAAGGGAACGATACGCTTTACGGAGAAGAGGGCAATGACGTTTTAACCGGGGGGATTGGTGACGATATCCTAAAAGGTGGCAACGGAAACGATATTTATATCTTTAATAAGGGCGATGGTAATGATATCATAGACGACGAAAATGGCAAAGATACTATTAAATTTAATGATTTTAATGCCGATGATGTAATCTTAAAAAGAGAATTTAATAATTTAATCATAAGCTCTAAAATCTCCAATGATGTTATAACTATCAGCGGCTTTTTTCATGCGCATAGTGAATATGAGTATGCCATAGAAAATATCCTTTTTAAAGACGGCTCTATTTGGGACTATAAAACTATACTTGATAATTCGGCCATAAAAGGAACCCAAGGTGACGATAAAATCTGCCTTGGCAATGAAGATGATAATTTTAACGCCCTAGGTGGAGATGATGAAATTTATGGAGAAGGCGGCAATGATACTATAATCGGCGGGGATGGCAATGATAAACTTGATGGCGGCGCAGGAAATGACATCCTTTATGGAAATAAAGGAGATGATATTCTAAGTGGCAGCGAAGGAGATGATATTTTAAATGGCGGAGAAGATAATGATAAGCTTTATGGTATGATAGGAGACGATACCATCATTGGGGAAAGCGGCAACGATATACTTGGTGGAGGCAATGGTAACGATATCTTAAACGGCGGATCAGGTTACGATCTTCTTGACGGTGGCGAAGGTAATGATATCTTAATCGGCGATAAAAATGACGATACCCTCAATGGCGGATACGGCGATGATACTTATATCTTTAATAAAGGCGATGGCAACGACACTATAACTGACAATCAAGGAGCCGATACTATTAAATTCGGCGAAGGAATTGGCAAAGAGGATCTCATCGTCAAAAGAGTTGCAAGAATGGATGATCGTACTGGACGAAAGGAATATTCGGATATAGCCATATTCTTTAAAAATTCCCCAAATGATTCCATCACTATGCAAAACGTTATCGATAGCAACAAAAATAGAGATAACAACATAATAGAGAATTTTGAATTTGCTAATGGCGAGAAGCTGAGCTTCGAAGATATCAAAAAGCTATCTTTGATTGGTACCGACAATAACGAGAACATTGTAGGTTATGTTCATACACACAATATTATCAAAGGAGAAGGCGGAGACGATAAGCTTTACGGTCAAGGCTGGAATGATACTATGTATGGCGGAGACGGCAACGACCTAATCGAGGGCGGTAGCGGCAACGATACCTTAATAGGAGATAGGGGCAACGATACTCTAAATGGCGGTATAGGAGACGATACTTACATATTCAATAAAGGTGACGGCAATGATATAATAGAAGATAACGATGGGGTAGATACTCTTAAATTCGGTGAAGGCATACAAAAAGAGGATCTAATTGTTTCAACTAATATCAATCAGAAGTGGTCTTATTTAAATAATGCAACAGATATAATCATTAAATTTAAACATAATGAAGCCGATTCTATAACTTTAAAAAATGTTCTTACTGAAAATAAAACCAGAATTAATGGCGCCATAGAGAATTTTGAATTTGCTAATGGAGAAAAATTAAGCTTTGAAGATATCAAGCAATTATCTCTTGTGGGTACTAATGAAGGAGAAACAATAAAGGGCTTTGAAGATTCAAACAATACTCTTATAGGTAATGGTGGAAATGATTGGCTTTACGGAGATGAGAAGAATGATATTTTAATCGGTGGAGAAGGAGATGATCATTTAAGAGGCAACGAAGGAGACGATACCTATATCTATAATATCGGCGATGGCAACGATACAGTCCATGATTATGAAGGAGAAGATATCATAAAATTTGGTAAAGGTATAAACAAGGAAGATATCATTGTAACTAAAGGCGAAGTAAAATATGATAGTTATACAAGATCAAGGTATCAAGATTTAGTTATATCACTTAAAGGAGAGCAAGGAAGTATATCTATGGAGTATATTATATCCGAAGACGGCGGTATCTATGAAAAATACTCACATAAAACATTAGTATTTGAAAATGGAGACAAATTAAGCTTTGACGATATTTTAAACCTATCTTTAATCGGAAACGATGAGAACAATGATATATACGGGTATAGCCATCGCGATAATATTTTAGAAGGAAATGGCGGGGATGATACCCTTTGTGGAAATAGCGGCAATGATACCTTAATCGGAGGAGATGGTAATGATGGATTAAATGGAGAAAAAGGTAATGATATTCTAATCGGAGAAAGAGGAAACGATAATCTATACGGTGGCAGCGGAGATGATACCTATGTATATAATAAAGGCGATGGAGTAGATTATATTTACGACATTGAGGGTAACGATACTTTAAAATTTGGCAAGGGCATTAAGAAAGAAGATCTGGTAGTATCAGTATCAAAAAATAAAGAGAAGTTGAGCCAATATGATGATACTCATAGAGTAATGGATATTAAGATAGGGTTTAAAAATAATGATACCGACGCCGTTTTTCTTAGAGGAAATATTATAGATAAATGCAGCAATAAAGATTTGACTATAGAAAATTTCGAATTTGAAAACGGCGATAAGCTAAACTTTGAGGATATTAAAAAATTAGCATTGACGGGTGATGATACAAATAATCTTCTATACGGCTATGATGATATAAATAACGTTATGAACGGCTTGGGTGGAGATGACGAGATCCAAGGAGGAGAGCTAAACGATACTATCTATGGCGGAACCGGTAATGACACGATAAGCGGAGATGAAGGAGATGATACTATCTATGGTGGAGAAGGGAATGATACTATAAATGGCGGTAGTGGCGATGACATAATAGAAGGCGGCAAAGGAGATGATGTAATAAAGGGCGGCTGGGGAGATGATACTTATATATTTAATAAAGGCGATGGCAACGATACTATAGCTGATTATGGGGATACCGATACGCTTCAATTGGGCGAAGGTATCACAAAAGAGGATATCATAGTAAAACATATTCCAGAAGGTACGATCATTAAATTTAAAAACTCAAAGAATGATTCTATCTCATTTGGTCGCTTTGGAATAAAGAGGATAAAATTCTTTAACGGCGAAGAGCTTGACACTGAAGGTATCGAAAAATTGGCATTAATCGGCACGGATGAAGCAGATACTATTTTTGGCAACTCTGATCAGGATAATCTTATCATAGGTGGCAAAGGTTATGATATTTTGTACGGAAGCTATTCTGGCAATAACACTTTTATATATAATAAAGGCGATGGAGCCGATACTATATATGCTGGTACCCGCGAAAATAGGATTAAATTCGCTCAAGGAATCGGAAAAGAGGATTTGCTAGCAGGAAGATGTGTAAATACTGACGCTAGAGACTACGATGAGAACAATAAAACCTACGATAATTTAAAAATTTCATTTCGTAACTCAGCGGGCGATTCGATTATGCTGTCGGATATAATAAAGTATAATAGAAATGCACAGGAGATACAAACCTTTGAGTTCGCTAACGACGATAAACTAGGCTTTGATGATATTAAAAGGCTATCCTTGATCGGTACCGATAAAAACGAGGAATTGCATGGCTACAACGATATGGATAATGAGATCAAAGGTGGCAATAGAAATGATATCCTAATAGGAGGTAATGGAGTTAATAATATCCTTGAAGGTAGTGGCGGCAATGATACGCTAAGAGGATGCTACGATATCTACGGTAATCCCGGCATAAGTATGGATGACAAAAATACCTTCGTCTTTTCTAGGGGTGACGGAAATGATACGATAGAAAATTTTAAAGATAACGATCTAGTCAAATTTAAAGACATAGGAAGCAGCGAGGTTAAATTTAATCTAAATTTAATCGACCATTCGTTACTTATCTCGGATAAACTATCAAATAGTAGCATCTTGATCAAAGACCACAATGTAAAGATAAATTTAAAATTTCAATTCAAAGACGGCAAAATTCTAGGAAGTGATTTTATAGATAAGCAAGCAAAACCTATAGGCGATGCAAACACTATGGTAGGAGGCAGAGAAAATAATACCTTTGAATATGCAGGCGGCATAAAGAATATAGCTGATCTTGGAGGCTACGATAAAGTGATCTTTAAAAAGCCAGGCAATAGAATATATTACAGCTCGGATGAAGTAAATCTAAAAATAAGCACCACTCCGATCGATGCGAATAATAAAGACGTCTTGGAAGTAAAAGGCTTTTTCAGTAATAAGAATAGCATCGTAGAGGAATTTCAAATAAATAGCTACTGGAATATTAAGGCGCAAGATATCTATAAGGCATTCGGTAAAACCTATATTGCTAATGCCAAACCTACCGCATTGGCGATGGATGCCAATATGTCTATGAATAATAAAGATCAAATCTCGCCTCTTTCAAAAAGCTCCGGCGATAGTTCAAATTCCAAATCAGGCTGGGATATGATTTTAGGTAGCGGCGATAAGAATGAATTAAAAGCTATCGTTTCAAAATTTTACAACGATGTAGACTTAAACACATCCGAGTTTAATTCAGCTCTTAGTCCTAGCGGCATTGCAAATTTAGACTCCGTCTCAGGCATCAGCAAAGAAGAGGCTTTGAAAGGCAATGCTTTCTTGAGCCAAGATACCGTAAACAAGATCATAGAGCAGCTAAATATCTACGCCGATAACTCGGAAGCTTTGGAATTTAACCCAAGAGATATTCGCAAGGATGACATGCAAGTTTATATGAGTTAAGGGTTATTTAGGATTATACCTTTTAAGGGTTATGTCTTAGAATTATGCCGGCATTTCATTCCCTACCGGCATATCGCTTTAGGTTAGAAATTTTATATGAGGCGGCACATTTAAAACGCCGCCTCATAAGTTGACGTACATTTTAAAACCATAGCTAGTCAAATGATTAAATTTTGATACGTAAATTTAAAATGCTTGCATGAGTATAAACAAATTCTGCAAATATCTCCATCCTTACATGGGTTTTTATGCTTGTGACCTTCCCCTTTCATAAAGAGCTTAAAAGGAGCGAGGTTAAAATTCTGTAAGTTATGCATTTTTACCCTTTACGCTCCTAAAATCCCAACTCATATCCGCCCTTCAACAAAATATTTCATTTAAAACCAACCCCTGGAATCCTCCGCATAAAACCCAATCCGAAAAACAAATGCCTTATCCCTCATAATCCCCCCCCCTACCTCTCATACCCTTCAAAACATCCGCATATCAGATTTTACCATTCTTCTATCACCAAGCCTTTTTATAAGAAACAATGAGCTGTTAAAAAGCAATAAGGCCTCTGAAAACAACAAAGTACAATAAGACTTTTAAAAAACGATGAGCTTTCTAAAGACAACGGAGCCACCGAAAAGAACAACAAAGCTATTAAAAGGCAACAAAGCTGCATGAAAATAATGAATCCCAAGCTTTTTTATTTTCTACATTATAATAGACCGGTAATCTTTAAATTTACCACAAAATCTATCACAAAGGAGCAGATATGCATTACGAAAATCTTTTAAGAGTCAAGAAAGGCATAAGAGTCTTTAACGATAAAGCTCAAGAAACGGCTGATCAGAATGAACTTATATGGCTAGTAAATACCTTTATCTCATATATTAGTAGAGCAAGGCATGATAAAAAAAGAGCGGATAATGCACTTAATGGTATATTGCACTATTATAAAGATATGAAAGTAGATAAAAGAGCCTTAAGCGAAGTAGTAAATAAAGAGTATAAAAAGCTACTAGGCCCAAAGAAAAAACCGACCAAATCAAAAATAGCAGATTATAAGGATTGCTTAAAATCCCTACATAAAAGCGGCCATAGCTATCAAAAAATAGCAGATATTCTATGGAAACGCTACGGCATACAAACCAGTAAATCAAGCGTAGCAAGACTATTAAAAAGATAAAGGTATATAATCATGGCTCTGCACACTAGAATGAACGCTAAGGCTATTATCTCTCAGATTATGAGGCAAGCAAACGGTATCGGAATATCAAAAAGTAACGTAAGACGTAATAGTAAGCTTAAAGGACAAAATGGTCATACAAAGAGCGCATACGCCCATAGCATTAAAAGCATTCAAAATTTAAGAGCGGTAACTACTCAATATATAGAATTTCTTAAAGTTAGGCACGGTCAAAAAATAATGCAAAACATCAATGCCGGCAGTGCAAGAGAGTGGCTACTGCAAAAAGCAAATAAAATAAGCGGCGGAGCGCTTAATACCTATATATCGGCATTAGCTAAGAGCTTTGATAATTGCAGTAAGCTAGGTCTAAACGTATCGGGAAAGGATATTACGGATATCCGGAAAGAATTTAAGAAAAAGGGTATGAACCTTCGTAAAAGGCATTATAACAGAGCCTATGAAAACCCATATAAGATCATAAACAATATGCAACTAAGCTCATTATACTATATATCCGCCAAGCTTCAATTGGAGGCAGGACTAAGACTGGATGACGCTATCAACTCAAGCAAATGGGAAATCAACGATGATAATAGTATAACCATACTCGGCAGTAAGAACGGCTTATGCTACAGTACTAAAAAGCTAAGCGATAAGACTATAAGGCAGCTAAAGCTTGCTAAGGAATCTGGATACTATGCCCCAAAGAATGCGTACGTAAAGGATCTAAAAGCAGCAGGAGCGGACAAAAGAGGAACACATGGGCTTAGATATAACTTCGCTCAAGAAAGATATGAAGAGTTACGTGAAAAGGGTATGAGTCATATGCAAGCTTTAGCTCAAGTGTCTATAGATATGGGGCATTCAAGAGTAGAGATAACTAGGCATTATTTGGTTGGGCTATAGTATAGGTGGCTTGGTTTGATTAGAGGCATTACTTAGGTTTGATTAAAAGAGTGGATGGCCAGATAGATGCTTTCGACATTTAAAAGTCTTTTTTAATGCTTAATGATGCTTAGATGATTTAAATATCCTAAATATCTTTGATACCCCTGTCAATGCTCAAATTCCTATTAAAGTAAGGCTGCGTATACTTAAAGCGGGGTTTTACATAAAATATCTATAAAGAGATGGATGGAGGTCACTCTATCTGCTTGTAAGAGTAATGCTTTAGCAAAGAATGCTCCTAAAAGGAATAAAAGAGACGAGTTTAAAATTTAACTAAAAAGACTTTTATAAGAAAATATCCCTGCAATGGATAAAATGCTGATTTGGTTGAGAAATTTAAGCTACCTATATATGAAACTCATGGATTATGGAATTAATGGATTAAATGGGCTTACTAATAGCTTTAGAATATCTGAAATACGCAGTAAGCTCGTCCCGGTTATTTTCTAGAGACTTAGCTAGATTAGAAAAATCCTCTGTATGTTTATAGTATTTGTCCGTTTATGGCAAGAGCTTTGCTATATCTATGGTATTTGCCGTATATATTACTTTCTTAAGCTTGTCGGATGTATTCTGTTCAATCAACAACTGCGCAAACCTTCAAAGAAGCTATTCTTTAGCCCTCTCTCCCCTTAAAATTTAAACCCCAGCCCCTTTAAATAACCTAGCCACCAT